>CAMCTU010000051.1 GCA_945878525.1 Sphingobacterium thalpophilum
CTTTACCATATCTTCACCTTGCGAGTCAAATCGGGTTACTGAGCTAACTCCAACTACTTCCCTGAGTTTTATAATCAGGTTATCCAGGTGATTTGTATTATTCACGTACACCATGATCGAACCTTCAAATATACCATCGTCGGTATCCACCGTTATGGATCGCATATTGACTTTGAAATCGCTTGATATGACTGTTGTAATTTTGTTTATGAGTCCTACATCATCAATTCCGGTAATTTGCAGACCGGTTAAAAATGCCAATTCTTTTTGTGAATTCCATTTGGCTTTAACAATCCTGTAGCCATAGTTTGCCATTAATTTAGCTGCATTAGGGCAGGTGGTACGATGAATTTTTATTCCATCACCTACAGTTACAAACCCAAAAACATCATCTCCGGGAATTGGGTTACAGCAGGTCGAAAGTTTATAATCCAGTTTCTGTAAATCTTCACCAATGAGTAATGTATCACTGTCATCACCTTTAACTTTCTTATTTAATTGTTCATTTGGAACATACTCTAACCTTTCAGGCTTGTTTTCAATAATTTTTTCGGAAGCAACAAATTCCTTCAATTGTTTTACATCGATTTTTCCCTGCGCAACATTAAAAAAAAGATCGAGGGTTGAAGGGAACTTAAAAAAGTAGGCCAATTTGTAAAGATTATCTGAATTATAGGTGACCTTCAGTGATTTGAGTTTCCGCTCAAGGATTTCCTTACCGTTTTCAGCAATTTTACGCTTTTCCTCTTTTAAGGAAGATTTGATTTTTGATTTTGCCTTTGCTGTAACTACAAAATGCAGCCAGTCTTCTTTTGGCGACTGTTTGCTGGATGTTATAATCTCAACCTGATCGCCATTTTGTAATTTATAAGAGAGTGGTACCAGCTTGTAGTTCACTTTCGCACCAATACAACTTGCCCCAATATCAGTATGGATCTCAAATGCAAAATCTAGTGCTGTGGCATTTACAGGCAATTGTATTAAGGATCCTTTTGGTGTGAAAATAAAGATTTCATCAGAGAAGAGATTCATTTTGAAATCATCCAGAAAATCAAAAGCATTAGCCTCCGGATTACTCAAAAGTTCCCTTACCTTTTGTATCCATTGGTCAAGACCGCTGTCATTATTTGGTTCTTCTTTATATTTCCAGTGTGCAGCAAAACCTTTTTCGGCAATTTCGTTCATTCGTGTTGTACGGATCTGAACCTCCACCCATTGGCCTCTGGGGCCCATCACGGTAGTATGAAGGGATTCATAGCCATTTGCACGGGGTGATGAAATCCAGTCTCGTAATCTGTCCGGATTCGGATGATATAAATCTGTAACAATGGAATAGGCTTTCCAGCAATCGGATTTTTCATTTTCCGGTTTACTGTTTAGAATAATTCTGATAGCAAAAAGATCGTAAACCTCATCAAATGGAATATTTTTCTTTCGCATTTTTGACCAGATCGAATGGATAGATTTAGGTCTACCATATACATCGGCGTCTAATCCCTGTTCAATTAATATATCCTTTATAGGAGCTATAAAGCCTTTTACAAAGTTTTCCCTCTCTGCTTTTTTTTCATTTAGCTGTTGGGCGATGAACTTATAAGTTACAGGTTCCATGTATTTCATGGATAGATCTTCAAGCTCTGATTTCAAAGTGTAAAGGCCTAAACGGTGTGCTAAAGGAGCATAGAGATATACTGTTTCTGAGGAGATTTTTAATTGCTTCTCCCTTGGCATGAATTCCATGGTCCGCATATTATGCAGCCTGTCAGCCAGTTTGATCAAAATTACCCTTACATCATCAGCAAGGGTTAGAAGCATTTTTCTAAAGTTTTCTGCTTGAAGAGAACTATTGTAATCGAAAACTCCTGAAATTTTTGTTAAGCCATCTATAATTTTAGCTACTTTTTTACCGAATTCACGCTCAATATCATCCAGCGTGATGTCGGTATCTTCCACCACATCATGCAAAAGGGCACAGACGATGGAGGTTGTTCCAAGGCCAATTTCTTCAGCCGCTATTTGAGCAACTGCAATTGGATGGTAAATATAGGGCTCACCTGACTTACGGCGCATATTCTGATGGCTTTGAAGTGCCATATCAAAGGCAAGGCGAATCATTCGCTTATCACCTTTTTGCATAGTTGATCTGCAGGCACGCAGCAATGCCCTATACCGTTTGAGTATTTCTTTCTTTTCAGCCTCCAGATCAATTACTATTTCTTTCATATTGTCATGCGATAGCTATATTTTATATCTTCAAGTAAATTTGACGGGTTACTTTACTTAAATTTAGGTATCTATAATTACAAAATATAGCTGTAATTTTGCAGTACATAAATTTATGAATTTTTTGAAGCTATCGCTAATTTTTTGTGTGGTTATGATGTCAAATATGACATATGCCCAGTATAAAAATGACCCGACTATTAAAGGTTCAAAAGATACTATCCGTGTTTCTGTTACTAACGTTGATAACGAATTGATCCCCTGGGTTGTTATACCTGAAGTATTAATTATCGACACCCGTCTTTTTAAATCTCCTGAAGAAAAAGCGAAATTTAACCGATTGAGATACAATGTATTAAAGGTTTTACCCTATGCATTGTATGCAAGGCGTAAACATCAGGAATTGCAAATGAATCTGGCTAATGTGAAGACTAAAAAAGAAGAGAGATTGATGATCAAGTCATTTGAAGTGGAAATTAAAAATATGTTCAACAGGGAGGTTAAAAATTTAACCATTACACAGGGCGGAATACTTATCAAGTTAATTGACAGGGAAACAGGATCGAGTAGTTATGATTTGTTAAAAGATATGAAGGGAGGAATCACAGCCTTTTTTTATCAATCAATCGCAAGGATTTTTGGCAATAATCTAAAAAATACTTACGACCCTCAGGAAGACAGAGACATCGAAGCCATCATACAGTCTGCAGGATATTACTCATACAGCTATTTATGAATAAAAAGTCGGTTTACCAGTTCAGTGTTCAAAAGCTGAATGGGGAGCATATGAGTTTGAGCAATTATGAAGGCAAAGTTCTTCTGATCGTTAATATAGCTTCTGAATGTGGTTTTACGCCACAACTTAAAGAGCTCGAACTACTTCGGAAAGATTATCAGGGCAAGGACTTTGAAATATTAGCCTTTCCTTCCAATGATTTCGGTGGTCAAGAACCACTTGAAGGATTCGCTTTAGGCGACTTTTGTGAAAAAAATTATGGAGTAGGCTTCCCGGTTTTTGAAAAGATTCGTATCAGAGGTGAATATGCTCATCCATTGTATAAATTTCTTACCGATAAGAAACTTAATGGAACTGTTGATGCATCACCAAGATGGAATTTCCACAAATATCTTCTGAACACCAGGGGTGAGGCAGTAGATTTTTTTTACCCTTTTACAAAGCCAAATTCTTCGAGAATTAAAAAGAGAATCAATAAACTATTGATCACTGAAAAACTATGAAATTAGACCTGCTGATATTTGCAGCTCATCCCGATGACGCCGAACTTGGATGTTCCGGAACCATTTTAAGATCTATTGCAGCCGGTAAAAAGGTTGGAATTGTAGATCTTACTCGGGGTGAATTGGGTACCAGAGGCACAGCAGAAACAAGAGATGCGGAAACTGCAGCATCCAGCCGAATTCTGGGATTGCATGTCAGAGAGAATTTAGAAATGAGAGATGGTTTTTTTCGAAATGATGAAGAACATCAGCTTAAAATCATTCAGATGATCAGAAAGTATACCCCTGAAATAGTATTCAGCAATGCCATGCATGACCGTCATCCTGATCATGGTAAAGCAAGTGACCTGGTTAATGATGCCTTATTTCTCGCCGGACTTCCCAAAATCAGAACTGAGATCGATGGCGTTCAGCAAGATGCTTTCCGGCCTCGATTATTGTTTCAGTATTTACAGGATAGGTACATCGAACCTGACATTATTGTTGATGTAACTGAATTTTGGGACAAAAAAATGGAATGCATCCGTGCATTTAAAACTCAATTCTTTAACCCAGATAGTGATGAAAAGGAGACTTATATATCTACCCCCTCCTTTCTAAAAGTAGTAGAAGCCAGATCGCGCGATTTGGGTAAGGCAATCGGTGCAGAGCATGCCGAGGGCTTTACAAGCAGAAAATTATTGGGAATAGATAATTTATTTGATTTAAGGTGAAAACTGAATTTAGTTTTTGTAAGACTGTCTTATAATATTTTTAAGATTTTTATTTTAAAGGGCAGGCACAATACTCTCCAATATTTCTAGGCCTGCATCAATGTGTTTCTCCTCAATTATTAATGCAGGCCTGAACCTGATGGTCTTTTCCCCGCAACCAAGAAACATAACATTTTTATTCATTCCACTCGCGATGAATTTGTCACGCATACCCTTATTCTGAAAATCAAATGCTGTTAATAATCCCCGGCCTCTGACATTAGTCATTTTGTCCTGTTTTTCGGAGATCTTTCGTAGGCGTTCCTGGAGATAGTTCCCGCATATACTCGCATTACTCAATAAGCCATCCTCTTCTATAATTTCAAGTATACGGGTTGATCTGATCATGTCAACCAGATTTCCACCCCATGTTGAATTGATCCTGGAGGGTACTTTAAAGACATTGGTTTCTATTTCGTCCACTTTATTTCCAACAAGAATTCCGCATACCTGCATTTTCTTACCAAATGCTACTATATCCGGACGGGCATTTTCCCCAAAATGCTCGTGTGCCCAGAATTTACCGGTAAGACCAACACCTGTTTGAACCTCATCATAAATTAAGAAGCATTCATTATCATCTGCAATCAGTCTTAATTGTTCAAGAAACTCCTGCCGAACATGATTGTCACCACCTTCTGATTGGATTGGTTCGATGATAATTGCGCAAATATCATCTTTATAATCAGCGAATGCCTGCTTTATTTGAGCAAGTGAAAGTGCTTCCCTTTTCTTTAGATCTTCATAACCTTCATCAGTAAAGGGGAATTTAATATTTGGAACCGATACCCTTGGCCAGTCGAAATGTGCAAACCATTTGGTTTTATCCGGGTGAGTATTAGTTAAACTCATGGTATAACCAGTCCTTCCATGAAAGGCCTTTTCGAAATGCAGTACTTTATATCCGCGTTCTTTGGTATAACCTTTTTGGAAATTTTTCTGAACTTTCCAATCCATAGCAACCTTCAGTGCATTTTCAATGGCGAGTGCACCACCTGCAATAAAAAAAGCATGTGGCAGGTAATCCGGAATACCAACTCTTGAGAATGTTTCAACAAACTGAGCATATTGGGTTGTATAAATATCTGAGTTTGAGGGGTTCGTTAATGCAGCCAGCATCAGGTTTTTTTTGAATCCTTCATCATTGACCATTTTAGGATGATTGTACCCAAGCGGAACTGATGCAAAGCAGGTAAAAAAATCCAGTAATGTACGATCGTGATTGGAATCATAAATATAAACCCCATTGCTTTTTTCCATGTCGAAAGTGAGATCATAGCCATCGGCAAGGATGTGTTTACGGAGTGTTTCCTGAACTTTCTCTGGTGAAACTGATAGCTTGTACATAATGATACGGATATACTCAAAATTACTAAAATGTGCTCAAATGAGCAAATTTCGATGTTTTATTACGCTTTTTTCGAAAAATGGGTTTAAATCGTTTAAAGCTATTTTTCCAAGTGCTTATTTTTACAGCAGTACTATGTTCCTCAAAATTTGATGCTAATGAAGGCCTGTTCCACCTAAAATTTGAATTCAGAGTTTAAATCTATTGGCCATACCCAGTATCCCGGTTGTTCCTCCAGTATGAACCATTAATATCCGGGAGCCTTTCACAAAATAATCTTTCGAGATCAAATCGTAGATTGCAAAGAGCAGTTTTCCGGTATACACAGGGTCGAACAGAATGCCTGTGGATCGTGTAAAATCTTTTATAAATTCCAAAAGTTTATCACTTGTTTTTGCATAACCTCCGAAATGATAGGCTGAATGAAATTCAAACAAAGCTCCCTGCACTAAATTGTCTATGTCCTGTTTTAAGAAATCAGCACCTTTAAGTACCGAAACAACATGCATTTTAGTATTCAGTGATTTACTGCTTATGCCTGAAAGAATTCCGGCCGCAGTCGTGCCGGTACCTGCTGCACAAAAGATGTGGTCAAATACTTCCGGAAGCTCATCAATTAATTCTGAGCAACCTTTGGCGCCTAAGCTGCCAGATCCACCTTCATCAATAAAATAGGCTTTGGGATCGTTACTAAAATGTTTTTTAAACAAGCCGTATTTATCCTGATAATTTTCACGGGTCTCGAAAATTAATTGCATCCCGAAAAGTTGAGAGAGGAAAATTGTCGGACTTTCGACATGTTCACCACGTACAATTCCTGTACTATTAAAGCCAAATTTAGCTGCTGCACAGGCTGTGGCAAGCAGATGATTGGAATGTGCTCCACCAAAGGTGATGAGATGCTCCTTCTGAAGTTCTGCAGCCTCCTGAAGTATGTACTTAAGTTTCCTCCATTTATTGCCCGAGATAAAGGGATGAATCATATCATCCCTTTTTATGAATAGCTGAACTTCCTTTAATTTGAATAGGGGCTTAATTATTTCTTCAATCGGACTATTAATTGGAAGATCGATCATCAGAGCTTGAATGAATCTATTTTCCTAAACCTAATCCTATACCACCATTAAATGAATTGTATTCAGCCATACTGTAGGAACCATAAATCCTGAAAAAAGCAAGATTTAATTGAAACCCAATATTTGTTCTGAATCCATTGATGTCAGTTTGTTGAATATTTATTGGGTCAGTATACACCGAATAGGTTCGCTGACCTAACGGGGTCACCCCATTGATAATAGGATAATTACCTTTCATGCCTGCATCAGTTTCTGCTCTATTATAACCAAGACTAATAAATGGTGTGAAGAGCAGTATTCTTTTCGAAATGATAAATTCAGTACTAATACCCGAAAAATTTGCTTCAACTCTTTGATTTGTGAAATTATTGGATTGAGTTGGGGATGCTGGCAGCGCATTCGAAGGTGCAGAGACATTCAGTGGTAATTCATAAGAAAATCTGGTATATCCTGCCGCCAAAGCAATATCCAATGGAAGAACCTTATCTGCCATGCCGGAAAACAAGGGAATTAACTCAAGTTTGAGGCCTCCGCCAAACATTCCGATTGATCCGAAATCACTGCCAAGCTTGACTGTAGGCATGGCTCTAACACTTAATTCAAGTCCTCTTGATAAGCCAATTGATCCCTGCAATTGAGGTGCAGGAATTAATCCGATGCCATTTCCTCCAGGCAATGTAAATGTTTCCAGGGCTTGGTTATTGCCGTCATAAACTGTCATTTGGGTTTTATTATCTTTAGAACCAGAGACGGTAGATGACATCATTTGTGCCGGATTTGTAGGCCTTATGTTATTTGAAAGTCCAATTTTACTTATATCGAAAGTTTCATCCGGTTGCGGGACTACAGCTCCTGTTATTCCAAACCTGAGATCAAACCTTAATAGGTTTTTCGAATGCGCTGAATTATTCCAACCAGAGTTTAATCCTGTTCCTAAACCTTTAAAAAGCGGTTTCAAATAGGCTTGTGCTAATTTAGTTGCATCCGCCGGACTTGATTTAAACACACCGGTTACATCACTTTGAGAATAAACTAAGCCGGGTAGTACAAGAAGTAAGCCGGTAATAATCGTTCTGTATCGTAAATGAGATTTCATAAAAATTATTTTTTGATTTCGACATAAAGTTAAATTCTTTTAATTAAAACGGGCTCTATTTAAAGCTTTATTCAACTTTTCCAAAGAAATTATACATCAGGTAATAGGATGCAGTTTTATGCAACAATTTCCTCTCAAAGATTTAGTTTTGCAACATGTTAGATGATAATCAGGAATTAGAGGAACAGGATCTTTTTGAACACCTGCGAATCGTCGTGGATAAAGGTCAGTCATTATTGAGACTGGATAAATTCCTGATTATCCGAACCGAAAATACCTCAAGAAACCGAATTCAGAATGCTATTGATGCCGGGAATGTTCTGGTAAATGAAAAAGTTGTAAAGGCCAGTTATAAAGTAAAGCCTCTCGATGTTATTTCAATGGTTTTACCTCATCCGCCGCGGGATACGGAAGTTTATCCTGAGGATATTCCAATTAATATAATCTATGAAGATGATGATGTAATACTGGTCAATAAGGCTGCCGGTATGGTTGTCCATCCGGGTTTCAACAATTACACCGGAACATTGGTAAACGCACTTGTATATCATGCCCAGCAATTACCTCAAATGCCCGGAAATGAGGGAAGACCTGGTTTGGTACATCGTATTGATAAAGATACTTCCGGACTATTATTGGTGAGTAAAAATGAATGGGCCATTACGTTTCTTGCCAAGCAGTTTTTTGATCATAGCATTACCCGAAAATATCTTGCTCTGGTTTGGGGAGATTTAAAACAAGATGGTACGGTCAAAGGTTACATAGGTCGAAGTCTTAAAGACCGTAAAGTGATGGCTGTTTATGATGATGAAGAGAAGGGCAAATGGTCTGTGACACATTATAAAATTTTGGAACGATTGAACTATGTCACTCTGATTGAATGTGAATTGGAGACCGGCCGTACCCATCAGATCAGAGCGCATATGAAACATATCGGTCATCCTTTGTTTAACGACAGCAGCTATGGTGGTGACCGGATCTTGAAGGGTACAATTTTTAATAAATACCGGCAGTTTGTTGAAAATGGCTTTGAATTAATGCCCAGACAAGCTTTACACGCAAAATCATTGGGTTTTATTCATCCAAGTACTCGAAAATTTGTTCATTTTGAAACCGAACTGCCGGCTGATTTTACAGCTGTGCTTGAGAAATGGCGTGTTTATATTAAGGAATAAATATGAGCGTAACGTATCTTAATTTTAATGGAAGTATTATTCCTTCTGATCAGCTGATATTTGAAGCAAATAATCGTGGATTTCGTTATGGTGATGGACTTTTTGAATCAATGCGTTTTTTAAAGGGTAAACTAAAGTTTGCCGAAATGCATGTTGATCGTATTCAGAAAGGTATGAAACTACTCAAGTTTGACAATTGTTCTACAATTGATAACTGGTTCATCCGTGAGAAGACAGAAGAATTGATCAGAAGAAATAAAGCCGGTGCCGATGCAAGAATCAGGCTAACAGTTTTTCGGGATTCTGGAGGCCTGTATAGCCCTGATTCCAATAAATTTGCTTATTTACTTGAATTGCAGAAACTTGATGACAGTCAGTATATTATAAATAAAAAGGGTCTTATTATTGATGTTTATGATGAAGTTCCCAAACCAGTAAATATTCTGTCTAATTCTAAGACTTGCAATGCAATGATTTACGTCTTGGCAGGCATTTATAAAAACCAGAATGCACTCGATGAAGTCCTGATTCTGAATCAGCATGGTTTTCTATGTGAATCTATTAGTAGTAATGTATTTGTTGTTTACGACCGTAAATTGTACACACCTGCACTGAATGAAGGCTGTATTGCAGGAGTTATGCGTCAGGTTGTTATGCGGCTTGCTAAAGAGAATAATATTGAACTGGTAGAGGCACAAATCAACCCGGATATCTTAAATGAAGCAGACGAAGTATTTCTAACTAATGCAGCAAAAGGAATACAATGGGTAATGGGTTACAATAACAAAAGATATTTCAATGAGGTCTCCAGGTTCTTAAATGAAAAGTTGAATTTGCTTTAAAACTTTTCTGGTAAATTAACCGTGGTTCTATGCAAGGAAGGTTAAGACCATACGGTTATTACAGATTAGGCTTCCGAAACAACCAATTTTTTTTGGAAAGCAATACCTGTGTTTTATAGGTCAGTTCAGCCCTTTCATCCGGAGTATTTCCGGCAAGAAATTGTTGTCATTCCAGCGACAGCTTGAACCTCCTACGGCAAGGTTTATTTTACCTGGTGTAGTATTTCATTTGGACTGGCAGCCTCCGCGCCAGCAGAGTGGGTATTGAACTATAGTCTTATACCTCTCAAAAATTCATCCACTTTCATTCGTTTTTTTCCTTCCAATTGTAATTCAAGGACTGAAATTAAGCCATTTTTGCAAGCAAATTTAAGATAGGTTTTATGATCAGTTAAAACACTCCCCGGCTTGTCATTCACCGGGATTTCTTCAAATCCGGCATTGAATATTTTCAGTGTTTTTCCCTGTAAGGTGCTGTATGCAGTAGGATAGGGACTTAATCCCCGAATCAGATTAAACACTTCTTTAACTGGGCGATCCCAGTTAATCTCACAATCTTCCCTGAAAATCTTTGGAGCTTTTTTAAGCTCACTTTCCTGAAGTGTGTGCTGAGGATTTTCAGTATACTTACCGGCTTCTATTGCCTTAAGTGTTTTTACCAGTAATCCGGCACCAAGTACCATGAGCTTGTCATGAAGGTCACCGGCGGTATCATCAGTTTTTATATCAATTTCTTTAGCAAATAAAAGATCACCTGTATCGATTTCCTGTTTCAGAAAAAATGTGCTTACCCCACTTCGCTTTTCCCCATTAATAATAGCCCAGTTGATTGGAGCTGCTCCGCGATACTGCGGAAGGAGTGAGGCATGCAAGTTGATTGTACCTTTAGAAGGCATGTTCCAAACTATCTCAGGTAACATTCGGAAGGCTACAACAACTTGAATATCAGCATTTAATGATCTTAACTCATGGATAAAATCGGGATCTTTCAATTTTAAAGGCTGAAGAACAGTTAAGCCCTTTTCAATTGCAAATTTCTTTACAGCAGATTCACTGATCTTTTGCCCCCTGCCGGCCGGTTTATCTGGGGCAGTAATCACTCCCACAATGTCAAAATCAGCATCCAGAAGGGCACTAAGGGAAGCAACTGCAAAATCTGGGGTACCCATGAAAACTATTTTCATAATGAGGTTTGAGGTATGAGGATTGAGGTATGAAGTATGAGGTAATCCTTCCGAATTCTGACCTCCGACTTCTGGCCCTACTGATAAAGCAAATATTTCTTTCTTATAATCTTATACTGAGAAAGTCCGGGTTCCCAGCTCTTTCGGATTTCCTCTTCGGATTTGCCGGCAATAATCTGTTGTTTCAGATCATATGTGCCTGCAAGCTTATCAAAATTGCCCATTTGATTACTTTGCTTGAAATCAAAAAATTTTTCTTTTTGAGGGTAGGCCTTGTACAATTCTATCAGCCAGCTTAAATTAATTTTCGATTCTTTTCTGATCTTATTGGTATTGTATTGTCTCAAATCAATTCCAAAGCATTCTTTATTCATGTGCAGCGGTGTTTCACTCATTCCTTTTATCCCAACAGGTGTAAATGAGAATTTGTATTTATCGCCCAAATCAGGATTTCCAAGAATGGTAAATGGAAAATATGTTCCACGACCCTGACTGATGATTGTACCTTCAAAGAGACAAAGTGATGGGTAAAGTAAAATGGACTGTGCCGTATTTAAGTTTGGAGAAGGTTTAACCGGTAAGATATATGGCGTTGAATGGTCATAATTTGCAATTTTAATAATCTTTATCTTGCATTTTACTTTATTGGCCATCCATCCCTCTCCATTAAGCATTTGGGCGTATTCTGCAATAGTTAGTCCATGAGTTATTGGAATGGGATTGTAACCGATTCCCGACCGTAATTTTGGATCAAGAATTGGTCCGTCAACATAAAAGCCATTTGGGTTAGGACGATCAAGGATCAAAACCTCTTTATTATTCTCTCCACAAGCTTCCATTACATGCTGCAGGGTATTGATATAGGTGTAAAACCTGGTACCCACATCCTGAATATCATATACCATCAGATCCACATCATCCATATCCTCTTTTGTTGGTTTTAAATGTTTTCCATAAAGAGAAATTACCGGCAAACCGGTTTTTGCATCAAAACTGTTATCAACCTTCACCCCGGCACTTGCATCGCCACGAAATCCATGTTCAGGGCCAAAAATTTTGACAATTTTAACTCCTAATTTCAGCAGACTGTCAACTACAGTGGTGTTTCCGATAACAGAAGTTGGATTGACCACCATTCCGATTCGTTTACCTTTGAGATAGGGCAGATATTGATCGGTCTGTTCGGCTCCAGTTTGAAGCTTAAGGCTTGTTTCAGTAGTCGGTAAATCCTTAGTTAAATACAAAATTCCTGTTGACTCAGCCGAGACTGAAATAGTATGGTAGGAAAGGATTAACAGGAAAAATATAGTGAGAAATTTGAAACGGTACATGGCTCTTAATTATTGAATGTAAAAATGTTTGTATATAGTTCTGGCTAATTGGATCAGAAACGAAATTAAAAAAAATGCATCTTTGCTAAAGGTACAAAAAAACCATTTAAGGATTGAATTTACCCCTTTTCATCGCAAAGCGAATAACGTTTAGTTCAAAAAGAACTTTTTCGAAACTAATTGTGCGAATCGCAATTCTTGGAATCATGCTGGGCCTGGCTGTAATGATACTTGCAATAGCCATTGTCAAAGGGTTTAAAACAGAGATACGAGAGAAAGTCCGAGGTTTTTCAGGAGATATACAGATTTCCAAGCTCGATTTGAATACCTCGTATGAAAATACATCTTTCAGCATTTCAGACTCTTCATATCAAAAAATCCTAAAGCAGGATGGGATTGAATTTATACAATCATTTGCTACGAAACCC
This sequence comes from Sphingobacterium thalpophilum, assembly GCA_945878525.1. Lineage (GTDB taxonomy): Bacteria > Bacteroidota > Bacteroidia > Sphingobacteriales > Sphingobacteriaceae > Daejeonella > Daejeonella thalpophilum_B. The sequence goes on from CAMCTU010000051.1 coordinate 12,695, forward strand.
GGAATAATAAATACCAATGAGGAAATAGAAGGAGTAGTATTAAAAGGTGTAGACAAGCATTATAACTGGGAATATTTTGAGAAAATACTTATTGCCGGAAGGGTTATTGATTTTTCAGATACATTAAAATCCAGAACACAGATTCTGATCTCTAAGTATACAGCCGACCGATTAAAGCTTAAGGTAGGCGATGATTTTCTGATGTATTTCATCGAGAATTCACTCCGAAAACGAAAGTTTCAGATCGTTGGAATCTATAACCTTGGTGTTGAAGAAGTTGATAAATTATTCGTGATCGGAGATATCGGATTAATCCGAAGTCTTAATAAATGGGCGCCATCAGATGTAGGTGGGTATGAACTAAGAGTTGAGGATTTCGACAGACTTGATCAAATTGAAGCAAAGGTCTATGAAGATCTTGATATTGAGCTTAAATCGTATACCATTAGGCAGTATTATCCCACCATCTTTGAATGGTTATCCTTGTTAGATGTCAATACTCAGGTAATTTTGATCCTGATGCTTGCGGTTGCTGTGATCAATATGATTTCTGCGCTATTGATCATGATTCTTGAGCGAACCAATATGATTGGAATATTAAAGGCTTTGGGAAATACCAACTGGCAGATACGTAAGATATTTCTTTATAATGCTGCTTATTTGATTGCTGCAGGACTTTTATGCGGTAATATTTTAGGAATCGGACTTGGTTGGTTTCAGTCGAAAACCCATTTTTTCAGACTTGATCAGGCATCGTATTACATGGATTTCGTTCCGGTAGAGCTGGATTTGGAGGATATTTTAATGCTGAATGCGGGTACTTTGTTCATCTGTTTATTTGTCTTGTTGCTGCCTTCCATGCTCGTGACAAGAATATCGCCGCTTAAAGCAATTAGGTTTAAGTGATTATTGGTTTTTTCGGGTAAAATGGATTTTATTTCTTGATTTTACAGATTAAAGAATTTATGAAAGATCCTTTGATATCTTTTTAGATTTTTATACCTGAACGAACAGATTTTTTTGCTTGGGTCTTGGTTCAGGAACTTGTAATCATTTAGTTTTAGCTTCATTCCAGAAAATATCCATTTCAGATAAAGTCATGTCTTTTAAGCTTTTACCAAGCTCTTTTGCCTTGCTTTCAAGATACTGAAAACGCTTGATGAATTTCTTATTTGTTTTTTCAAGTGCATCTTCTGGGTTGATGTCTATGAAACGAGCATAATTGATCAGAGAGAACATCAGATCTCCAAATTCACCTTCAGCCTTCTCTTTATCAATTATCGTGTCATCTGTGTTATTAAATTCATCCCTGAATTCTCTCATTTCTTCTTCCACCTTATCCCATACCTGAGCTTTTTCCTCCCAGTCGAAACCAACACCTCTTGCCTTTTCCTGAATTCTTGATGCTTTGATCAGGGCAGGCAAGGAAGTCGGAACTCCCTCCAGGACTGATTTATTGCCTTCTTTTAACTTCAGTTGCTCCCAGTTCCGCTTGACATCGGCTTCATCATTAACCTGAACATCAGCGTAAATATGAGGATGCCTGTGAATTAATTTATCGCAGATTCCGTTCAGAACATCAGTGATGTTAAACTCCTTTTCTTCAGTTGCGATGCGGGTGTAAAAGACCAGATGAAGCATCAAATCGCCCAGCTCTTTTCTTATCTCATTCATATCTCCTTCAAGAATCGCATCAGAAAGTTCATAGGTTTCTTCAATTGTGAGATGTCTGAGCGTTTCCATTGTTTGCTTTTTATCCCATGGGCATTGCTCACGAAGGGTATCCATGATTGTTAATAACCGTTCAAATGACTTTGCAGGACTATTGGCTGTAGGAGGAATCGGATTTGCAGGCATTTATATGAATTAATTGTAGCAAAAATAAGATTTTGATCTTGTTATTTATTGGGGCATGGCTTAAAATATTGGTAGTTAACAAACCAAGTAAATTCCCCCTATTTTAAATTTTTCACCAAAAGCAAATAAAAAAATCTCAGTGCTTTTTTGATGTCCTGTTTGGCAAGGGGCAATATAATTGCTGTGTACATTTAAAGGTCTTTTTCAATATCTTCCATGGCAGCATCAAAATCCAATGCCTGTCCGGGTTCGTTCCTGTAATTCTGTAGGCGCTTTCTCACTTCTTCCATCTGCCAGGCGGGGATGTCTATCTGCTCCTGGTCAATGCCCTTGTATTTGCTTTTGAGCTCGTTCCATTCGGAGATAGGGATGAATACACCGGTAGTCTTTCCGGTATTGTCAGAAATATATTGAAGGTTCATGATTACATTAGTTTTTGTTGAGTGTTAGAAATCTGGGCGGTCTGTAGAACATTTAAAAAATCTTCTGCATTGCGAGCTTCAAAAACTGCAGGCGTACTCACAGCAGCAAATATCTCTACAATGCCTATAAACCGGAGATTGATTCAGGAATAATTAATCTGACTAAAGAAAGTTGTGGCATTCGTAGTATTTCGAGGCTATTGAACATATCACCTGTCACCGTATTAAAACGAATTCTGAAAATAGCAGACCAAATCGAAAAGCCAAAGATTGCTTCAGGATAAAAACATGGATTGGTGTTTCAGTACCTGGATGAACTGTTAGAGAAGAAAGACAAACCCATCTCTCAAAGAAAAGCGATCGGCTATAAAATAAACCCGAAGGAAGAATAAATCGCAAAAGGTTTGAATTGTAACACATTAAATGAACCTACCACCATTCTATAACATAAAAGAATAGTCTTTTTCATAATGAATTGCGGTTTTAGGTTTTGTTCCAGAAATGTATATTATCTTTTTAATTGTTATTTTTGTTTATGTCTTTATTTTTAGAAAAGCGAAGTATTTTACAGGAATTGTCAAACCGAAGGGATTCTCTTGCTCATTTTGGTGTTGAACAAATTGGTTTGTTTGGCTCCTACGTGCGCGGTGAGGCAAATTCTGATAGTGATATTGATTTACTCGTTGAAATGAATAAGGATCATAAGACATTTCGTAACTTTCTTGCTTTGAACTATTATCTGGAAGAAATATTTGGTCGGAAAGTAGAATTAGTTACCAAACAATCTTTAAGTCCTTATATCGGTCCTCATATTTTAAGAACTGTAGAGTATGCATCTCTCGCAGGTTGATTTCTTACGACATATTTTAGCTGAATGCGAGTATCTTTGCAAAGAATCGGTACAAAATAATTTCGACGATTTTGTAAAGGATGAACGTTTAACAAAGGCGATTTGCAGAAGCTTGGAAATTATTGGCGAAGCAAGTAGTAAAATCCATCCAGACCTAAAAGCAAAATATTCTCACATTCCCGGCGTGAGTTGAGTGATATAAGAAACAGAATAATTCATCATTATTTTGGTATTGATTATGACATCGTTTGGGATTCTGTTATAACAGATATACCAATATTAAAGGAATGGATTGAGCTAATACTAGAGATAGAAAAGTAGTTCATTAATTGAGATATGCAGCTCAAATTCTTTAAGAGCATAAATTTAAATCTAATACTGCATCCCACTTTCAGCTTTTAGCTTTTCCCTCGTTCCAAATGTCAGAGGCTACATTTTTACCGCCCTTAACATTTCCCGTTTGCCAGGAGCTCCCGGTACTTTTTCAATAGCGAATCCCAAACCTTTCATGGTTCTTTTAAGATCCCCGGTAATTGCATAAGTCACAAATACGCCACCCGGATTTAGAAATTTGCAAATATGGCTCAGCGATTCCTGATTCCACATTTCTGGTTGATGGACTGCTGCAAATGCATCAAAGTAAATGACTTCAAAAAGCTCATCAGCATTAAAATCAAGCAATTTTAGATGCTCTATTTTTAGTGTACAATGATTATTGATAAGTAAAGTATTTAGCTGTGCATTCTCATATTGCCCTAAGAAAGAATCCCATAAATCAGAAGAGATGTATTGATTGTATCCGGTATTCTCAATAATTTCTGTCTGGAGTGGATGAGCTTCAATGCCGGTATAATCGAGCTGAATATTATTTGCTGAGCAAAAATCAGCACTTAATAAAAAATTAAGACCTGTTCCAAAGCCAACTTCCAGAATTTTTACATTTTTTTGTCCGCTTCTCTCCAGAAAATACCGCATTCCGGTGTTTAGGAAAACATGCCTGCTTTCCTGCAGGGCCCCATGCCTGGAATGATAATGCTCGCCAACTTCTTCATTGAAAAGAGTTTTTGAGCCATCTGAGGTGATTGCAAAACTAAGGTGATTTATTTTCATTAAGATTCGTAGCTGAATTAGTTCACCTTAGTACCGCGTTCAGCCCAGCGTTCCCAGTTTTTATCGTAGGTATGTATTTCGGCAGTTTGAACGCCGTTTTGTTTATAAACAGGATGACTCTGGTTAATCCATTCAAAAATACCTCCATAGAGGTTGAGAACATTTTTATAACCCGCAGCAATTAGTTTTTCACCTATTTTTTCACTTCGTACTCCCGCTGAACAATATACTACAACTGTTGCATTTGTAGGAATATCATATACTTTGCGCATGTCAAACCAGAAATTTCCCACTTGTCTTGCATTTTTCAGGTGACTGACATTAAACTCATCCTCTTCACGTGTATCGAGAATATAAAGATTGTTTTTATCAATTTTGATGAGTTCCTCTATGCTGATCAATGGAACCGTGTTCTTATAAAGGCTATCAATGGTCTGTTTGTATTCAGGATTTTTAATCTGAGCGATTAGCTGACTGCTTAAAAGACAAAAAAGAGTAATGAAATACTTAAACATTAACAGCGATTGATTTTTAGTAAAAGGTCCTGAATTTATTAATCAATTTCAACAATATGTTGTTTTTTTAAATCATAAACACGTTTTTTTTATGTTATGAAATTGATGTAAAATAGTAAAAATGAAAATAGTATAATGTGAACTCGACATAATTTTAAAAAAACCGCATATCTGCCTGCCGGTAGGCGGGGAAACATAGCATTTTATTATTCTAAGCTACATAGTAATTGCAGATAGCATTGAAGCGAAGCTTCAATCTATGTGATTTACAATCTATGTTTCCTTTAAAGCATTATAAAAGCCATTCTATGTGGTTAAATCTT
>CAMCTU010000052.1 GCA_945878525.1 Sphingobacterium thalpophilum
AGCAATAAAGAAATCAACCCCAATGGCAATAAAGAAATATTGCTCAGTGAAGCAGCTGCCTTTACTGGTGATATTGACTGTATTGGTTTAAATATTGCTGATTTAACTGGAATAGAAGCTTTTACAGCTTTAACGCATTTAAGATGTGATAATAATAAACTCAGTAGCTTGGACTTAAGTTCTAATACTGCTTTAACGTATTTGCATTGTGGTAATAATAAACTAAGTAGCTTGGATGTAAGTGCTAATACTGATCTAATTTATTTGTTTTGCGAAGGTAATGAACTCAGTAACTTGGATATAAGTTCCAATGCTTCATTACGAATATTGAGGTGTAGTAATAATCAACTCAGTAGTTTAGACGTAAGTGCTAATGCTGCTTTAGCTGATTTAAATTGTGATAATAATCAACTCACTAACTTGGACTTAAGTGCTAATCCTAATTTGTATGAATTAAATTGTTGTGATAATGAACTCGAAAGCTTGGACTTAAGTGCTAATCGTGTTTTAAATTTTTTGACTTGTATGAATAATTATTTTGATTCTGATGCTTTAATGAGTCAATATAATGAAGAAGAAGATGATGATTTCGAAGAAGAGGATGATGAAGAAGAGGAAGATGATTTCGAAGAGGAAGATGATTTCGAAGAAGATGAGGATGATGATGAGAATGATGAGGAAGATGATGATGAGGAAGATGATTTCGAAGAAGATGAGGATGAAGATTTTGAAGAAGATGACGAAGAGGCTGAAGAGGAAGCTGAATCTTCAGACAAGGCCAGTTTATTTTTCCCAATAAATGCTAATACGACCATTGTATACGATGAAGTATTTGAAATGAATGAAGGAATGATAAAGGTAAAAAAAGACGACTTGTTTGGTTTTTTAGACAAAGAAGGAAATGAGATAGTGTCCTGTAATTATGTTTTCGCATCTGATTTTAAGGATGGTGTTTGTTATCTCGTATCAAATAAGGAAGATGATAAAATGTTGTTTTTTCATTACATAAATTATAAAAAACAAAAATACTTCTCACTAAAAAATTATACAATTGGTAATGCGCCAAATAAATATGGTGCATGGGTTCAAAAGAACAATACTGCTAACTGGGAGTTTTATAACCTAAAAGGTCAATTAATTCACAATGTAGATTTCGAGAATGTTAAAAATTTTAAAGAGGGCTTTTCATGGTGTACAAAAGACAAAGCTATTTTTGTATTATCATTTTCTGGAAAAATTCAGAAAATTTGTACCTCTGAAGAAGAAGTTTGTCATGATCTAGATAACGGGTTAATTGCTATTTCTGTAAATAAAAAATATGGCTTTTATAAATTAGACGGCACAATTGTAACCAAATTTATTTATGATCATTACAGATTAAATCTTTCAAATGGATATATGGGTGTAAGTATTGAAGAAAACTGGGGGGTTATAAATTCAAATGGGATGTTAGTAGTTCCTTGTATTTATGATGATATAGAAAACGGTAGTGACGATTTATTTATAGTTACATTAGACGATAAAAAAGGAGTTGTAGATGTTACTGGAAATATAATAATTGAAATAAAATATGACGGTATTTATGAATTTGAAGATGACTACGCCATCATAGAATTAAATGGGTTACACGGAATAATTAATTTAAAAGGGCAAGAAATTGTTTCATGTATAAGTTCCGAATGGATTACAATTCCGAAATCCAAACTTGTTGGTATATATACTGAAAATGGGTCTTACCTGATTGATTTAAAGACAGGTAATCCAGTTTTAAAAGGTAATTATGATGTAATTCTGGTGGACGGCAATAACTTATTGGTTAGTGTAAATGATAAATGGGGTTGGATTGACAATAAGGAGAATGTAATAATTAACTTTAAATTTGATGTTGCTTTGCCTTTTGGGAATTCAGATTTAGCCAGGGTTCAGGATGATGAAAAATTTGGGTTTATCGATAAAACTGGAAATTTCAAGATTAAACCTATATATGCAGACTTAGAACCATTTGACGGTAATTATGCAATTGCTTCTCTTGATGGTAAATCATATGGAGTAATTGATAAAAATGGCAATCAAATCGTAGAATTTAAATATTCCAGTATATATTACTATGATGAAGGATTTTTTAAATTGACCCCAATTGATTTAGATAATACAGATTTTGATGGCGAACAGAATGAAACCGACTTATTATTTGAGGGGACAGATGATAAAATACTAACTGTATCAATAGGTAGTCAAAGATGGGCTACATTAAACTTAGATGTAGATAAATTTAGAAATGGAGATCCAATACCTCATGCAGAATCGGATGAAGATTGGATTATTGCCGGAGCTAACAAACAACCTGCTTGGTGTTTTTCTAATAACGACCCATCAAATGGTGAAAAGTATGGGAAATTATACAACTGGTATGCAGTAAATGACCCTAGAGGTTTGGCCCCAGTAGGGTATCATGTTCCAAATGAAGCCGAATGGGATACCCTTGATGCTTATTTAGGTGTATCTGGTGCCATAAACATGAGAAAAGAGAATGGGTGGAAAGATGGACAAAGCGGCAATTATACATGGGTGGTCAACTGTCAAAATACATCTGGCTTTTCAGGCCTTCCAGGGGGATTACGTACTGGAGATGGTAAATTTTCTACAGATAAATCTGGGGTTTGGTGGAGCAGAACAGAGAGTAATACAGACTCCGCATTCTACTGTTGTCTATACAACGACAATGACATTCTGAATAGAAGAAATGATAGAAAGTTTTTCGGATTCTCAGTTCGTTGTATTAAGAATTAAAGTTTTTAAATTTGATAAATCAGTAGTTTTTAAGTTCCTATTTTGAAATAACATCATAGCGAAAATAAAAAACTATAATTTTCAAAAACCTGACGAAGCCAATTGTACAAAACAGGATCAATATTTGAAAAAAAACACCCAATAGATACCAATTAAAATAGATTAAGTAATTAAAAACCAATATTTTACTAAAAAGTATTAGGTATGTAAATGAGGTTTTTCATGGCTGTTAATCATGGATTAGGTTCGAGCCCAATTGGGCCAAACCTGTCCCAAACTTGGTCAAAAAAATCACCGGATAAACAAATTAAAAGTGCTTGATATTCAAGAAGGGAAAACTCGAAACTTTATAAATCTCAACATTATTTATTGTTTCTATTTTGAGCCAATTCAAATCTTAATATGAAAAACAGATCTTTAGTTACAGCATTAAGACAATTCAGTCCAGAATTAAATATCAGGCTCAAAGCACAATTGCAATTTGGTTGTACTGAAGTGGGTTATGGTTCAGGTGAATATAGTGGATTGGACTTCTCTCAAGAATATTCAATTGAGTGGGAAGAGGGGTATCTATTTAGAGAGGGGTATACTGTAAAAAACCTAATAGATGTATTGACAAAAAAGATCTTATCAAAGATTTCGAATGCAGATTTTAATTTAAAACCTGGGGAACTTAAAAATGGCAACGAAACTAAATATAAGACAACATGGAAAAATGGAAAACCTTCGAAGATCGAACTGCCAGATGATTCCCATCTACATCATATAATGAACTTCGGTGATTCAGAATATAAATGGAAGTTTGCTAAATACATTGAAATAGAGGTAATATATTTAGATCAAACTGGAGAGGAATTGTCTATATTTTTTGTTTTAAATGACGATGAGGTGGATATAACACCAGGTCTGTTTAAAGTCAAGAAGTAAAATAAATTTTACCTCGCGTAAAAAGCTTTATATTTCAAAAGTTTTTTTTTGATACTAAAAATTTTATTTTCGCGGGATAGTTTAGGGTCTAGTTTTGCTCATAAAAACTCAAAGCCCATCTTCTCGCATAAAAAGTATTTGAACATAGGACAATATCTTATTGATGATCGCGTGACTGATTTTGCTTTATGTGAGTAACAATTATTTTATATATTTTAGATGAAAATTCTTATATAATCGAAATAATCAAAATTTTTTTACAGATATCCATTAATTTAAAAATTAATTTTTAAAATATCCATTATGGCAACTGAATTATCCATGAACGGCAGAAAAAAGATTGAAACCCTGCAAAAAGAGTTTACTAAAAAATTTCCCTATCTAACATTAGTTTTCTTAGATAAAGAGAGAAGGGCTATTGATATTTCTAAGTCATTGTCTGAGGTAAGACAGGCTAAAGGGGCGGATATATCAATCATTGCTTCATTGAAGGTGAATACCCTTGAGAAGAGGTTTTTAGAAAATTTCGGTTTGGTAGTAGAAGTTGCCTATCAAAAGTCTGATAAAGTTGTATATACAAAAGACAACGTTGATAAAACGCTAAATGAGTTAAATAAGTGGTGTCAAGAAAATGACTGCCAGCCATTTGAATTCAAAAAATCATTGACAGGAAATACTTTGTCAAGTGTTCAAGAGCAACTTTTTGAAGCTATCAAAGAATACTATCCAGATGCGGAAGCTAAAAAAATAAATAAGGATAATTATTTAGACATACACATACCCGAAATAAACAAAAAAAGAGGTACTCATTTATTTTTTAATACAGCAAAGGATGGTATAAAAATAGGATTTTATTGTAGAGAGGATGAGTTTGTTGAAGAGGTACTTTCTAAAAGCTCTAATATTGAAAGATATTCTCAGGGTATTAGAATATTGAATAATCCCGTCCAAAATGATGTGGAAGAGGCTACCACAAGTGCTTTAAGTTTTTTAGAAGAAATAACTGGAGAGCAAAATGAAAAAAAGGATGAAGAAATAGATATTGATACAACTTTGAATGAGGAGGCTTATGAGGAGGATGAGGAAGAATATGATGATATAGAAGAAGAGTATATAGAGGGAGATGAAAATGACGATTTCGAAGAAGAGGATGAGGAAGAAGATGATGAAATCGACCTAGACGAAATTCTAAGAGAAATGGGATATGGTGATGATGAGGCTAAAGAAGAAGACGAGGAGGAAGAAGACGAGGATTTAGGAGAAGACGAGGAAGAAGACGAAGATTTAGAAGAAGACGAGGATGATGATTTCGAGGAAGAGGAGGAAGAAGACGAGGATGATGATTTCGAAGAAGAGGAAGAAGATGAAGATGATGATGAAGAAGAAGATGAGGATGAGGATGATGATGAGGAAGAAGAAGAAGAGGATGATGAAGAGGAAGAAATTGACGACACTATTGTAGAATTTGAAGACTATACTGTAACAAAGTATGGGTTTATTGATAAGCAAGGCAAGCAAGTAATTCCTTGCATATACGATTCAGTTTATAGTTTTGACGATGGTATTACTAGAGTTGAGCAAAATGGAGAATGGTTTTTTATCGATAAAAAAGGAAATCCAATGTTTAAAAATAGAGACATTGAAACTTCTTCTGAACCTGGTTTGCTTAAAGAGAAAAAGAATAATTTATATGGATTAATTGATTTAAAAGGCAATCAAATTTTAGATTTTATATATGACGAGATTGATAATTTTTCTGAAGGGTTTGCAAAAGTTGAAAAAAACAATAAAATAGGTTACATAAATAAGAAAGGAATTGAGATAATAGCCTGTAAATATGACTATGGATATGATTTTGTGAATGGGTTTGTGAATGTTACTCTAGATGACAAACAGATAATTATTAATGAAATTGGGGAAGTTATATCCAATAGTGAATATGATGAAGTCAATGATTTTAATGAGGGATTATGTAAGGTAGGTTTAGAGGATAAATATGGGTTTATTGATCAAAAAGGCAAATTGATTGTGCCTTTGATGTATGATAAAGCAAGCAATTTTATAAATGGATACTCTTGCGTTGATTATGAAGGCAAGAAATTATTAATAGATAAATTTGGAAAAAACACTTTAAAAACAGATTATGATAAAATCCTGCCTTTTTCCGATGGCTTAGCACTTGTTTCTCAAAAAGATAAATACGGCTTCATAGATGTTAATGGTATTGAGGTAATTAAATGTATATATGATGATGCAGAAAGCTTTTCAAATGGTTTAGCAGAGGTTGAACTTAAATCAAAAAAACAATTAATAGATAAGACAGGGAAAGTTTTATTTGATAAGGACTTTGATTTTATAGGTTCTTTTCAAGAAGATTTTGTAATCATTCAAGTTGATTCACTATGGGGTTTCATTGACTCAAAAGCAAATAAGTTAACAGAATTTATTTATGAGGATGCTGAATCTTTTTCTAATGGTTTAGCAGCAGTTAAGATGGATGAAAAATGGGGCTATATAAATTCTTTAGGAAAAGAAGTCATCCCGTTCGAGTATGAATCTGCATCTTCTTTTACTGAAGACTTAGCAAGAGTTTCCCAAACACAAATAATTAAAAGAGAAAAGTTTAATGGTATAGTTTTAACAAATAATTATCCTGTAAATAGTTATGGCGATATTCAAAAATTAAAGGACATTATTGTTAAGGATTTTAAACAAATAAGATTTATTTCTAAAAACTTACAAGAAGATGAAAGTGCAATAAAAGAGCTGATTAATATAAATAATGAAATTTTCCCATACCTCCCAGTAGAATTAAAAAACAAGGAATCAATTATAAAAATAGCAATTGAAGCTGGTTATTATGATGAATCATTTATTGAATATATAGATATCAATAACACAGAGCTACTTAAAAAAATCATATCTAAAGCACCTTTATATTTCAAGTTAATTCCAGAATCATCCAAGTCAGTTGATTTAACTAGGCTTGCAGTAATGCAGGGTGATGAAATAGAATTTGAAGATTTACCTAAATCAATTCAATCAAGCCTAGGATTTTTTGAAGATTTATTAGTTGCAATAAGCAATCGCTACTTTCCTCCTAGAGATTTTGATAAAATATATGTGGGAATACATTACTCAGAAAGTATACGCTTTGGGTATGCGCCATTATTTTGTAATGATCGTGACTTCATTTTAAAATATAATTTGATTACCAACGCATCAGATGAAATAAGTAAAAATAGAGAGTTTTGTTTCGAGTACCATAATAAATGGAATAATAGTTTTAAAAGCATAATTAACGCCAACCCAGCTTTACAAGATGATTTAGAATTTATTAAACTCGGATTGTCATATGACATGGCGAATTTTAGAAATTTAGGTGATAATTATTCAAACAACAAAGAGCTTTTAGATTTTGCAGTTAAAAATGGTAAGGGAAGATTAAGTATTTGGAGTATCCCGGAATCTTTATTGTACATAGATGAAGATCAAAATAAAGCAGACATTAATCTATTGACTCATATCGTTGAAAGTAATGACTACGAAATAACAAGAGTGCCCGAAGTGATTAGGCACAACCCTGAATATGCAAAATCATTAATTTGGGCGGGTCGTACTAAAATAAATATATTATATTATGCTCCGAAATTTTTAAGAAAAGATAGAGAATTTGTTAAAGCCTTATTTAAAATAAATCCGATAAGTTTAGTTTTTGCAGATTCGTCAATCTTGTCGGATTATTCATTTATGTGTGATATCATAAAAGATCTTCCGATTATCATTAAATTTTGTTCAAAAACACTTCAAAGAGACAAAAATTTTATACTCCAGGCTGTAAGTAATAATGGTTTAGTATTTAAATATATTACAGGAGCTTTACAATCTGACCCTGAAGTTTATTGGGCAGCTTTAAAACAAAATGTTGATTGTTTTTCAGATCTCCCATTTGATGTTAAAGGAATTCAATCGGTTCAAGAATATGTTTCTTTGAAAAACGGATCATTAATTGATAAATGCGCCTCTAAAGTAGAATCTAAACAAATCAAATTTAATGCTTGGTTAAACTCTGCAAATAATTCAGTTAATAGTGAATTTTCTATTTCGAAATCGTTTAATGAAGATATTACTGATAACGAATTACTAAGTACTTTAAAAATTGATCCCACTCAAATAATTTTTCTTACTGAACAATTTTTAAGTCAAGACAGAACAAGGTTATTAGAAATTCTTAAATATTCGCCCTATCCACTTCAGTTTAAATCTTGCAGAGATATTTTAAAACAAAATGAACTAAATCTATTTATAAAAGAAAATCCCTGGTTTTTCAAATACTTGGATGAGTCTGAAAAATCAGACAGCTCTTTTATAAAAGAGATGTTATCAATCAACGGGCTATTAATTCAATACTTATCAAATGAGCAAAAGCAAGATCTTGAATTAGTAAAAATTGCACTTAAACAAAGTACAAATGCATGCAGATTTTTAAGTTTAGAAATTAATTGGGAAACTCCAGAAGCAAAATCTATAGCTTTTGAATTGCTTACTCAAGATCCATCTCAAATTTCATATTTTATACATTTAGATGATTTAAGTGTAAGATCAAACGTAGAAGATTTTTTCTTCCATGCATTTGCCCTTGATGTGACGGTAATGTATTTAATCGATCTTACAAGGGTAAGTACAGATTATAGCACAACCCCATGGTTTAATTCCAATGTCTATGGTTCACATGAAATGGACCAGGATGAATTGGTTTTAGGTATGAATCAAGATGGAAAATTTTTCGATTTTGATCCAATTTTTAATATATATACAAATGTTGATATTGCGATATCTCACGGTAGAGACTTTAATTGGGAAGGTCTATTTAATAATTTTGATGAAATTGAACTAATCGAAACAGCATTTAAATATTTTCCAGATGAAGACACTTATAAAGCTCTAGAGAATAAAATTGGCAAAAAAATAGAATCACAAGAATATATTAATCCAATAACAATTTCTGAAACCCCCAATTTATACACGCTAATTTCAAAAGAAGTACAAGGGCTATTAGACAATGCCATAGCATTTATTAGAGCTGAAAGCGAATTGGATTACTCTGAAAAATTTGAACAACTGCCTTCTAATTTCAAGTCTAACAAGGTTTTTTTAGATTCTATTTCAGACTTGGAAATTGATTTTGAAATTTTAGATGCGTTTTTTGATAAAAAAATACTTCATGATGAGCATTTTATAACAACTTACCTTAAAATAAATTGTCATGAGTATATAAATTTACCCGAGAATTTACAAACCAACAGGAATATAGCTTTAAGTTATGGAATAAACTATGTTGAACAAAGATTCTTCAGCTCTGACACAGAACTTGAGTTAAATGAGAAATTTAAAAAAGACAAATTGTTACTAATTGAGATTTCAAGTCAAAATTTAAACAATAGTTTTACGATAAATGGCGAACTTTTAAGTGACCATAAATTTTTATTTGAAATCATTAAGCTGCAACCTCAGCTAATAAAATCTATTTCAAAAGATGCTTTAAATTCAAAATTAATTATTGATGTATTGAAAATCAACATTGATGCTTTTGATTATTTAGAGCCTGAAGAAATGTTAATTCCGGAAGTTTTTGATTTTATTATTCAGAACGATCCTTCTAAGTTTAAAAAATTGGATACTCACTATTCAGGGGATGTAATGGCTGGAGTGCGTTACAATCCAGTTGAAAATTTAATTAAGGTTATTAATTTCATTGATTCGGATGAAATAATTGAATTAATTTCTGACTTTCATCCCATAACAACAAAAGTTTTTAATGGTGATAGCTCTTCAGGCGTTTCAGACATCCGAACTTTGTATCATGTAAATGGGTATTGTGAATTTACACTTGGTTATGATGACAACTGTTATCTGAGTGAGGATGTTGCCGGAGTAATTGATTATGAAGTAATTTCCGAATTTTTAGAAAGTGATGAATCATGGTCAGATTATATTTGGGGTGAATCATGGCATGATTACAATTCAATTTATCATTCATATGGTATTTCAGAACCAGCTACTGACCTAAAATTACCCAATGAAGAAATAGTAAGTGTTAATTTAAAATATGAAACACCAGAGTATAGCAAATTCAGGGATTGTTTTAAAAGGTCTGAGCCAGGTGATTTTGTACACATCGCATCTTCTGATGAAAAATCATATAGCTGGGAAGGTTGGAAAAGATATAAGCTAGAGTTTGCACCGGGAATTTTTGACATTAATAAGATTTCCGTAGAATTTGAAGGTGATATTGTCTCAGGTTATGCATATAATTATAGTGAAGGTAGAAGCGATGATTTTGAAGAGATTTCTGATTATTCGACATCTGGCAAAGGCTTTACAGGTGATTTGTATTTTAACAATGGTAAAGCTTTAATAAATGTTGATTCAGATGAGTTGAAAGAAGCACTTGGTGATGCAGGAATTGAATATGATGAACATGAAAAATTAAAAGAATTTTGTGAAAAATTTTATCAAGATTAAACAGAATAGTTTTTAATATTTTATCTCTAATTACTTTTTAAAGTGTACATAATTAATTGATCAATGAAAAACAGCCCAAAAATTGAAAATCCAAAACCAGATGAAAAAGTTTGTTTCAATTGTAAAAGTATGTTGTGGTTGGTGGGTGTTGGACAAGGTGTAAAATGTGGACTAAATAGAAAAGATATCCCCAACCGATTTCATAGCTGTGATAAGTTTGAATTTAAAATAAAAATCAGTGAGTAAGATTGTATATGTTGATATGGACGGTGTTTTAGTAGATTTTGAATCAGGAATTAAAGCATTAACACAAGATGAATTAGAATTATACGAGAATAAATTTGACGAGGTGCCAGGCATATTTTCAAGAATGAAACCCATAATAGGGGCTTTAGAGGCGTTTGAAAAATTAAATGAACATTTCAATGTTTATATATTATCAACAGCCCCATGGGAGAATCCAACAGCTCTAAACGATAAATTAGCTTGGATAAAAAAACATATTGGAGATGCTGCGAAGAAAAGAGTTATATTCTCACACAATAAGCATTTAAATATGGGAGATTATCTTATCGATGATAGAATAGCAAATGGAGCTGGCGATTTCAAAGGGACGCACATACATTTTGGGACTGAAAAATTTCCAACTTGGGAGTCGGTTTTGAATTATTTAATTAAATAAAATAATTTTGATTGAATCACCTAAATCGTAATTAATAAAAATTGTCCAAAGAATAATACAACAAAAAAGACCCTCATAGTGCCGTCTAAAAATCAATGTGATAAATTAACAAATCAATTTTATTTTAAAAGACTTACAATCGTGAAATACTTTTTTCAAAACAATTTTAGTATATCAGCGAATTTCATTTTTATCATTTCATAATATCTGTCGTGGTGGTTTGGCTTGCAGACACTTGATTTTTTGGAGTTGGTCCAAGTATTGGGAAAAAAGCAAATGTGCCTGCAAATGCGTGGGTTTTAAGTTCTATTCTGTTTTAACCGTGTCTAAAGGCTGTTTTCTGAAAATGTTCATCATTTCGACTTGATTTTTTGATGATTTTAAGTATCTTTGTTACACAAGAAATTAAAAGAAGTGGAAACGAAGGAATTGATAAAAAGCACGGGTGCTACTTTTACTCCAAAGGGCTTGGCAGACTATTTAAGTAGTCGGATTTTGTCTTATGTAGATAGGGGAGAAGTAACAGTCCTTGACCCTGCTTGCGGCGATGGCGAACTGTTGTTGTCTATGGGAGAACACTTGTCGGCTCGTGATATTGATTTTACACTAAATGGTTATGATTTAAATGAAGAATATTTAAGCCTTGCAAAAGAAAGATCATGTCGATTTAGCAAACAAAAAACCAATTTAGTAAATGGAGATTTTTTGGAACTCGTAGATATAAATCAAAATCAATTAACACTTAATTTTTTTGGAGCAAAAGGGAATGGAATAAAGGAGACCGCTGACATTGTAATTGCCAATCCTCCGTATGTAAGAACTCAAATTCTTGGAACAGAGCAAGCACAACTACTTGCTCAAAAATTCGATTTAAAAGGTCGTGTTGATTTATATTATCCTTTTTTAATTGCAATGACTGCAAGTCTAAAAATGGGAGGAATTATTGGCGTAATAACATCTAATAGGTATTTGTCAACTAAGAGTGGCGAAAGTGTTAGAAAGTTTTTAAATGAGAATTACGAAATACTTGAAATTGTTGATTTAGGCGATACCAAACTTTTTGATGCTGCTGTTCTTCCTGCAATATTTATTGGTAAGAAAAATGGAAATGTTAAGGCAATTTCCAATATAGCTAAATTCATTAAGGTTTATGAAGAACTGAATGGATACCAAGGAGAACTAAAACCTGCCGCTAATATTTATGATGTATTGAATACGTCCGATTCGGGATATTTCTCTGTCAATACAAAAAGATATAAAAAAACTGATGGCGTGCTAATGTGTCGAACCACAAAGGGTTATTCGTGGGAGTTGCTTTCAGATTCTGAATCTCTATGGGTAAATAAGATTGACAATAATGCATCTTGTTTCCTTGGCGATTTATTCAAAGTTAGAGTTGGTATAAAAACTACGGCTGATAAAGTATTCATAAATGATGAATGGAATAAGTTAGGAACTGAAAAGCCCGAAGCGGAATTACTTAAAGATTTGATTTCGCAGGAGAATATTGGCAGATGGGGAACAACCGCAAAAGCTACTCTTCAAATTCTATATCCTCATTATAATAAGGATGGAAACAAAACTACTATTGATATAGCGCAGTTCCCAAAAGCTAAAAAATACTTGGAGAGATTTGAAGCACGACTAAAGGAGAGAAAATATTTGATTGATGCTGGCAGAAAATGGTTTGAAATATGGGTTCCTCATAATCCGGACTATTGGAATTTACCAAAGTTGGTGTTTCCTGATATCAGTTTGTCGCCAAGATTTTTCTTTGATGAAGGAGGAAAACTTGTCAATGGAAATTGCTATTGGATAGTAGCCGAAAAGAGGGAAAATGTGGAGAAACTCTTATTGATACAAGGTGTTTCAAATTCAAAATTAATGACAAAGTATCACGACCTTGTTTTCAATAATAAACTTTATTCAGGCAGGAGAAGATATTTTACCCAGTATGTAGAAAAGTATCCTTTACCTGATTATAATTCCCCTATTGCAAAGTCAATAATCAAAATCGTTAAAAAACTTAACGCTGAAAATGATACAGAAAAAATTTCTTCGCTCGAAGAGCAATTAGAAATTAAAGTTGCGGATGCTTTTGGTGTTTTGCCAATTTTTAAGCTGGATTAAATACCGCTTTGCCATAATGCCTTTCAAAAAAGCTAATTGGAATGTTTCTTTGGCATTTATAACTCTCTGAACTTACATATGAAAATAGATCGCCAAGCCTTTCTCCTGGCGTTAAGATTATCCCTTCAATTATTTCGGTCTTAGGATTTGTTAAAGCAATTAAATAACGAACATCAAAAGTTGTGAGGTTCTTTTTTTCTATTACAAACTCTTCTCTTTCGGGAGAAAATCTACCTAAGTCAACTGTTGGTGAATCCTGAACTTTCACCTCTAACAATTGGTTTCTTATGTCGGGAAAAGCACCATACAATAATTCGTTTTCTTTAATAGTGTAACCCAATAATTCCAACACCATTCTTTCAAGTGCTTGTCCTCTGTTTTTAGTTGCTGCTGCGTCAAGTTTCCTTCCGATTAATTTTTTAGCAACCATTTCTTTTAAAAGTGCGATTGAATACAACTCTTTAATATCTGGTTCTTCAACCATTCCCGACTTTGGAGGAACATAGTCATGAGTTATGTTGTAAGATAGTTTTTTGCTATCAGGAAATGATAGCACTTTGTCGGGGCTTTCAAAAATACTTTTTCTTGCCTTTGAAGAAATCAGTAGTTGATGTTTTATTGTAGGTTTTCCAAACTTGCCAAAATGTTTTTCAATGTATTCCGCTGTCAGAACTATGACCGATGCAATAATACTTTTTGCTAAATCTATTCTCACAAATACAAATCTAACATCAGTGCATTTCAAACTTTCGCCCGAATCATATTTAATTAAAAGAGTATTACTTGAAGGTAATCTATTCCAAACTTGCAGATTATAAGAATTACCAGAGGTTACAATGTAGGTATCAATAAATTCTCTTGTTATTTTGGGAACTCCTTTTCCCTTGGGAGGAACAATTTCGTAACTTTCTTTTTCTGCCGCTTCAGGTAATGCAGACTTTTCAAGAGTCGCAGCAATTAGCTTTCTAATATTAGAGCCGTCAGTTCTTGTCTTACCTGTAATCTTAAATTCCTTTCCGATAAGTTGGGATAAATTTTGTGTTAGCCCCTCTGGCTTAGTAAGTAGTGTAACAGATTTAGGTGGCAATTTAATTGCTTCCTTCATGTTTAGCATTTAAGAAGTTCAGATGGGTCGGTGTTTAAAGCCTTTGCTATCTTTTTCAGATTTATGACAGAGATATTTCTTTCGCCTCTTTCAACCGAGCCGATATATGTTCTGTCAAGTTCGCAAGCAAACGATAGTTTCTCTTGAGATAAGCCATTATCAGTTCGCAATTGGCGTATTTTGTTGCCAACTTTTAGCAAATAAGATTTTTCTTCTTTTGAATAAGCTGCACCCATTTATTGGAAGATTAGAGTGCAAAACTGCGGAATAGATGTCAATAAGTCTACGGACTATAAGTATTCTATTTGTGCAGTCTCAATGATTATGGAAAGGTGGGTAGGCTTCGGCTGGGTCAAGTCAATGTGGTGCATAAAGCTTGGAAGATAACGGTCCAGAGTTTATCTCTCACAGGCTGGATGCCTAGTGTAAAGAAAACAAGATCAAACTTATTTTTAAACGACCAAGCAAGCCCCAGCAGAATGCCTATGTAGAACGTTGTTATGCAATGGCGTTTTTTATTTACTAATCCCCTTCAATTCTAAATTAGATAGATGGATCAATAAAATGTAGGATTTATCTTTTACTCTGCCTTCTAAAAAAGCACGATATGTTTTGCCACCATCTTGAAACACTAATGGTTCATTGCCTTTTGCACCGCCCGCTAACATAATCATTGAATCTTTTTCTTGCAGATCCTTAGCCATTTCATATAAAAAATCAAAAGTTAAACCATTAATATGTGTTAACTGATATTTTTTTAAAAACACAAATTTATTATACACTTCTTTTTTTGGCAATAATTTCCCTGCTGGTTTTATGGGATGTTCTGCTAGAATATTTGCAATGCTTTCTTTTGGCGTACGTTCTTCTTTTAATGTACCATCGGGTAAATAAACAGCTTCTTTTTTTTGAATTCTAAACACTGGTTTCAAATCTGAATCAACATAAACCTTACTAGTTTGTTCAACAAAAAGGCCAGTCATTACATTGTCAAATTCAGGATCGGCTGTTATCAGTAATTGTGCAACTGCCTCATCGCCTTCATTTGCTTTTAATAAATTTTCGTATGAATTTTGTGCAACTGATTTTAACACGCGCACAGTTTGCGTTGCCTCACCTTTTGGTGTTACCGTTTTTACCAATGGTTTTTTTGTGAAACTTTTTAAAATCACTTCCGCATTGCGGCCTTTGTTATCCGCTAAATTTATTTGTCTGGACATCTCTTTTATTTTTTATAACATTCCAAAATCCATTGCTTCTTCTTCAATCGTTTCCTCAACTAAGTTTGCAGCTACTGGCGCTAATATATTTTCTAAATAAGGAAAATCAATGATACGTCCAGTTAAAGCAAAAATACCATCTGCATTAGCAATTAAAATTGCATCTGCACCTTCGTAATCTGCACGGTAATTAAATACAAAACGAGCTACTTTTCCATCAGCTAAATAATCACTAACTGAATTTTTTTGTGATGCATCTTCAAAATCTAATTGATAAACACTAGTGATTTCTAAATTAAATAAATCATCTAAGCTAGTTTGACTTAGATTCACTTCACCTTCATAACTCGAAGGAACAAGCACTGCATCTTTACCATCTTGATAAATAACTTTTAATTCCTTTTTATCTAGTTCATTAAATGATGCATCAACTGTTTTAAGGGCGGTTGCGCCATTTAAAACTAATGTTCTACCATCATCCAATAAACTGCCCATTACACATGGATTTCCTTTATCGTCATTTACTTTTACTTCAATAAAACCGTATACTTTATCTCGGTCTATTTTGTTGAGTGCTGCTGCAAACTTTAGTTTACCTGCTACAAATTGAATCGCTTTTGCCATGCGTTTTGCTTAAATTTTTTCCCAACCTTTTTTAATATTTTCTTCTATTAATTCCGCCATTTTTTTTCCCATGTCATTGCTTGTTGCACATAAAAAAATGTCTTGTTCCAATGGTGTTTTTCTGCCTGCACTAAAATCGGTATACAACACAATAAAGGGTGAGTATTGCCCAGTTTTTTCTTTATGAGTTTGTATACCCAAAAATTTGCGAACGGCTGTGCCTCCTTTACCCGATTTGGTATACACTTCGCGTAACTTAATAGTTGAAGGTTTTAAATCCGCACTTTCCTCTTTGGTACTTTCCTCAATTAAATAACTAAACTGTTTTTCTCCAGCATCGGCTGAAGTTGCTTTTTTATCATCACGAAAACGCTCAAATACTGGCGAAATACAACTGATGGTTTTAGCTTGTTCTTTAATGGTATAACCTTCTTTTTTAGAATAATTCAAAACACTTTTGCGAATGGCACCTTTAGTAGTTTCTGAAATAACATCTAAACAAGAAAGCTCCATCACCAAAGATGGTTCCACCATTACGAAAGCAGTCTTAGCACCTGAAACTTCAGTGTATTCGCTTGCAACCTTTAGTGTTTTTAATTTTTTTACAAATTCTTGGCGATCTTTATCAGAGAAACCATTACCGCATTTTGTTACTATTTGAAACTCACCATTATCATTTGCTACGCCAAGTAATAATTCGCGTAATATTTCATCTTCGCCCGAACTTAAGGCATAACCAAGCACTATTAAATCTAAAGTAATGGATGGTTTTATTTTATAAATTATGCCATCAGCCGAACGCACAACAGCGCCTTCTTCTTTACCTGCTATATCTTTATAAAAAGCAATAATGTCTTTTCTACTTTCCATCAAGGTTTGCTCAATGGCAAATACTTCATTTGAAGTAGCTAACTTTTTTATCAAGGCTGTTTTTTCTTTTTCATCCAAAGTTGGTTCTTCGCCTTGATATGAAATAATATCAAACACACCAAAACGTATATCATGTTTTTCAGGTTCAGCTAACGCTGCGGCCACTTCGCGATTATTGGAAGATTTACCATTTTTAAAAACACAAATTTCGCCCGCTAACATCACATCCTCTTTAATGGATTTAGCAGAAGTAGTAATGGCATTTATTTCTTTTGCATTACCATTACGATCATACAATGTGGCTTTGCCATTGTTAATTTCTAAAGCTGCAAAATAACCATCGTGTTTAATAGATGTAAAATAATAATCGGACTCCATTATTTTTAGCCCTATTTGCTCAGGATCTAATGGAATATAGTGCGAGGCAACTTTTGTTTTGTATTGTGATATGTTCATAATTTATTTTTTATCACTGTTGTCCGGTTAAAATAAAATTTTTAATAAAATGATCATTTACATTGTTAGAAGTACGTTTTTAAGAGTTTGATACAAAGCAAGCGCCCCTTTAAGTTTAGAATTATTTTTTATAGTTTCACTGCCTTGAAATCTGCAAAATTCTACCTAAAACACCAGGACTGTTGATAAGCTTTGGCCTAAGCACAAAATCTCCGTTAACCTTTTTTCCGTCCCGATTTCCATCGGGACTGGTGCGGCAGGCACAGACCAAGCCAAAGCATTAACTTTAATAGCATCAGGTGCAGCGGCGGCAGTTGTTCGTTTTTATCTATTGTTTTTTAAGGTACTCATGGTCTCGTCGTTCCTCCTCGGCATGTTTC
>CAMCTU010000053.1 GCA_945878525.1 Sphingobacterium thalpophilum
TGCCAAAGACCCGGCTGAATAGCTAAACTCATGCAACAAAGGATACTCCCACACTGCAAATATGTCATAATAAATTTCTGATAAACCAAAAGGGGTTTTCATTACACTTACGCCATTAGAAAAAATAGCTCCGGTCTTTTCTTCAAAAGAATTTATTGCATTAATCAAACCTGTTAAAGAGATTTCAATTACGTCAATATCAATAATAATAACCAGGTCAATCGGGTGTTCAACTTTATTGATATGTTCCAAATAGAGATTTCTATATGAAACCATTTTATCTATCCGTTGATAGGTAGTGTAGGGGTTTATTATTAAATCACTCTTATCAGGAATAGTTTTAGTTCCAAAATCCTTAGAAATTATAGTAACGTGATTGAAATTTATCTTCCAATCATTTAATAATCCCTTAGTTCCATCCTTACTGTCATTTTCAACCACAACAATTTGTGACCATGAAAATTGAGACCTTAATTCCTCAATCAAAGGAATATTAGTCCTTAAAGAATCTTCACAGTCCCTTGCGAGAGCAGCAATTATTATGTTCTTATTAATCATTATGCTGACAAAAATAGGTTAATAATTTATTCGCCAATAAGAGGCACAATAAATAAATTAAAAACCAGAAAAACTGCATAAACTACAACTGAATAAAACATATTATATAATTTAGTCCTTAATCAATAATTCATATATTTTTACAGGATTATCTTTTAGAGGTCATCAAAACTTAATCAATAGAATATAAGGTACGAATGTTCATATTCCCGCTCATTTATTTCTCTGCCTTTTTTATTGCACTTAAAAACCTGATTTCGAGGAACAGACAAGGTGTTTTGATATTTCTGATCGTTGGTCTTCCTATTTACACGACAAGTCTTTCAGTAGCTCTTCAATCCGGTTTTGCAAACATAGTACCTGTTATGCAACCCTTCAAGGAAGTGCTTATCTTAATTACCCTTGGGATTGGATTATGGGAGATGAAAAGTAGAATCAGATTTCAAAATATAGATTACGTGGTTCTGGCATATTTTATTTATACTCTGCTTTATGTTTTTTTACCGATCGGCCAGTATAGTTTAGGAGATAAGCTTGTCGCATTCAAAAGTTCTAGTTTTTTTACATTTATTTATTTTGCTGGTCGTATTTTTGACCCCGCACGTATTTACATAAGCAAGTACTTCCATTATATTTTAGCTGTTTTTATTGCAGCCGCAGCAATACTATTGTTGGAAATCATCATTGACCAACATTTCCAAACCCTGACAGGCTATGCCGATTTTAACTTCTATTATTTTAATCAGGAGGCAACCGGCAATTATGGCCTTACCTGGACATTTGAAGCCTCAAATGGGCTTAGAAGATTTGCCAGCTTTTTTGCAAACCCGCTTGAGTTTGCTGCGTCTACGTTATTAGCACTTGCAATACTTGCTGGTCTTTATACAAGCGATGACAACAAGATCAAAGTTGATGCCCTGGGTATTGTTGCTATCATCGCAACTCAATTTTCTATATTTTTCGCACTATCAAGATCATCACTTGCCAGCTACTTTATAATGATTTTCTTTTATGCATTGATCACAAAGAAAAAACCACTTTTAAATATTATATACACCGGCTTTTTAGCATTATCTGTATATTTTACATTTTTCATGCTTGTAATAAACCCTGATTTATACGAGTATATTTATGAAACAATCACCTTTACAAATCCTTCAAGTGTGGGGCATGTGCTCGCCTGGATTGAAGGTATTGAAGCGATTGCAAGCAACCCCTTTGGTTTAGGACTTGGTGAGTCAGGTAGAGTTGCGGGTAGTTTAGGAGATACTACCGGTGGAGAGAATCAATATATTGTAATTGGAGTACAAACAGGATTGGCTACTTTATTGCTTTACCTTTGGATGCATGTATACTTTATCAAAAATTGCTGGAAGTGGTACCCTTATTTAAAAGGCAAAGAAAGACAAGTTTGTTTAAGCCTGCTTTTAATGAAGATCGGTTTTATTATCCCCCTTTTTACTTCAGAACTTGAGTCTTCAGTTTACATTTCTTATATCAGCTGGTTCTTATCCGGAATATTTGTCACTATGATTTCAGGTCCTAAATCCGAAATTATTGATGTACCTGAGGAAAAAATTTAACAAGCGAAAAATCCTGATAATTAAATTAATTTTACAGCAATATGAATTTTAGCAATCTATGTCAAAAAAAATAAGAGTCGGACTTGACATTCGTGACCTTAGAATTGCAAAGACGGGCTCAAAAACTTATCTGGAAGAAATATATAATCAATTTAAGAGTGGTAAATATGATTGTGAATTTGTTTTTTTTGACACTTCAATTCCGGTTTATACCGGTCACGTTAAACTATTTAAATTGATTGAACATATACGTTTTATCATTTGGAAACAGATTATGCTTCCAATTAAAGCAAACCTTAACAAATGTGATATTCTATTTTGCACAGATTATTTTGTCCCGTATTTCACCCCAGGATTCAAGGCCATACCTGTATTTTATGATGCCTTCTTCTTTGAATATTCCAGTCACTATAATGCGCAATGGCTCAAATTATTTAAGGTTTTTGGAGTCAACGCTGCAAAAAAAGCGCCGGTCATCATTACGATTACAGAGTATACCAGAAACAGAATTGCCCAATTCACAGGTATAAATCGCGAGAAAATCAAGGCCATACACCTTGCACCTAAGAAAATGGCCGTGGCTGAGCCCGAACCGGGATACACTCCAACTTTCAATATCCCGACCTCAAAATTTATTTTGCATGTAGGCACTCTCGAGAAAAGAAAAAATTTAGTTCGACTGATTGAGGCCTTTAAATTGTTGAGACTCTCAGGGCATAAAGATTATTCGCTAATCCTTGTTGGACAGCCAAGTCCGAAAAGTGACATGGACGATAGCGCCGCAATTTATGAAGTTATTGAAAGATTAAACCTCCGTGAATTTGTGCTCACCCCGGGTTATGCCAGTGATCAGGATTTGGCATATTTTTATAAGTATGCCGAAATATATGCTTTTCCATCAATTAATGAAGGCTTTGGTGTTCCGGTCCTTGAAGCTTTTCATCACCAGCTACCTGTAATTGTATCTGATAATACCTGCCTCCCGGAGGTGGGCGGTGATGCAGTTTTATGTTTCAATCCCTTCAATATTGAAGACATAAGTAATAAAATTAAGACCCTTATTGAGGATGATGAACTTAAGTCTGAGCTAATCAGAAAGGGAAGCGAACGATTAAAGCACTTTTCCTGGGAAAAGAATGCAGCAGAATTAATAAAAACTTTTAATTCAACTCTCAATAAAAATTAGCATTTTCGTAAATTATAAAATATTAACAGCGTATTCCAAAGAATATTAGATATAAATTAAATCCTTGAAGAAAGCTCTAATTTGCGGGGTCTCTGGACAAGATGGTTCTTACCTGGCTCAATTTTTACTGGAAAAAGGTTATAACGTTTACGGAGCTTCTCGCGATGCGCAAACTTCCCCTTTTATTAATCTAAAAAATCTAGGGATAAAGGACGAAATCAAATTGCTTTCCATAAATATTACTGATTTTGGTAATACACTTGAATGTATCAATAAGATAAAACCAGATGAGATCTATAATCTTGCAGGACAAAGTTCTGTCCGTTTATCTTTTGACCAGCCCCATGAAACCCATGAAAGTATTAGCACTGGAAATTTAAATCTTTTAGAAGCAGTAAAATTTAGTAATCTTCCTATCAAATTATACAATGCCGGTTCAAGTGAGTGTTTTGGAGATAGTACTATTCCAGCAACTGAAGACACCATTTTTCATCCAAGAAGCCCTTATGCCATCGCAAAGGCTACTGCCTTTTGGCAAATAGACAATTATCGTGAAGCATATAATCTCTATGCCTGTACGGGTATATTGTTCAATCATGAATCGCCCTTAAGACCTGAACACTTTGTAACCAAAAAAATTATATCTGCAGCCTGCAAAATTCACAGAAACAGATTGGATAAACTTAGTCTGGGGAATATCAACATAGAACGCGATTGGGGCTGGGCCCCTGATTATGTAGAAGCTATGTGGTTAATGATGCAGCAGGAACAACCAAAAGATTATATAATCGCTACCGGTAAAAGCCATACGCTTAAGGAATTCATTGATTTGACTTTCAAAGCTCTGGATTTGAATTGGGAGGAGCATCTGGTGATTGACGAAGTACTCAGAAGACCAACTGATTTACAAATTGGCAGGGCTGACCCAGGGAAAGCCAACAGAGAATTAAATTGGAAAGCTAAACTCGGACTTAACTCTATCATAGAGAATATGATAGAATATGAATTAAGCTATTCACATCTTAATTCCCCTAGTTCCTATTAAATCATTATCCTTCTTTATTGTTGAAAGGATAAAATGATGCCAGATTTTGGCTAACTGAAATAATTGAATAAAAAATTCAAGCTCTGAAATAGCCTTTTCGCATTATAGCCGCGTGCTTTAGCGCCGGGTAAAAATCCAGTTTTGTATCACCTAAATTACAAAAGGTAAATATTCCATTAATCGGGCTGAAGCCCAATCTAATTCTCCTCACCTCTTGCTTAGTTTTGGGCTTAAGCCCGAAAAACAAACTCATTCATACACCCCAGCTGAAGATGGAGCCTATTGAGCGCCCGTACCGATGTCATGATTCAATAAATATTGTGCCTTGGGATAACCATTTAGGACCAGGATCCTAGCATTCAGATTAGGCTAAAGCCCGAAATTCAATAACCTTATCAACCCCATCTAAAACTAGGCCTATAAATTAAACCTGCTGGTATTCAGGATTGAATAAAAATGCTGCGCCTTGGGATAGACGCATAGCTGAATAGCCCGGTGCTTTAGCTCCGGGTGAAGATCCGGTTATTCAGATCGGGCCAGTCCGAGCGGTGTTCATCCGGGCGGGCTTTAGCCCAAGACCTATCAGCAGAGAATGGAACAAATACCGGTGCTTCAGCGCCGAAATGTAGATAGAAAAACCAGATCCGCCAATACCATTGCTATTTCGTTTCAAGAATGAAATTATTATCACCTATTTTTGATATGCATGTCTCCTGCAATTCAAAATTTAATCATAATTTTGCTTAAACCCTATGAGTTCAGAAACAGGATTCTTCCGCAGATACAAGTTTATTTTAGACCGTTTCCCAGCTGAATGGAACAACTATGATATTCTGACGACCTTATACCGTCTATCTTTCTTTTACCTCCGCGGAATGATTCAACGTCTGTATTTCAAACGTTCAAGTGGATGGGTATTAGTTGGTAAAGGAGCATCAATACGTTATGCCAGGCATCTGAGTGTTGGAAGAGATTTTATAGTTGAGGATTATGCTGAGGTAAACTGCATGACCTATCGTGGAATTATAGCAGGTGACCGTGTAACAATCGGTAAACATGCTATCATCAGACCGACGAATATTTATGGCTCTGCAATTGGCGAGGGCCTCAAAATCGGAAACAACTCAAGTATCGGGCCCTATTCATATATTGGATGTTCGGGTTTCATTGAAATTGGAGACAATGTGATGATGTCGCCAAGAGTGAGTATTTACGCCGAAAATCACTTATTCGACAATCCAGATCTTAGCATAAAAGATCAAGGAGTAAAACGGGAATTTGTGAAAATAGAAGACGATTGCTGGATTGCTGCAAACACTGTAATTCTCGCGGGGGTAACCATTGGGCGAGGATCAGTAATTGCAGCAGGAAGTGTTGTCACCAAAGATGTTCCTCCTTACAGCATAGTTGGTGGGGTGCCGGCAAAAGTCATAAAAAGCCGTAATTAGTTTTCTGGCTATGACCAATATAGAATAATCTGATATGTGTGGCATTATTGGTATAATCTCAAAAAAAAATATAAAAAACTTTCGTTCAGATTATTTTGATCCAATCAATCATGCCCTTGACCAAATGGTTTACCGTGGGCCGGATAACAAAGGAGTCTGGATGGAAGATGGAATTTGCTTAGGCCATCGCCGCTTATCAATTATTGATCTTTCTTCTGATGGTAATCAACCATTTCATTCTTCCTGTGAACGTTATGTAATTGTTTTTAATGGTGAGATATTCAATTATGAGGAACTAAAATCAGATCTGAAAAAGCTTGGCCATATTTTTAGAACCGAGACCGATACTGAGGTTATCCTGGCAGCATACAGTCAATATGGAGAAAATTTTTGCAAGGTTCTTAGAGGGATGTTTGCTCTTGTTATTTATGATCGCAAAGAGAAGCAGGTTGTTTTTGCTCGGGACAGATTAGGCAAAAAACCACTTTTTATCTTTGAAAATGAAGAGCTTATTCTATTTTCATCAGAAATTAAGTTTTTTCATGCTTTCAAAAATATAGCACTTGATATTGACGAGGAGAGCCTGTTAAATTTCCTTTCCCTTCAATATATTCCGGGTCCGGGTACCATTTACAAGAAGGTTAGGCAAATCAGTCCGGCGAACGTATATAGGTATAGCCTCGGCAAGAACCTTGGGGAAACTAATACTTACTGGAATATGTTCGACTATGTTGGACAAAGAAAAGAACTAATTGAGATTGAGGAGATCGACAGCCTAATCGAAAAAAGCATAAAATACAGACTCGTTGCAAATGTTGATATTGGTTTGCTCTTGAGCGGAGGAATAGATTCTTCTCTCCTCGCTTGTTATATGCACCAATTAGCCGGTAAAAAAGTAAAGGCCTTTAATGTTGGTTTTACAGATAAATCCATTGATGAATCTGTATTTGCAAAAAAAGTTGCTGAATCTCTAGACCTTGATTTGGTAAGTCTAAGACTGGAAGATATTACGGTTGAAAATTTCTCTAGTGCTATTTATCATGCCGATCAGCCACTCGGTGATTCAGCAATTATTCCTACTTATTTGATTGCTAAATCAATTTCACAGCATGTTAAAGTCGTGCTCTCTGGAGAAGGAGCAGATGAACTGTTTCATGGATACGATCATTATGGTTACGAAAAATATTTTTACCTCTTAGGAAAACTGCCATTTAGTGGAGCGAACGTATTATTAGAAACTATTTCGGACCTGGGAGTTCGTCAATTTGACAGGATCAGGAATAAATTAAGGAGTATCGAATCCTTCAAAATCGACACGGGCGTTTCCCGGTGGACTTCCATTTTAAGTCCTGAATTAAGTCGTAATTACCTAAAGGATTCTTTTAAAAATACCGGAGATTACACTCAACAATTTAATGGTTTCCTTCAGAACTTCGGAAAAAAATCAGGGAAACTTGAGTCAAGTCTCATGCTCGATTTGCTTACATGGTTACCTTACGACCTGCTGGTAAAGACAGATCGGATGATGATGGCCTGCAGCGTTGAAGCCCGCACCCCATTTCTGGATCATCATTTGGTTGAAGAAGTACTTAAATCATCTTCCAATTTTAATAAACCTCTGTTTCAGTCGAAAAACTATCTGAGACAGTTGTTAAAGAAGAAATTGCCAGCAGCTGTTTCAGAGCTGATATCAAACCGTCCGAAGCAGGGATTTGAAACTCCAAAGCTACAATGGATTAATTCCAGCCTTAGCGAGCTTTCCTCTTATTTATTTTCTGAAGAAAACCTTAAAAACAATCCATATCTGAATTCAGATATGGTTCTAACATTATGGAATAATTCAAAAAAACGAATGCCAGGAACAAATTACCGTTTAGTCTG
Organism: Sphingobacterium thalpophilum; assembly: GCA_945878525.1. Classification (GTDB taxonomy): domain Bacteria; phylum Bacteroidota; class Bacteroidia; order Sphingobacteriales; family Sphingobacteriaceae; genus Daejeonella; species Daejeonella thalpophilum_B. Next base: position 7,702 of record CAMCTU010000053.1, read on the forward strand.
GAATATTTTTTGCTTTTTGGAGTGGTACAGACAACATGAAACTAAATTTGGATTTAAGTAATGAGTGCTAACGTACTAATGGTTGGTCACAGTGCTGATATGTACGGAGCAAGCCGATCGTTGATTAAACTGGTTCGTATCCTCAACGAGAATTATAAGGTATATGTTTTATTGCCAGATTCAGGTAGCTTGTCTGCAGAACTAAAAGCTATACTACCTGCCGATAGGATTCTTTTGAATGAAGACCTTTACATTTTCACACGTAAATCTTTCAGGTTAAAATATATCCTGTCAACCCTATTAAGATTTATCAGAAATCTAATTTTCATCAGAAAAATTATTCTGAAATACGATATCCATATTATTCATACCAATTCGGGAGTAGTTCCAGCTCCGGCTATGGCCGCCAGAATTACGGGACGAAAACACATTTGGCACATCAGAGAATGGTTTGGAGATTTTAAAAGGTTCTGGCCATTCTACTCGGCCTATATAACCCGTTTTTCGGATAAAGTGGTGTGTGTATCAAAGACCATGGCTGATCAATTCCATGAACATAAAAAGGTAATGAGCATTTATAATGGTTTTGAGATCCCACGAATTCCAGCAGAAGTTTCTATTCCAGAAGACCTTCGGCAAAGCCTAAATCAGGCAGAACTGGTACTGGGTTGTACTTCAAGAATCAGGCTTATCAGAAAAGGTCAGGAATATCTGATTGAAGCCATTGGAATTGTTAGTCAACGAACCGGAAAAAATATCCAGGCAATATTAATTGGTGATTATGTACCAGGGTATGAATGGCAAAAAGAAAATATAACAGCACTTATTGAAAAATACCAACTTGAAGACCGGATACATTTTCTGGGTCATTTAACTAATCCTCTTCCTTATTATAAATTATTTGATGTTTTTGTCTTACCATCGGGCGAGCCTGAACCTTTTGGAGGTGTAATCATGGAAGCCATGAGTTTAGGTTTGCCGGTAATTGGCTCAAATGCCGGCGGAACAACAGAACAAATTGCTGATAATCAAAATGGTTATTTATTTGACAATAAAAATGCAGAAGATCTCGCCAATAAAATCGAACTTTTCCTAAATGATCCTTCAAGCATTAAATTATTTGGAAATTGTTCAAGGGAAAGGATAAAAAAATACTTCAGTTTGGATCTTCATAAGGAAAATATTCTGAGGATTTACAAGAATATCCTGAATTAAAAATAGCAACTCTGGCAAGCAAACTCGTAATAAAATTATTGGAGCAGTTGGAGGTTCCCGCTTTCACGGGAATGACAAGCGTTGTTGGGGGTGAGGAGGTTCCAGCTTCCGCTGGAATCGGTTCAGGATACTTATCACTTTTAATCAACCAATTCCCAGTGGTTGGTGTTATTACCAACCAAGTGCTTTGAGTGTGTTCATGGTACAGTCATAATACGGACCAGGGGGAATCATCCATTTAATTCACATATTTACAATTAATTAAATACTTTTGTCGGAGGTTTAAAAAAGATTATAAAAAGATTCATTTTAAAACCATCCTAAAATATTACATCCCGGCTTCACCGGTACATGATATATTATTGAATGAAAGTAGCCATTATTGGTACCAGGGGATATCCCTATGTTTATGGCGGTTTTGAAACCTTTGTTAAAGAGCTCGGAGAGAGACTTGTAAAAAAAGACGTGGAGGTTTACGTCTATTGTCAGGCAAATTTATTTACTGAAAAGCCTGTAACAGTGAATGGAATTCACCTATACTACATTCCTACCGTAAAAACAAAATCTCTCAATCAGATTATACATTCCTTTCTTTCTATTATACATGCAACTTTTAGCCGCTGCGATATTATACTTGTAGTTAACCTGGCTGCCGGACCAATGGGTTGGATTCCAAAAATCACCGGAAAAAAAACTATCATCAATGTTGATGGATTAGAATGGTTAAGGCCTAAATGGAAAGGTCTTGGCGCAATATATTTCCGCTTTGCAGCCAAACTTGCAACAAAATTATATGATCTTATCATTACTGATGCTGATGCAATGCGGGATGTTTACCTACAGGAATTCAATCAGGATTCATTAGTAATTGCTTATGGTGCTCCTCCATTTAAAAAAACAGACCCATCGTTGCTGAATCGGTTTAATATAATTCCTAACGAATACTACCTGATTGTAGGACGATTAATTCCTGATAACAACGCAGATCTGATTATTAAAGCATATCTTAATTCCTCATCTGTAAAAAAATTAGTGGTTGTTGGTGACGTTCCATATCGCGATAAGTATGCAGATGATCTTAAAAAACTTGCTGGTGATAAAGTACATTTTATTGGCTATGTGCGCGATAATGACGAACTGATGTCCCTATATCAGAATTGCTTTTCTTATATTCACGGTCATAAATTTGGCGGCACAAACCCTGCAATGCTTAAAGCTATGTCCAATAATTGTGCTATACTTGCGTTAAATACAAGTTTTAACCGTGAAATGTTAACAAATGGTAAATTTGGCTTATTATTTGAAGAAAATACGGCTTCTATCCAAACAAGCATGAATAATCTTGAGAGAGATGAATTATTAATAAATCAATTAAGATCTGTTGTGAGTTCAGGATTGACAAATAAGTATAACTGGGATTGTGTCACAGCAAGCTATCAAAATGCCATGATAGATTTGTACAATCCAAAATCAAAAAAATAATTCTCATGACGAGACCTTATTTTTTATACAACGGATTCAGATATTTAATTGATACCCCGCTGCTCATCCTTTCTTTTTGGTTAGCAGAATATATAACAATAGGCCATATCTACTCCGGGCAGGAATCTTTTGTATATATATTTTTACTGCTTTCAATTATTGCCTGGTACAGTGCAGCACAGATTTCGGGTCTTTCAAGAGATTTACGGTCAAATAAGTTCGCTGAAGAAATCATATATGTACTGGTCACACTGATAATTTTTGCAATAACCTTAACATCCTGTTTATTTTTCTTCCGTAATAAAATTGAGTTAAGTAACAACTTCCTTCTTGTTTATTTCCCAGTGCTGTTTACGTTAATTATTTCGTTCAAATACCTGTTTAGAAAATATCTGCACAGCATTTTTTATAGCGGGAGACTTCAGGAACGGATTATCCTAGTAGGTTCTACACCAGCAGCAAAAGATTTTTATGATACCATCAATCTGCATACCTATTATGGTTACAAATGCATAGGATTTTTAGATGATGAAAACTCTAAACTTAACGGATGTAAATATCTTGGAAAAGTTAGTGATATCAACAAAATACTTGAAGAATCTACTGTTGATGAGGTAATTATTGCCTTACCGAATGCTCAACATCAACAAATTAGTGCTTGTATTGAAGCTTGTGATTTCCATGCAAAACGAGTAAGATTGATCCCTGACCTTTATTTATATGCAGCAAGTAACATCAGCATTAATACTATAGGACTTTTACCTGTTATTAATTTTAGATCCCTGCCCCAGGATCGCTTACCTAATAAATTATTGAAAAGGTTTTTTGACCTACTATTTTCTTTATTATTTTTTATCTTGATCGGTTGTTGGTTCATGCCAATCATAGCATTGTTGATAAAACTTACTTCTAATGGACCTGTATTCTTCAAACAGGAAAGATGGGGTTTAAACAATAAAAAAATTATTTGCTATAAATTCAGAACCATGTATAATGGAAGTCCGGAAATTGACGCGAATGGTGATTTTATGCAGGCTACTAAAAATGACCAGAGAATAACTCCCTTAGGTAAATTTCTTAGAGAGTGGAATATCGATGAATTACCTCAATTCTGGAATGTCCTAAAAGGCAATATGTCAGTAGTTGGCCCAAGACCACATGTAACTCCTCTTAACATTTCATCCATTCAAAATGTTGATCGTTACATGCTTCGCCATCTTGTTAAACCGGGTATTACAGGATATGCACAGGTAAATGGCTGCCGAGGTGAAACCTCTGCTCCGGGTTCTATGCAGAGAAGAGTAAATTATGACCTCTATTATATCCATAGCTGGACATTTTGGATGGATTGTCAGATTGTATTACAGACAGTAATTATTACTATTAAAGGAGATCAGAATGCTTATTAATATTAGGAAACAGACATTATATTGCGGCTTAATTCTGTTCTGCATTGTTCTATCGACCCTTAGCAATGTTCAGGCTCAAATAATTTGGGAAAATCCGAAACTTCCAATCAATAGTTTCCTGTCGAGGCAGGCTCAGAAGGGAAATATAGAAATTACAGACTTTATACTTCCGATGAGCAGAAAGGAAATTGCGTTAAACCTGTCTGCACTTAAAGATTCTATACACAAATTATCATCCATTGAAAAACAGGAATTGAGCTATTATATGCAAGAATATAGTGAATTCAACACAGCGAGAGTTGACAGCACCATTTTTTTCAAGAAGGATGCTTACAAACGTTGGAGGGCTTTTTCAGTTGATCAAGGTGATCTTAAGATAAGGCTTGAACCAACATTGGGGATGGAAACGACTCGGGGTGAAGGTAAAAATATCTTCACCATAAGAAATGGGTGGCAGCTATGGGGGCATATCAACAAAAATATTACGTTTCAGACATTTTTCACAGATGTAACCGAAAAAGGAACCAGAATTGATACAGTTAAACAATTTAGTAATGAAACCGGTATTGTAAGATTCGAAAATGACCGAAAAGATGCCCGTTTAATGACCTACAGTAATTTAAGAGCCAGTGTCGCCTATGAATTTAAGAATGGATCTGTCAGTTTAGGTAATGACCAGTTATTGTGGGGTTATGGTGAAAATGGAAGACTGGTGATGTCTGATAAGGCACCTGCTTATCCCTTTATCCGATTTGATTATCAACCATTAAAATGGCTTAAATTTAATTATTCACATACATGGCTGCAATCTGCGATTATAGATTCTGCCAGAACCTATCCGAAAGGCAATACAATTTATGGAAACGAGCGCGAGCGCTATGTGTCTAAATTTATGGCAACTCATAGCCTGAGTTTCTTCCCAGTAAAAGGTTTATCACTAAGTATAGGTGAATCTATCATTTATAGCGACAAAATGGATATTGGATACCTGATACCTGTTGTAGTATTTAAAGCCTATGATCAAATCTCAAGCAGATACAGGATCAATTCTGGCTCTAATGGCCAATTCTTTTTTCAGGCAAGTTCAAGAAATCATATAAAAGGAATGCATGCTTATACCACGCTCTTTATTGACGAAATAAGAGCTTCCGAGGTATTTAACCGAAGTAAGAGTCGAAATCAGATTGGATTTAATATCGGCGCATCAATCACTGATCTTTTATTACCTTATCTTACTATTGGAACGGAATACACAAGAATTAATCCATTTGTTTACCAAAACTTAATCCCTGCACAAACTTATACCAATCAAAACTATTTAATGGGTGATTGGATTGGACAAAATGCAGACAGACTTACTGCATGGCTAAAATATAATCCTATGCCCCGTTTATCAACAAAAATCCGTCTTGACTACATTCGAAAAGGAGAAGATGGTTCATTGGAAGATCAATATTATGCAGAACCACAGCCAGGGTTTTTAAGTACTAAAGTCGAAAATCAAAAACAGCTACTTGTTGAATTCGGTTATGAAATGTTTAATAACCTTAACATCAGAGCTACATACTTAAATCAGTCAGGCATTATTCGTCCTAATCTGCAGACTGCAGTAGTGCCAAAAGAGTTTCGGTTTGGGGTCAGTTATGGATTTTAGGGGCCTCACCCCAGCCTTCTCCAAAGGAGAGGTAGGAAAGTAGTGTCTTGTCCTCAAATAGGTTTACAAAAAACTCCTCCTACCCCTTTTATTCCCTAAAGCGGGGGACACTGGACGCCTATAAATCGTGCTAAAAGAAAATATTTTCTACTTTACTCAAATTCATTAAGCACCATGCTATCCCCCTCAATAGGGGGGCGGGTTAGGCTCTGCGCGCCCAATGTCAACCTCAAAAATGAATTACTCCCTTTTCTATTTGCTAATTATAACAAGAACGCTTATTGCATTAAATATTTATATTTGCAAGATCTAAATTAAATCATGCGTATCAAATTCCTTATATATGTTCTGATTATCGGTCTGGTTTTAACCTACCAGCAAGGCTTTGCGCAGGGTATCTCTCTTGATAAACTCCAGAATGTTAAAGTAAACCAACTTTCAGATGCACAGATTACCGAAGCCTGGAAGAAAATTCAGGACTTGGGAATACCTGAACAAGATGCTTATAAACTATTAGAGCAAAGAGGCTTAGATCCGATTGAAGTTGATCTTCTTAAACAAAGAATAAGTATTCTTGGGCTTAACAAGACTGGAACAAAAATTTCCGAAATAAATAAGAAGGACGATATTGATTTCAGCAGAGATACCATAAACCTTTTCAAGAAGCCTATTTCAATTGAAGCAGTAAAACCTTTCAATAACTCTGAATTAAGTATTTACGGAACAGATTTCTTTAATCAGTCTTCTATTAAATTCGATCCTGATTTTAATATTGCAACTCCAAAAGGTTACGTTTTAGGTCCTGGTGATGAACTGATTATCCTTCTTACAGGTCTTAATGAAAGTAGTGTACGTTCAAAAATAAGTCCGGAAGGGAATCTCCAAATCCCTTATGCCGGAATTGTTTATGTAAGTGGTTTCACAATTGAACAAGCCACAGAAACGATCAGGAATAAAATGGCAAAGGCATACCCAGCACTCAATAGCGGTCAAAGCTTTTTAAATATAAATTTGGGAAGTACCCGAACCATCAAGATTACTCTGGTCGGAGAAGTAAAAACACCAGGTTCATATACCCTATCATCACTGTCAACTTTTTTCAATGCCTTGTATCTTTCCGGGGGACCCTCTTTAAATGGATCATTACGGAGTATTCAACTGATCAGAAATAATAAAATTTACAAAAGAATCGATTTCTATACCTTCCTGCAACAAGGTCTGATGGATGGAAATATCCGCCTTGAAGATCAGGATGTTATTAACTTCCCGGTTTATCAAAAAAGAGTGCATATTTATGGAGAAGTTAAAAGGCCAGCTATTTATGAACTAAAGCCTGAAGAAACTTTAGATGATCTGATTAGATATGCTGGTGGTTATACAGATATTGCCTATCGTTCTGTTGCAAAAATTGACCAAATCACTGAACTTGAACGTGAGGTTAAAGATGTTCAGGCGAGTTTGTTCAGTAATTTTGTTCCACGCAATGGTGATAAAGTTGAAATTGGATCCATACAAAATAAATATGCAAACCGTGTCATTCTGGAAGGGGCAGTAAACCGTCCTGGAGTTTATGAGTTAAGTGCTGGACTAAGTCTCTCCCAACTTCTAAAAAAAGCAGATGGATTGAAACCTGAAGCATATTTAGAGCGCGCTTACATTAAACGTACCCTGCCAAACCTTGAAAAAGAGTTCATTTCATTCGATCCTAAATCCATAATTAACGGCAAGTCAGATATTCCTTTACTAAAAGAAGATTCCATAATGATTCAGAATCGTTTGGAATTTGTTACAAATCAGTATGTTACTATCAACGGAAACGTTAAAAATCCAGGTTCTATTCTATATCGAAAAGGATTAAAACTCACAGATGTAATTGCAATTTCTGGTGGATTAACCGAGCAGGCTGCAGGACACAATATTGAAATTTCAAGAATTATCAAAAACACATCTGATAGTGTAGCTAACCAACTTGTTGAAACTTTTACTGTTAATCTTGACAACGCCGGACAAAGTACTCAGGATATTGAACTTCAGCCACTCGATTATATCAATGTACCAAGACTGGTTAATTTCAGACCACTTGGCAATATCTTTGTAAATGGAGAGGTATTATTTCCTGGTGAATATGCGGTTCAAAAAAGAGATGAAACTGCTCTTGACTTCATTCAAAGAGCTGGGGGCTTAAGTCCATACGGATCATTAGAAAGTGCTCAGATCTATAGAAATAGAATACGGGTTGATCTTGACCTTACTCAAAGCACAATAGATCCGATCAGCAAAAAAAGTATGATTCTATTACCTGGGGATAGTATTTATATCCCTAGAATAATCTCATTTGTCCAGGTCTCTGGGGCAATAAATAATCCGCAATATGTCAGTTATCAGGGTAGAAGATTTAAGTATTATATCAATTCTGCAGGAGGTGTGCTTGAAGATGCACGTCTCAAGGGAGCTTACGTGCAATATCCAAATGGCTTGAATAAACCTGTGCGTACCTTACTTTTTTTCAGGAGCTATCCTTCAGTTAAACCAGGAAGTACTATTAGTGTTCCAAAAAAGAATCCTAACAGCAGACTCAGGTTAGGATTCGCGGAAATATCAGGAATTACTTCTGCTGTAACTGCCCTTATTGGTTTGATTGCTATTTTAACCAGATAATATGAAGCAGGACAATTATCCCTACGAACCAGAGTTCTCGTTCAGGCAGACTATAGAAAGCCAATGGGAGAATATCCTCTATTTATGGAATAAAAAGTTTCAACTGATTGTTTTTGGAATTATCGGTGCAAGCTTTGGAATTCTATATGCATGGCTAAAACCAATTACTTATACTGCGAGGCTGACTTTCGTTGTAGAAGAATCCAAGGGAGGAGGAGGTTCTCTACTATCCGGATTAGCAGGCCAGTTTGGATTTGATCTCGGAGGATTATCAGGTACAGGTGGTGTTCTAGCGGGCGATAATGTGCAGCAATTATTGCGCAGCCAGAAAATGATAAAAAACACATTACTGACCCCTTTTGGCGATTCTAATACTGTTTCAATTGCGGATGAGTACGCAAGAACCTCAAAATTGAGTGAATCATGGGGTAAAAAATATAATGATGGTAAAACGATCAGTTTTCCTTTAGATTCAGTTAAATATACCAGACTTCAAGATAGCTTGCTGCAAGTAATTATTCAAAGGATAAGTGAAAAAGAACTTGGTGTAGGAAAGCCGGATAAAAAATTAAGTTTTTTTGAAGCAACCGTTACAATGCATAATGAGATCCTGGCCCAATTATTTACCACCCGTCTCATTGATCAGGCCACCCGATTTTACATTGATACTAAAACTAAAAGGCAACGTAATAATGTAAACAGGCTTCAGGCAAGGGCTGATAGTATTGGATTACTTCTAAATCAAAGGACCTATTCTGCATCGCAGGCAAATAATATTATGCTGGATGTAAATCCCGCATACCCTACAGCAAATGTTGGAGTTGAGTTGAAACAAAGGGATAAATTGGTGTTGCAAACAATTTATGCTGAAATCGTAAAAAACCTGGAAATCAGCAGAACAATGCTAATTCAGGAAACTCCAACTTTCCAGGTGGTTGACGAACCGGAATTGCCGCTCAAAAAAAACCGGACAGGTTACCTGATCTCTATCATTTATGGTGGGCTGATTGCTGGAATTGCGGGTGCACTGTTTTTGCTACTTACCAGGAAAAAGGTAGACAGTTGATAATTGAGAGTGGAGAATTGCTAAGATATCCTACCTATTGGCAGTCGTCCCATTTGCTAATTTGCTAATTCCCGCATTTGCTCATTTACTATTTCCACTTCCCTCTAAAAAACATTCTTAAAGCAATTTTTTTTTGCAACCAAGATTTACCTTTGAGATTTATGAATCGGGTAAATAAATTCTTTTGTTCAGGACTTAACTTGTCCTCAAAAACAGTATAGAATTCAGATGCAAAGCGGATCTGATCTTCAAACAAATCATTCTTTTTAAAGGAGTGCACAACTTCAGAAAGAAGCCTTTTTAACCTTCCTTTCTTTTTAAAATCTCCAACTTCTGTCGCATTATTCGCATGGCTACGATAATAGACCTGGGGCTTGGGTAGCATTGCCGCCCTTCCA
>CAMCTU010000054.1 GCA_945878525.1 Sphingobacterium thalpophilum
ATCAGCAAATTAAGAACTTTAGTTACTTTTTAATGATTCATAGCCAGTTGAATCCACAACTTTTTTGAGTTCGAGTTTTATATATAAATATATTTTAAGGCTTAATTTTTCCATTTCCTGCCGGCCGATGGTAAGATTTTGTGCTCTTAAAATGTTGAAAGTACAGCTAATGCTTCCAGTAACTGTACTTTTTAAAATGAGATGGTTTAATTTTTTCTGTTAGTTATATAAATTTCCAATAATAATTTTTTCTGATCATTATTTCAATAATGAATTAATTGTGTGGATTTTTCCGTTTTTAATGGTAGTTCTAACCTTCATCGCATCCTGAATCCGTTTGAGTGGATCTCCATCTACAATGATCAGATCAGCAAGTTTCCCCGCTTCAATACTTCCTAAATCCTTATCAACCCCAACTACTTTTGCTGCCTGAATGGTTGCAGATTGCAAAGCTTTAAAAGGAGAAAATCCGGCATCAACATAAACCCAAAGTTCTGAATGCAGACTGCTGCCGAAAGGGGCAAATGGGGCATCAGTCCCTGCTGTAATACTCCCGCCTGCATCCGAGATCAACTTAAGCGTTTTTAGCAGCGCTTTATAATTAGCATCCGCTTTTGGCGTTCTCAATGAGTCAAACTTGTTGGTCTGGTCATAAAGGCCCTTCAAAAATTCCGGAGTAAGAAATTTCCTGTTCCGTTCATCATTTAATAATTCATCATACTGTTTTGCCAGTCTGAAATATCCTGTTCTCAGGCAGGCAGTTGGAGTGATATTGATTCCGGATTTGGCAATCAATTGAACAACATCTTGGTAGCTTCTGAAATTAGCATCCAGCAGCAATGAATATCCTCTTCTGCTTGTTCCCGATAAATGTTCAATCGCATCTACATTGTATTTGGTAGCCGGATAAAGTTCATGAGATGAAAGTGGAATTCCCATTTTGTGAGCACCTTCTGTAAGTACTTTTTGAATGGAATCAGGCATCCGGACATAAGTCTTGATCAGGCTATAGCCCAGTTTTTTAGCCCTCTCAAGTTCCATTTTAATGTGTTTAGGATCAGTCACACTATTTTCTAATCCGTAGGCAATCCGGGAACCATCAGTTAACCCACCTGTAAAGAAAAGTCTGGGACCCGGACGAACGCCACTTTCCCATGCTTCTTTTCGTTCAAGTGCGTCATAAGGATCAGCACCAGGTTCTCTGACTGTTGTAATTCCATAGGACAACCAAACCTTACCTAGCTTTACGCCAGTATTTGAACTTTGATGGGTATGCATTTCGAAGAGTCCGGGCATCACCACCTTGTCTGATGCATCAATAATTTTAATACCAGGTTTTGGATTCTGATGCGGTTTTATCGCACTTATTCGGTGCCCCTTTATATAGATATCCATATTTTTCTGGTAGGTACTGTCTTTCCCATTAAACACTTTGCCTGCATGAATAATATATTCATCCGTAGGAATTTCAGCTTTCCATTTGAGGTCAATTGAAATATCTTTGATGTCGCCTGTGGCCACATCGATCTGTTTTAACCGATCGGTTGAGATATACACTATAGTTTTCGAATCCCCGGTCCAGCTTATATAATCGCTAAGCTCATCATTAAGTTTTTTTGCTTTTCCTGAAATTTCACCATTCATATTAACCGGGATAGTCCATAGTGTACCACCTTTGGTATAAGCCATTGTTTTTCCGTCAGGCGACCATGCCGGACCATTCTGTACGCGCATTCCAAGTGGTTTGCCAGTGTCTGGACTAATCATAACTGAGGTATCTTTTTCAAGAGAAACCAGCATGAAATTATTGGTGCCTTCACGGAATCTCGTGGAGTAGGTTTTTAAGGCCAACATAACTACAGTTTTGCCATCTGGTGACCAGGAAGGTTTGCTGGGTACCCACACTGATTTATTCGCAACCTTTACTTCTCCGCTTGCAACATCCGCTATATGAAGGATGCCAAAGCCCCATTTCTTCATGTAGTTTTGGGTGTAGTAGGCAATTTTTTTACCATCTGGCGACCAGGAAGGGAAGGAGGTATCTTCTGTAATTTGTTTGGAGAGAAGTCTGCTTTGATTGGTTTTAAGATCATGCAACCAAACATTCACTATTCCACCTCGGTCGGATATATAGGCGAGTGTATTACCATCCGGCGACCAGTCGGGCTCAAGATCTACAAAGGAATCATTGGTTAACTGGGTTAGTTTACCATTGATTTCCTGTATAAAAATGTCTCCTTTTGCTGCAAAAGCTATTTTTTTTCCATCTGCTGAAACAACAGGACTTGCAATTCCTAAAACTTTTTGATCTTCTGTATTGTCGAAATCATATTTTTTCCTCTCATAAGGTTTACGGTTGAGTGTAAAACTCGCTTCAAAAGGAATGGTTTCAATACTAGTCTGACCAATTGTCCTTTTTTTGATAAGCCCATCTGCCGTATAAATTAATTTATTGTCGGAAGTCCAGTTGATGCGGAAAGGAAACAGATCCTCCTCACCGGTTGAGATCTGTTGATTAAGACCATCACTCAGGTTTGCCAGATAGATATAACTTGTATTCTTGTCATCAAAAAGCATTGATTTTCCGGTGAAGGCTACATAGCTTATTTTACTGTCATCAACACTCCAGGATGGAGCGGCCATGCGCTTATCTTCCGGGATTGCCAGTTTTTCGATTCCATTTTCCAGAATGTAAATACCCGGCTCCAATCGTTGTGATACAAATGCAATCTTAGCTCCGCTGTTTGAAAATGCAGGATTAGAATCATTTCCCTGATCGCTTGTCAGTTGCTTAAGTTCTTTGCTGGCAAGATCAATTTGCCAGATATCATAATTTCCACTTCTGTCGGAAGAGAATACAATTGATTTTCCATCAGGTGACCAATCCGGTTCCCTGTTATCCGATATTCCTGAAGTCAGTTGTGTTAAATCTGAGCCATCCTTATTGATGGTCCAGATGTGATAAGTGCCATCCCGGTAGGAGTGAAAAACAATTTTTTCACCATCAGGCGACCAATCAGGTTCCTGAGAATCTCCCATCTCGTCGGTTACACTTTTTGCTTTTCCACCTTCCACAGGTAAGGTCCATATTGTGCCTTGTAGGGCTATAGCAAGGGTTGAATTGTCGGGTGATAGGGCCACAGCCATATTGGTGCCTTCTGAAACAGTTACCTCTATTGTTTCGTTTTTACACGATGAAATAAGTAAGGTGAAAACAGCGATAAGGTTCAGGAATAAGATTTTTTGTTTCATCGGTTTATTCAATTTTTGGACAGTGAAAATATTGTTGGTCTATGAGATTTAGAAGTATTAAATTTATTCAATTATTATGATTTCGCTTTGGCTAAAACATCCTGCATGCTTACCGCTATGCCTCCCTGTCTTTTGCTCTCATCTGCAGCTTCCATAAATACATGAATTGCCAGAGTTTCTTCAGGGCTAACCGGACTAATACCGGTTCTGAAAAATTTAAGCATTTCAATAACGAGTGGACGATGTCCGACATCATTAAAAGACCCGGCCGGAAGAATTTCATTTAATCCATACGCGACACCGCTATGAGTAACTTTCCCTTTTCTTATTCCCCTGTAAGTACCGATTCTGTCATTATTCCAAACCCCGGTTACATGGTCTGTATTTTGAGTATGTTTACGCTGAACGGTCTGACAGTCTTTACCCATAATGGTGAATAGAATTTCAATTCCGTGAATTCCATACCAGTAAAAATCAGGGTGGCTCGGTTCAAGAGGGCATCCGCTGTAAGAATCAGCACCCATGATATCACCGATCTCTCCATTTCTTGCAGCTTGAGCACCTTTTAAATACCGTGTGGGTGATGATGAGAATATAGGGCAATTGTATTTTTTTGCAGCATCCATGATGGTAATAACATCTTTTAAAGAAGCTGCGAAAGGTTTATTAATGAATAATGGTTTTCCAGATTTTATTACTTCCATGGCCTGCTCCACACGTGGATGACCATCAAATGTCATTAGCATAACTGCATCAACTTTGGATAGTAAAGCCTGAATTGAGTCTACAAGTTCGACATTATTCTCCTTCATTTTTCCAACATAAGTTGGGATTTGTTTGATACTGGATTCTATTTTTTTGCTCCCATAGGGATAGGCAGTTGTTACTTTGAAGCCTTCGAATGAACTTTCCCAAAGAGGCTGCACCACATCATATCCTGGACCGGGTATATTGTTGATATGGCTTATGATCATGGTAACCTGGGAAGTGTCCAGACCGATTATACCGATTCTGATATTTTTTTGTGGTTTATTTTCGGCCAACACCTGAATCGGATTAATTGAAGCTAAACCTGCTCCTGCGATAGCAAGACCAGATAAGAATTCTCGTCTGTCAATATTCTTCATAGTTTATTATGAAAAGGGCTATTATTGAATTAATGTTGACTTATGGCCTTAATTTATGGAATTAAAATTGGGAAAGCCAAAATAATTAAGGCGGGTAGATTTAATTTACCCGCCTTAAAATGTAAAATCAGGAAAGTGTATTGAGCAGTTTGTCAATATCAGCCTGATTATTGTAAATTGAGGGAGAAATCCTTAGTTTATTTCCAAATCGCATGGCTACATGGACTTTAGCCGCGCGTAGTTTACGCATCGTTTCATCCGGATCTTTTGCAATAAATACAATTATCGGACTTTCATTTCCCTCAGGAGTAATGGTTTGGAAGCCTAATTTGGGCATTTCCTTAGCCAGTCGATCGGTTAAAGTTCTTACATAGTTACGGATATTGTCTACCCCCAATGCGTGGATATATTTGAGGGAAGCAATCGCACAGGAGACCCCTTCATAAGAAGGATAACTAACCTCGTAAATTCCCGGGCCTTTTGCCTGGGTAAAATTGATTTCTGGTTTTGATGGATCGGGTTTATCAGTCCATGGTGCATAATTATAACTGATTCCTCCATTATGATGAGTGGTACGAACTACCGTATCCTGAAGGTCCTTACGGACATACATAAACCCGAATCCTTTACTTCCCATGAGCCATTTAAAGGTTGAACAGGCAGCTAGGTCAATTCCCATAGCTTTCACATCTACCGGTACAGCACCAACCCCCTGAATAAAATCAACATACAAAACTGCTCCGTTGGCATGAGCCAAATCACTGATTGCTTTGACATCCTTAACCATAAATCCATTGACATTGGAAACTAGAGTAATAGCGACCAGTTTGGTGTTTTTATCGATAACACCTTCAAAGTCTTTGACATCAAAACGCCAATCGTTATGTTTAATGATCTTTACTTTTAAACCATCACGCTGTTCCCGCATTTTATAGCTGTACAGACTGGCAGAATAATGAAGATCTGTAGTGACCACATTTCCACCTTTGAAATCCATTCCGTTGAGGATATTATTTTCGGCCTCTACAGTTGTTCTGGCAAATGAAATCTCATCATTATCTGCATTGATTAGTTTTGCAAAACTATCCTTACATTCCTGTCTGGTATCAGAATAAAGCGGCCACCAGGGTTCGCCAACCTCGTTCTTAGCCCATTCGGCATAACGATGTAAAGCTGCTGCAGTGTAAATATTTATTGGGTGGGTTGAAGCATTATCCATATATACTTCCTGCTTTATTCTTGGAAAATCATCCCTGATTTTCGTGAAATCTGGCGCAATACCTGTAATATGGGAGGGCATTACATCCGGATCGATAGTGTTTACGTCCGACTTGAATGAACTCATTGATCCCAGTCCGATTGTGGTAGCACCCACTCCCGCCAGGGATTTTAAAAAGGTTGATCTTTCCATTTTGGTTTTAATTTTTTTTGTGTTTCCTGAAAAGATTTAGCGAAGGATAAACCGATTTTATCGGTTTATCCAGCTTATTGATTTTCCAGTTTGTCATTTTTGAAGCATTGAGTTAAATAGCTTATAAAAGCTATATTACCAGGCTTCAATTTCCCTCTATTATAATTTGTATTCAAAATACTATTTGCCAAAAATGCATTCTATCAATAACCCGGATTTTGGGTCATGCTTTTGTTCACATCAATCTCAGATTGAGGTATTGGTAACAGGTATTTTCTTAGCGGATAAAATGTTCTATTCTCAACCAGAATATATCCAGTGCCCCAGGTAACAGCACCTGTTGTAGGATTTACAGTTCCTAAACGACTTCCAAAAAATGGCCCGCTCATTACTGTAGGGCCAAGATCCCAGCGTTTGATATCAAAATATCTCAAACCTTCAAAAGCCAGTTCAACCCTTCTTTCGCGACGAACCAGTTCACGAGTCAAAGCAGTAGCATTTTTTTGACCTGCGCGGGTTCTGACTCTGTTTAAGTACTCAAGTCCCAATACCAAATTTTGTCCGCTTTCAATAGCCGCTTCAGCATAAGTTAAGTACATCTCGGCTAATCTGATAACCATGATAGGTGCATCAAAATTCTGACGTTCAGCATTCTGAATCCCCGGATCCAGATACTTTTTGGACATTTGAGCCGCCTTAGAGCCATCATTGAGATAATAGTCAGGGTTCGATTTGCCGCTAATCTGAGGATCAAGTGCAGAATAAATTCTTCCGAACCAGGTTGAACCAGGAAAAGCAATAGACATGGCTAGTCTTGGGTCACGGTTTGCAAATGGCATATTAGGGTTGTATGTAGGATCTTCAGTTATTTTTAGACCATTACTTGTTTCATATTCATCTAACATACTTCTGGAAATTGCATTTTCAGAATAACCGCCCATCCATGCCGGAAGTCTCTGCCAGGGAATAGAAGTTGAATAATCATTCAGAATATGCTGAATTTCGGCAATTGCCTCCTTGTTATTTGCTTTATTCTGACGATAGAATAACTGCTCATAATTTGGATAGAGCTCATAAACTCCCATATCAATCACGGCTTTTGAGGAAGCCATGGCATCTGCGTATTTACCCATGTAAAGTTCTAATCTGGCTTTTAATGCTATTGCAGAACCCCTGGTCACACGACCTTTTGCTATGATATTATTTTGTACCGGAAGAATTTTGCTGATTTTATCCAATTCGTCCAAAATGAAAGCATGAATTTGAGCCACTGGAGTGCGTGATGGCAATTCTGTAGAAGGGTTAGTTTTTGTGATGAGGGGCATATCCCCAAAGAACATAGATTTTAGGAAGTAGTCGTAAGCTCTTAAAAAACGTACCTCAGCCTTAAGTTTGTCTTTTAGCGCAGCATCAATAGTCATTCCTTCTATATTTTCGAGAAAGGAATTGTATTTTCTGATTTGCACATAGCTGAATACCCTTCCGCCATTACCAATAGTAACATTTTGTGGGTTTACTGTTCCGTTTCCAACTTGCTGGTAACCAGTTACCGTCAACCAACTATAGTCATTGTCAGTCATTGCATCACGCATTACCACATCCATCCCATTATCCCAACCACGGTAAGCCCCTGCCAATGCCATATTAATATCGCTTTCTGTTTTCCAAAAAGTGGCACCGCTTAATTGATCATTCGGTACCGCATCCAGATACTTTTCAGTACAGGAACCCATTCCTAAGCTGAAAAATATCATCGATAATATATATTTTAATTTTTTCATCTCTTTATTTTTTGTTTTTCAATGGTGATGAAGCTATCATGATTTGATAATCAGTCCCTGCGGGTTTTATATAAATCATGATGGTTTCATAACCTTAATTTCTATTTAAACAATTTGAAAATATGTTTTTATTGATCAGAAGTTTACGTTAAGACCAACTGTGTAGAATTTTACCTGAGGATAGCTCCATCCGGCAGCTCCGCCAAATACATGCCCGTGGAATGCAGTATTATTTGCTTCGGGATCATATCCATCAGGAAACTTTGTAAAAGTCAAGAGGTTTTCACCACTAACATAAAGTCTTGCCCGTGAAATAAATGCCTTTTTAGTTAATGAAGATGGTATGGTATATCCCAGCTGGATATTTTTCATTCTCAGGTAAGAGGCATCATGTATTGAAAATCCACTGGCAACCACATTTTTTCCTCCGGCTCCACCTTCCAGTTGTGTTTTAGGGAAATAGCCTTGTTTTACAACCACTCCGTTTTGTACGATCATCCTGTCCAGGTGCATACTCAGGGCTTTACCGTTACGCATGAATGGCATATATCCGCGTACCCTTAAGTATCTGGAAACATCCTCTGCACCATGGAAGAAAGTTGAGAAATCAAATCCTTTAAATCTGAATCCCAGATTCATCCCGTAGGTAAATTTTGGAACGGTATTTCCGAGCACCAACCGATCGCTTCCATCAATTTTACCATCTCCGTTTTGATCCTTGAATTTTAAATCTCCGGCACCAACGTTTGGATTGTGTACTGGTCCTGTCTTTGCTTCGGCATCACTTTGGAAATAACCAATCCATTCATAACCAATGTAAGAGTTCCATGGAGTTCCTTTCTCCCTTACAATTGCACCGCCTTCACCGGCAACATCGAAAATATCCCTGCTGAAATATTTTTCAACATTGTTTTTATTATACGAACCATTAACCGAAACATCAAACTGGAATTCACCTTTCATTTTGGAATACCTCATTTCAGTTTCGATTCCCTTATTGCTCATTGCGCCATAATTAACAGTAGGAGCAGGCAGCCCGAATGTTCCTGAGACTGGTATAACAGTTAAGATATCATCAGTATATCTGTCATACGCATCAATACTTACTGAAATTCTATTTTTTAAAAGTTTGAGATCTACACCAATGTTTTTCTCTGTAGTGGTTTCCCAGGTAATATCAGGATTGTTAGCTGTAGTTTGTGCGGCTCCTGTTGCACTAGCCCCACCAAATGCATAATTCTGGCCCAATGAAATTAAAGGCAGATACATAAAATCAGCGATTCTGTGATTACCCAACTGACCCCAGGAAGCTCTTAGTTTTAAGAAATTAAGCCAGTTTATATCTTTCATAAAGCTCTCATCACTCATAACCCAACCTGCAGAAAAGGAAGGGAACCATCCCCAACGATTTCCTCTTGCAAATTTTGAGGAACCGTCTCTTCGAATATTTGCTTCGAACAGGTATTTCCCGTCATAGTCATAATTTACTCTGGCAAAATAGGACCCGAGTGTTGACCTTCTGTTTGTGCCTGAGTTTAAAAGACCTGCTGTACCTCCTGCGTTTATTGCCGTCAGGTCATTTGAAGGAAAGTCCAAGCGATATGCCATTGTTGAATAAAAGTCCTCTGTTCTTGTTGACGCACCTGCAAGCCCTTTTACTCCGTGTTTACCAAATCTGTTATCATAAGAAAACAGTGATTCCATATCAACTATTCCAAAGCGGTCTACAAATTCCTGATTTGATGATGGTCCGGATACCTGTCCACCGCCATAAACAAATCTGGAAATGTGGTTAGTAGTTTCCCGGAATGTATAATCTAAACTTGCTCTATTCCTCCAAGAAAGGCCTTTTATAATTTTTGCGTCCGAGAAAATCGTACCTACCAGTTGATTGGCTTTATTTGATCTTAGGTTCCCCTGATCAATCCATGCTGCAAAATTTCCTAGGGGATATTCTCCTGACCATGAGCCGTCGGCTAACTTTAATTTTTGGGTAGGAGGAATGTGAGTAACAGAATTGTAGAATTGTTGTAAATCACCACCGCGGGTCAACTCCGGACCGGTTAGTGGAAGAGTGTTAACCGCACGATTCAATGCCGTATTAATACCAACATTAAGCCATTTATTGATTTTATTGTCAACATTAAAGCGGAAGTTTAATTGATCAGCATCAACGGCTTTTATTACTCCCTTTTGCTCATTATAAGCCATTGAGATGTTATATCTCGTAGCTTCTGTTCCACCCGAAAAATCTAGACCATGATATTGAGAACCACCTGATCCTGAATACAAAACACTCATCCAGTCGGTACTTGGGAAATTAGGATCATTTCCAGCCCTATACCTTGCAATGGCATCAGCGGTAAATGTAGGAGATAATCCCGCATTTGCTCTTGCCTCATTGTGAAGTTCGGCATAATCAGCAGAACCGAGGAAATCAGGTACTGCAGTTGGATCTTGTTTACCAAAATACGTGTTGTATCTTATTTGGATCGGTCCTTCTTTTCCACGTTTTGTTGAAACAAGGATTACTCCGTTCGCTGCTCTAGTTCCATAAATCGAAGCAGAAGCCGCATCTTTCAGAACACTGATACTTTCGATATCAAATGGATTGATATTATCCATAGAGGATTCAAGACCATCAACAATTACAAGCGGTTGAGAATCCCCCATACTTCCCTGACCTCTGATCAGAACATTCATTCCTTCAGCGCCTGGTTGTCCGGAATTTGTATGTATAAATACCCCTGAAACCTGACCTTCAAGCATTGATGCAACATTGGTGGCAGGTCTTGAAGACATTGCTTTTTCAACATCAACAGTAGAAATCGAACCGGTTAAATTTGCCAAATTTGAAGTTCCGTAACCAATCACAACTACTTCAGTTAATGCGGTATTTGCTACATCTAGTGTAACATCTATCGCAGTACGACTACTTACCGATACTTCTTTGGTAACATAACCAATGTAAGTGTAAACCAAAGTGGAGTTGTCTTCAGGAACAGTAATGGTATAATTTCCATTTACATCAGTTGTGGTACCGTTATTAGTACCTTTTACTCGAACACTAACTCCAGGAAGGGTTTCACCACTAGCATCTTTGACTTTACCCTTCACTTCCTTTGGAGGTATTTCTTTCTGTATGGAAATTTCAATGTTTGGAATAAATACCTCATTTTTTGAAAGTATAATTGTCTTATCAACAATTGAATAATTTACAGGCTGGTTGTAAAAGCAAATTTTCAATACTGCATCAATGCTGGCATTTTTTACATTAATATCAACCGCTTGTACCTGTTTTATCCATTCCTGATTGTAAAAAAACAAATAGCCACTTTGCTTTTTGATTTCTTTTAAAACCTGTTCTACAGGAGCGTTTTGCCTGGATAGAGTAATCTTTTGAGCAAATCCTGATGCACTTACCTGCAAACAGGCGATTATTAATACTACAGCTGTTAATTTCATCTTGAGGATAACTTGCCTAAATGGTTTGGCCCGATTGATTGCTGTCACTAATGCCGGAGTAAATTCCGGCTCAATAATTTTTTTTACTCTTATTAAATGAGAATGAGTGAACCTCTTCAGTTTAGTGAAAGGTTCTTTTTTGCAAAAAGCAGTAATTTGCATAACTTTACATGATTTAGGGTGAATAGAATATTACTTTACAGTGCGTTTTTAGCCCCTTTATTTTATGTCCGGGAACGCTGCAACGTTTCCGGATTTTTATTGGGCCTTTTAGGAAGTATATGTTATGGGTCCATAGGCTATTTTAAGGTAAAACAATAATTTTTTTCTCTTCAATTTTAAATTTTACTCCACTCAACTCAAGTATTTTTAAAACTTGTGAGAGTTTTGAATCACGTGAAATATAACCGCCAAAATGCTTTTCTGGTACTAAACCTTTGTATTCAATGGTTACATCGTACCATCTGCTGATTTGATTCATAACCGTGCGTATATCTGAGTTACTGAATTGAAATAAACCATTTTTCCAAGCTATATTTTGTTCGACATCCACAATGTTTTTGCTAAGTTTAGCTCCATCGTTTGAAACTACTTGTTCACCTGGTCTGAGCACCATATTGCTGATATTGTTACTAACATTGACGGAACCTTCCACAAGAGTAGCGGCAGTGTACTTTTCATCGGAATAAGCCATTACGTTAAACTGTGTTCCAGTTACCATCACGCTCATTGCACTAGTCTTCACAATAAAAGGTTTTTCGGTATTTCTGGCAACTTCAAAAAATGCTTCACCTTTTAGTTCTACATTTCTTTCTTTATCATTAAAAACTGCCGGATATCGAAGTGAAGAAACTGAATTCAACCAGACTTTAGATCCATCAGGCAGGATAATCTGATATTTGCCTCCTTTAGGTGTTTCAATGGTATTATAAAAAGTTATACCCGTTTTGAGATCTGCAAAGACCGTCGGTACATCATAAATAATTGAACCATCTGCAGCTTTACTAATTCTTATTTCTCCTTGTTTCGCTATCGTCCCATTAACTGCATCATCAAGTACAATTTTGCTTCCATCTGCAAGAGTTAAAACAGCCTTATTGCCTCCAGGATCTTTATCATAAACCTTGACAGAGGCTTCATTTTGGGCTATTTCAGCTTGATCTCGCTTATAAATGCTTCCTCCAATGCTGAAAACAATTAAAGCTACTGCCGCAATGGAACTTGCCCAAAGAATGATTCTCGAACTCTTTTTTCTTTTTTTAATACCACTGATTTTATACCACATCTGAATCTTCTCTGCGGCGAAATCATCCTGATCTTCGAGTGCCTCATGTTTCGATGACTCTGATAGGTACCAACGCTCCACCAAGGCCTTTTCCTCAGGTGTGCAATTGCCATGATTATATTTTTTTAGTAGCTCACGTGCTTCCAGTCCAGTCATAGCTGTGTCTTATTAATTATAAGACAATTATGTAGCTGTCTGGTAGTAGATAAAAACAAAATAAATATTCGATTGCTTTAAACAACGATAGATCCTACACGCTATTGGTAAAGCTAAGGTATACGCTAAAGCTAAGGGCGAAAATATTAAGTCTTAAACGGAGTATTTTAATAGCATTGTTAATTTGCTTTTTGACTGTTTTATCTGAGATGTGAAGTTCATCAGCAATTTCTTTGTGAGTACGGAATTTTTTACGGCTTAGTTCAAAAATTTCGCGCATTTTGTATGGCAGATTTTGAATTTCTTTTTCAATTGCAATTGAAAGATCTTTGGCACTTAACTGTTCAAAGATATTATCCTGGTACTGATTTGCAAATTCGGTAAGAGAGGATAAATAGTTATTCTTAACCTTATCATGTCTGATCAAGTTTATAACTTTATTTCTGGCTGAAACATATAGATAAGAAGCCATGTTGGTTTCAGGTTCTATTTGCTCAACATTGATCCATAGATGAGTAAAAAGCTCCTGAATAAGATCTTTCGTTTCATCCATATCACCTGTCATTTTTAGAACATGATGAAAAATTAGCCCCCAATATCGCTCATATATTTCAGCGAAGGCTAACTGATCACCCGACTTAGTATATTCGAGTAATTGATTGTCAGTAAGGGAACTATAAACCATCATATTCAAACAACATCTTAACGAATATATTAATTCTACCTTAAATTAACAATATACAATCACTAGTGTCCGGGCAAATTCAAATCTTTAGATCAAATTCTTACTCCTAATTATTCTCTCTAGTTTTTTCGCTTTTTTTATTTTTTTTATTTGTGCTCAAGCTTCCCTGCGGGAGGTTCCTGCAGCCCGCCCAGATGAACCCGTTCGGACGGGCAGAAATTAGCATGCCGAGGAGGTACGACGAGACCATGAGTGCCTTAAAAACAATAGACAAATACGAATAAATGCCGCCGCTGTCCCGAAGCTTTGGGACTATTAAAGTTAATGCTTTAGCTTGGACTGTGCCTACCGCACCCATCCCGATGGAAATCGGGACGGAAAAAAGTTAACGGCAATTTTGTGCTTAGGCCAAAGCTTGGGCAGCCCTGAGTTAGAGACTGATGACATTATTTTATTGCCTCATTCACTGCCTTACCGATATTTCCATTCGGTTCCTGAATATGGAGGATTCCACTTATTGTGGGGGCAATATCAGTCATATTGTATGAATTATTAGATTTTCCCTGTTTGATACCCCAGCCCATAAAAACCATCGGAATATGAACATCAGCAGGGTTCATAGTTCCATGTGTTGCTCCGGTAGACCTTGGGGATGAGCCTGAATACCATGCCGGATCAAGTACTATTTGAATTACTCCGCTACGATCAGGATGATAACCGTTTATTATTCTTTCTTTAAAATACTCAGGAATTGTAGCATTCTGAGCATTTGGGATATCAACTACAAAAGCAACTCCATCCTGCTTTTTCAGAAATTCCAATGTACTTTTCTTAATTAATTCTTCGTTTAATTTGTTAGTCCGTATTGCGTTATAATTTAAGCTAACAGCATAGTTGCTAAAGCTCAGAGCAATATTTTTTACCTTAAATTCAGCCTCAAGCTGATTGTTTAATTCCTTTAAAACGGCAGAGGCAGGGAAAACTCCTGCGCTAATTTTATTATCATTTAAAAATCCTGCATTATGTTGTACAGCATGGTCTGCCGTTAGAAATACAGTATAATTCCCTTTCCCAATTTTTGTATCCAGGTAAGTAAAAAACGTTGCCAGATCCCGGTCAAGTCGTAAATATGTATCTTCAATCTCAATAGAGTTTGGCCCAAACTGATGGCCGATATAGTCTGGAGAAGAAACACTGACAGCCAGAAAATCGGTATCAGCGTCGGTTCCCATGGCTTCATTTTCGACTGCTGCTTTTGCTAGATCAAGTGTTAGCGAGCTTCCAAATGGTGTACTGGTAACCAAACCTAAACCGCGGTTCAGCATTTCTGAAGTTTTGACAGGAAAAGTTGATGTACTCATTCCAAGGAATTTGCCTTCGTATGGAACATCGTCTTTAGTGCTTTGCAAATAAGTTTCGATAGGATAGAGGGTATTCCAGTCCTGTTTCAAATATTTTTCAGGATATTTTTGTTCATTGAACTTTATAAGCCATGAAGGCAACTGATTCATATAATAGGTACTGCTTATCCAGTTTCCTGAATTTCCATCGTACCAGTAAGCTGCATTGGCTCTGTGCCCGCCCGGGATAATTGACCCACGGTCTTTAGATGCAATTGCGATTACTTTCGATCTGAAATTTGTGGCAAGTCTAAGTTCATCTGTCATGCTTGTCACCAGTAAATTCTTTGGCGACATTTGGCCTGCATCTACTGAATTGCTTCCAACAGTGCTCACCGTTGAATCAGCAGAGCAATACATTTCTTTACCTGTAGCCTGAATGATCCAGTCATTTCCTGTAATTCCATGAATGGCAGGGACTGAACCGGTATATACCGTGGCATGTCCAATTCCGGTAACACTTGGAATATAATTGATATAAGCGTTTTCACAAGAAAATCCTTCATTCAGCATACGCTTAAATCCACCACTACCATAGCGATCAAAGAAACGGTACAAATAATCCCATCTCATCTGATCTACCATTATTCCTACAACTAATTTTGGACGTGGAAGACTAGTACTTTTTGTCTGTAATTGTGATTTTATTTGTTGCGCACTGGTATTAAGTGTGGTCAGCACTAAAAAAATAAAAGGCAGAATTTTTACTTTCATTGGGATGCGGATAAATAATTGAATGGTTTGGAGCCTGGATTTCAGGTGATCGCTTAATTTTATTTTTTTGATTGTATTTTAACCCTGGGTAAGACTTGCAAAGATCGGTTAAAACAGACAATCAACTTTTAAAATTATACTCGAACTAAACTAAGATATGCTGATCAGCTACTTGGTTTTTACAGATTGTGAATAAAAAAGAGCGTTTATTTAATTATCTCGTAGCAGCAGCGTTTTCTTTTTTTGCCGGCACTTTGTCCATAACTACGTTTCCAATATAGGTTGCACCTGTTTCAACCTGTAAAGAATTGGTATGCAACTCTCCAAGTATATTACCCGAATTTTTTATGTCTATTGAGTCTGCTGAGACATTTCCATTTACTTTTCCGAAAACTACAATTTCTCTGGCTTTGATATTTCCCTCAATTATTCCATGTTCCCCAATTATCAAACCCTCAGCAATGATTAAATCGCCTTTGATGTGCCCATCGATTCTCATAAAAACATCGGATTCAATTCTGCCATGGATTACACAGCCTTTGCTTATTAGTGTGGGCGCTGGGCTGTTTTGTGAATTTTTATTACCTGCCATATTCTTAGTTTATACTTAGGAAGCTTTTGGGATTTATTGGTTTGCCATTTTTTCTTACCTCATAATGAAGATGATTCCCGGTAGAATGCCCGGTTGAACCAACTTGGCCTACAACCTGTCCGGTATTCACAGTTTGTCCGACTTTAACATTGATCTTAGATAAATGACCGTATAGAGTTTCAAGATTATTTTTATGCTTGATTTTTACACATTGCCCATACCCTTGAAACCAACCTGCAATCACTACTTTACCATCTGCAGTACTTTTAACCGCATCACCCCTGCGTCCTTTGAAATCTATACCCGGATGAAACTCTACCCTCCCACGTCTGATTGGATCACCACGGTAACCAAAGGTTGAGTTTATCGCATAATTAGCTGGATATCCTAGAGGAGTGAAAGCTACACCAAGGAGAAAGTCTTCTAGTCGCTCATCGTAAAGCGCATAGATGTCTTCAGAGCGAAGTTCAGCCGATGTTTCGTTATTGCCACCTATCTCATCTATTTTGAATCCTTTAATCCCTCTTTTAATTAGATATTGATTAATTTTTTTTAGTTTATTCTCTATATTCTGGATATAATTTCTGGCTTGCGCACTATCCGTAGGGGGAGGTATCTGTTTTTTTAAATGAGAGATTTCTCTGTTGTATGCGATTCTCTCCTTGTCAATTTTGCTTAATTCAACTGTAAGAAATATAATTGTGCAGGTTAGAATAAATATAGTAATGCCAATTGTTAGGGCATAGTGTTTTAAGCGTTTGAGGTGTTTTGTTTTGATTCGCAGGGATTTTGTTTCGCCTTTGTTGGCACCTAAAATCAAAACTGTACTTAAATCTGACTTCGAAAATATCATTTATCTGCTTATTTTAAAAATAGATACAATTTTACCTTTACAAAATTCAATCTGCGATTATACGGCATTTTATTGTTTTTTTAAAACTTTTTGTCAATTTCATTGTATTTTTGCATTAAATCAATAAAATAATTATAGATTAGAATGCTTTTATTAAGTTTATGTTATCTCGATTTGAATAAATGCACTAACTAATGTAAACTTACGCCCATCATGATAATTGGAACTGCAATAGAAATTAAACTAAGTATAAACTCTATTTAAAATATAATAATGTTTTCAATTAAGTGGTTTTCCAGTTTAGTGGAAAATAGTAATTCCTACCCAAGCAATACCTCGGATAACCTCTTAAATTGTTTAAAAATCTTTCATGTTTTGGTTAAGTGCTTCAAAAATGAATTCGGTAAAATCGCTCAATTGGAGTTTGTTACTAATCTTGCCAGCCCAATGAGTAAAGTTTATGCACCAAGCTCACTTCGTGTTTCTGTTGGGAAAGGACAATCTTTCGATAGATTGGATTTTGGTAATGTAACAACTGTTTTAACTATGCTAACTATATAATCGGAATGGCTTTAAATTTTTTTAAGAAATCTCGCGATAAAAAGGACCGACAAAAGGAGATTGTTGCAGATTTTCACACGACCATCATCAGGTTTGAAGATAATTTTATTTCCACAAGTTCTATTATTCTTGATGAAAAGCTAATTGGAAACATTTATTCTTTGAAAGAAGTGACCTTAACTTCAAGTGCTGAATTATCAGGCAA
>CAMCTU010000055.1 GCA_945878525.1 Sphingobacterium thalpophilum
GTTTCTTTAAAAACCTTCGGACCAATATCCGCCCTGTAACGGTCATAGCGTAAATGCATCTCAATAATCTGTCCAAGTTTTCCACTATTAATCGTATCACGGGTAACAGCAAAATCGCTCGAAAATCTTCTATTCTGGTAAACCATCACCTTACGGTTTAGTTTCCTTCCCAAATCAAAAATCTCTTTTGCTTCAGCCTGAGTCGGAGCAAATGGCTTTTCAACCAGAATGTCTTTTCCTGCCATTAATGCCCTTCTGGAATAATCTACATGAGTATTACTTGGGGTATTCACAATAACCAGTTCAATTTCAGGATCATTCAATACCTCATCCAGAGTATCGTAACTTTTTACATCCGGGTAATCGGCATTTACTTTTTTGGTGTTATGTTCAAGCACACCTTTAAAATGGAAGCCTGTATGAACATGAACAAATGGTCCGTGAAATAGCTTTCCCGACATTCCGTATGAAAGTAAAGCAGTAACGATTGGTTTTTGCATGAACAAATATAGTATTTGAGGTGAAAATATTACATGGTCGGTGAGAACACTGACCACCGGGTACTTCTCAAATTATTACTCTCGCAAAAGACGCTAAGGATTTCATATTATATAAATCAATCGTTTTAGGTAATATATTTTGCTCTCTCTGCGTCTTGGCAAGAATTTTTTTAACATTCCCACTGGTCAATTATTCCATTTTTTTGCAGACTTTTGTGCATGACCCCAGCAGAAATAAACAATAAATGGAATGTATTAAAAGAACAGATTGCCAAAGATTTTGATACAGATCTTCCGGATATGAAAGTCATGCTCTTTCTGATTGGTGTTCAAGAACTTGGCAAAGGACCAGCAAAATTCAGTAAACGTCAGAAAGAGGAATTAATGCACATTGCAAACTGCCGGTTATTTAGTGAACTGGGTTTTTATGAACTTGAAGGTCTTGATCAGGATGGGTGGCCACATTGGAAACTGATTAAACCTATACCCGCCTATACCCTTTTGGAACAGGAAATGATTATGCGGTCGTTAATTATAACCTATTTTGAAAGCATTTAGTCTAAATTGTGAGAAAACTATTCACTTTCTTTTTCATTCTTTGTACCAGCTCAGTATTCGCGAAACCGAAACATGATTTTGTAAAGATTAACACCAGCAAGGGAGAATGCATCATTATGCTATACAACCAAACTCCTAAGCACAGGGATAATTTTCTAAAACTAAGCAAAGAAGGTTTTTATAATGGTACCCTTTTCCACCGGGTTATTAAAGAGTTTATGATTCAGGGTGGTGATCCGGATTCAAAAACTGCAAAACCTGGTCAGGAATTGGGTGAAGGCGACCTGAAATACCGTATAGAATCCGAGTTTAGAGACAGTCTATTTCATAAAAAAGGTGTTCTTGCAGCAGCAAGGGATAATAATCCGCAAAAAGAATCAAGTGCAAGTCAGTTTTATATCGTGCAGGGTAAAAAATGGACCGATGTTACACTTGAAGATGTACAACTAAAAAGAATGAATGGTCGTATCATTCCCGATTCTCAGCGTAGGGTTTATAAAGAACTGGGTGGATCACCGCATCTGGATCAAAACTATACTGTTTTCGGTGAGGTTGTAAGCGGGATCGAAATGATCGACGCAATCGCTATGCTGAAAACAGGCACTTCTGATCGGCCCGTTGAAGATGTTTCGATGATGGTAAGCGTCCTCAAAAAAGGAGAAGCAAGAAAGATCGAAAAGAAACTAAATTTAAAACACAAAACACTTTAATTTCCATGAAGATCATTACCTATAATGTTAACGGCATTCGCTCTGCATTAAGCAAAAACTGGCTGGAATGGTTAAAAGCCGCTAATCCGGATGTGGTTTGTTTGCAAGAAATAAAAGCCACTCCTGATCAGCTCACAGATCTGCTTCTACTTGAGCAAATGGGTTATGAACATTACTGGAATCCGGCGGAAAAAAAAGGCTATAGTGGTACAGCCATTTTTACGAAAATTAGTCCGAAGCATGTAGAATACAGCTCCGGAATGGACGATTATGATCGTGAGGGCCGCATTCTTCGTGCGGATTTTGAAGGCGTTTCTGTGATGAGCACCTATTTCCCCTCAGGTTCCAGCGGCGAGGAGCGTCAGGAATTCAAATACCAATTTTTAGAAGATTTTAGAGATTATTCAGATAAAATTAAACATGATTATCCCAACCTGGTGATTTCAGGAGATTATAATATTTGCCACAGACCCATCGATATCCATAATCCTAAATCAAATGCAAATTCTTCAGGCTTTCTTCCTGCAGAGCGCGAATGGATGGAAGATTTTATAAATTCAGGATACATTGACTCATTCAGGCATTTCAATAATGAACCACATAACTATACCTGGTGGAGTTTCAGAGCCAATGCCAGGGCTAAAAATCTGGGGTGGAGAATCGATTATAATCTGGTATCAGAAAAATTAAGAGATAAACTGAAAAGGGCAGCAATACTTCCTGAAGCAAGGCATTCTGATCATTGTCCGGTTCTTTTGGAACTGGATATATAATTTTTAAAGAGAGTGATTTTATGGGAGTGGATCAAAGTTTAAAAATTCTCCCTGATGTTGGCAAACCCCATTGCAGCAGATACCGGACTGTGATTAATGCCTGTAGCGTATAAGCGAAAAGCGGGGCTCCGCATCAGCACGTTACCAAACAAAAAGCCATCAATAACTGCAAACAAAATAAACCACACATTAAATATAACAATATCAAAATCAGTTGTTTATTGAATCAAAACTCCCAAATCTTACACGGACAAATACAGGCATCCATTTTAACATCAAACTCATTTAAATCAATTATCGCTTCAACAGGATTGAAGTAAGATAAACCGACCTTCTTTACATTGGTTCTGCAGTTAACAAGAAATCGATCATAAAAACCCTTACCATATCCAACACGGTTACCCAGTTTATCATAGGCCAGAAGAGGAATAAATACAAGATCAATTTGATCTGCCGGAATAATCGTCCCGTGGATTGGTTCCGGAATATCAAATTTGTTTCTGCCTAAAATAGTATACTCATGATCAAAAAGCACGTTTTCCATCCGCAGATTCTTAAAATCAGTTCTGGGAATTACAATCTTTAAATCAGGAAAGTTTTCTTTGAAAAAATTCAGAATAGAAAAAGTATCAACCTCGTTTTTGTTTCTGATCGGGAGAAAAACATGAACGAGGGAATATCCTGACCAGTTAAAACACTTAACCTCATCCAACAGCGCATCTGTCAAAGTCCAGTACTCTGAACGTGAAAGCTTTTGACGCTTATCCAGATATAATTTCCGTAATGTAGCTTTATCCACAATACGAATGTAAAAACATTTTAGTCGAAATATGGCTCAATAAAAAAGGCCTTTCCAAAAAGAAAAGACCTTATAAAAAAATCTAAAACCTATTTTACTCTTTCAATGTATTCTCCGTTGCGGGTATCTACCCTAACCTTATCACCCTGATTTACAAAAAGAGGAACCCGAATCTCAATTCCGGTTTCAACTGTAGCACTTTTCAAGGCATTGGTAGATGTATCTCCTTTGACCGCAGGCTCTGTATATGTAATTTCAAGCTCAACACTGCTTGGCGCCTGTGCCATTATTGGTTCTTCACTTTCAAAAGAAACAATCACGTTCATACCTTCTTTCAGGAACTTGGCTGCATTACCAAATAAGGTCTTTTCTATGCTGAATTGCTCGTAGGATATATTATCCATGACTACGAAATAATCCCCTTCTTCATAAAGATACTGGTAATCAGTAGTTTCAACCCTGCAAATCTCTACCTGTTCATCAGTTCCCATCCTGGCTTCTACGATTTTACCTGTTTTTATATTACGCAATTTACCAATATAAAAAGCTCCTCCCTTTCCCGGTGTACGATGAATTATTTCATCAACAGTCACCAATTCACCATTGTAACGTAATATGTTTCCTGATTTAATTTCTGAAGCCTTTGCCATAATATTTTACTGATTTCAAGTTATAAAGATAGCGGCATTTTATTAATTTTCCAATAATTGACTTGATGGTAGTGCGTGTATTTTACTTGTAGTCCGCTATATTTAATTGATTTTTACAAAAGCTATACTCCTGTATTTGATTGGAACAAATAATCAGCATCCGGTCTGCCGAAAATTCTTTAACAAGCGACAGATACCATTCCAATCCCTGCTGATCCAAATTTGAAGCAGGTTCATCCAGGAGGATCATTTCAGTATCAGAACAAAAAGCCAGAGCAAGTTTAACCCGCTGTTTCATTCCTGATGAAAAATGTTTTATTGCTTTAAACTCCGATCTTTTCAAACCCATGAGTTCAATCAATTGTAAACGATCAAGTCCTGAACGATATTTCTTGAACTGAAAATGAAAATCAATTAGCTCATTTAATGTAAATTCTTCAATTAGCTCCAGATAAGGTGCTGCCATAGATAGATGCTCAAAAACAAGCTCTGAGTTGAGCAAGGCACCTTCTTTAGAATAAGAAATTACTCCTTCTGAACTGCTCAAACTGCCAGAGATAAGCTGTAAGAATGTAGATTTTCCGGCACCGTTAGCACCCAGAATGGCATAAGAAGTGCCGGTTTCAAAAACATAATTTACATCACTGAAGATCCATTCACGATTAAACCGACGTCCAATGTGTTCAAGGTTTATCTTCATCATATTTTAAATCCCTCTGGGATTCAGGATTTAAGAATTACCAAAACCTTTCATAACACCACGATTTGAGTTCCGTATAAAATCAATGATCTCATCTCTCATTTCTGTGGCTTCACGCTCGGTTTCAATAATATCCAAGGCCCTTGAAATATTGTATTTTTTAAGGAATATGGTTCTGTAAATATCCTGAATCTCATTTATTTGCTCAGAACTAAATCCTCTCCTGCGTAATCCAACAGAATTAATCCCAACATAAGAAAGCGGCTCACGACCAGCTTTGGTATATGGAGGAACATCTTTACGCACAAGGGAACCACCAGATATAATTGAGTGTGCCCCAATTGAAACGAACTGATGAACTGCTGAAGCTCCACCAATAAAAGCATAATCCTGTACTTCAATATGCCCAGCCAATTGTACTGAATTGGCAATAATGACATTATTTCCGATAACGCAATCGTGAGCAATGTGAACATAGGCCATTATGAGACAATTTGAACCGATGGTTGTTGTATTCTTGTCGAGTGCAGTACCCCGGTTAAGGGTCACGCATTCACGTATAATAGTATTGTCTCCAATGGTTACTGTTGAAGGTTCCCCCTTATATTTCAAATCCTGTGGAGGGGCAGAAACAACAGCTCCAGGAAAAATACGACAGTTTTTACCGATTCGTGCACCATCCATTATGGTAACATTTGAACCAATCCAGGTGCCTTCACCTATAACAACATCCTTGTATATAGTAACAAATGGTTCGATTACAACGGTCTCGGCAATCTTGGCCTCCGGATGAATATATGCTAAGGGCTGGATCATATGTTTGGTTCGCTTTCTTTTACTCTGATTATTTGTGCCATCATTTCTGCCTCTACAACAATCTTTTCACCAACCATTCCAACACCTTTCATTTGGCATATACCTCTTCTAATTGGTTCCATTAAATCGCAGCGAAAAACAATTGTGTCTCCCGGTAAGACTTGTGCACGAAACCTCACCTTATCAATTTTAAGAAAGTAGGTCAGATAATTTCGTGGATCAGGAACAGTACTAAGAACTAAAATTCCTCCGGTTTGTGCCATTGCCTCAATCTGAATCACACCTGGAAAAACAGGCGCTCCGGGAAAATGCCCTTTGAAGAATTCTTCATTCATGGTTACATTTTTAACCCCTACCACATGTGTTTTTGAAAGTTCGAGAATCTTGTCAATGAAAAGAAAGGGCTGTCTGTGAGGCAAAATGTTCATGATCTGAACCACATCATACAAAGGCGGAACGCTAGGATCATAAACCTGTACACTTTTTTTTGATCTTTCCTTTTTAATCTGAGATTTAATCTTTTTGGCAAATGCAATGTTGGCAGCATGCCCTGGTCTTGCAGCCATAATATGCCCTTTTAATGGGACGCCAACTAATGCCAAATCACCAATCATGTCCAAAAGTTTATGTCTGGCGGGTTCATTCTGGTAACGCAATTCAATATTATTTAGAATTCCTTCCCTTGCCACATCAATATCCTCGCGGTTAAAAAGTTTTGCAAGATTCTTTAACTCATCCTTACTTATCTGCTTATCAACCACCACAATTGCATTATTTAAATCACCTCCCTTAATCAAATCATGTTTTAATAACATTTCAAGTTCATGCAAGAAACAAAATGTGCGGCAAGAAGCAATTTCCTTTTTAAACTCAGAAAGTGTAGTTATTGCTGCATGTTGACTGCCTAACACCGGAGAGTTATAATCAATCATACAAGTGAAACGGTAATCGTCCAATGGCATAGCAACCATCTCCACTTTTCGATCAGGTTCTGAATAATGAATATTGTAAGGTATATTATAATACTCCCGATCGGCTTCCTGATTAACAAATCCTACACTTTCAAGCGCATCCACAAACAAGATTGAACTACCGTCCATAATTGGAATTTCAGGTCCATCAAGCTCTATCAAAATATTATCTACTTCAGTACCAACCAGGCTTGCCAGAACATGCTCAACCGTATTAACACTTGCTCCGTTCTGCGTAAGAGTAGTTCCT
Source organism: Sphingobacterium thalpophilum (assembly GCA_945878525.1). Lineage (GTDB taxonomy): Bacteria > Bacteroidota > Bacteroidia > Sphingobacteriales > Sphingobacteriaceae > Daejeonella > Daejeonella thalpophilum_B. The sequence goes on from CAMCTU010000055.1 coordinate 6,728, forward strand.
CTTGAAGTATCCGTTACATTATCTACATCAGCATCTATGACCGGTTGCCCCGGAAGATCCATTCTTTGGAATTTATATCCGTGGTTATCGGCTGCAGGTTTAAATGTCATCTTTGCAACCTTACCGGTGTGTAAACCAACCCCTGTGACAGAAACGACCGACTTAATAGTTCTTTGCTTTACATTCATTGCATTAAATATTCAATAGCCCTAACACGATTACTTTGAACGGTCTTTTAAAATTTTTTCCAGATCTTCAATCCGCTTTTCTAGATCAGGTAAGCGCTTTATTACGACCTGTGATTTCAGTGAGTCACGGTATGACATCATCGGGAATCCATTCCAGCTCATATTCTCTTCTTTTATGGAGTTATTAACCGCTGTTTTTGCACCAATATTACTTCCATTTGCGATGTTAATATGACCCACCATTCCTACCTGTCCACCGATGACACAATTTTCACCAATTTTGGTACTGCCAGAAATTCCGGTTTGTGCCGCGATTACGGTATTAGCACCAATTTCCACATTATGAGCAATTTGGATTAAGTTATCCAGTTTTACCCCTTTTCGTATTACAGTTGAACCCATAGTTGCACGATCAATGGTCGTATTTGATCCAATTTCTACGTTTTCTTCTATGATCACGTTCCCAATCTGGCTTATTTTCCTGTATTTACCCTCACCATCGTTTGCAAAACCAAACCCATCACTACCAATTATTGCTCCAGAATGAATAATGGAATTTTCGCCGATTATACAATTAAAATAAACTTTAACCCCAGCATATAAAGTTACATTTTTACCAACAACTACATTGTTTGCCAAATAACTATTGGGATAAATCTTGCTTCCATCACCAATTTTTACATTAGGTCCAATATAAACAAATGCCGCAATGTAAACATCTTTACCAATCTCTGCACTTGGATGAATAAAACTAGGCTCTTCTATTCCTGTCTTATTCGATTTTAAGAGTTCATCGTATTTCTCCAGTAAAACAGAAAATGCACTATATGAATCTTTAACCCTGATTAATGTTGCGCTAATAGGTTGCGCCGGGACAAAATCATCATTGACTATAATTATGGATGCGCCTGATCCATATACAAATTGCTCATACTTGGAATTAGCAAGAAAAGATAAAGAACCCTGCTTGGCATCTTCTATTTTGGCAAGCTGATTCACCGTCACCTCAGGATTACCTTCTACAGTTCCTTTGAGTAAAATTCCAACCTGGTGTGCAGTTAGTAGCATCGGACAAATTTATAGCTTATATCTTAACGAACAAATTTTGTATTTATTCATTAGTTTGTTAATTGACATCTCTTATTTCTTTAACATAGCAAAGTATATATTTCTTTACGGTCTTAGCCAAAGCTTCCAGATTAGAATTATCAGATGCCTTAGTGATATCTTGAATTGAACCATTTTTCATCAAAATATTGATACTCCCGTCGCCAAAATTATAAGCATTGTTTTTTATTGTATCAGTAAATACGAAATATGAAGTATCATCATCAGAAACCTCAAATTTATCAGTTACTCTCTCTGCCAATTCATTTATCCATTCCATTGAGGGCGATTCATTACTCATCTCAACCTTATATAAATTTCTACTGATCAAATGTTTACAAAGTGTTGAAAGGATCAGATCTTCATCATCAGTCCAAACCTTAATTGATGTAAATATATCATTATCATCTAGTTTGGTAAATCTTTCCAAATTTTGGGGATCATTTTTGAATTCTTCCCTGCTTATAGAATTATTCAAAAAATAAGAAAAACATGGCGTTGCAAATAAATTCCTGCCTTCCGTTGAAAGTACTTTTGCCCTCTCCAAGATCTTTACCAGCATCTGCTCCGCGGCAATGACTGTCTTGTGCAGATAAACCTGCCAATACATCAATCTTCGGGCGATTAAAAATTTTTCGATGGAATAAATGCCCTTTTCCTCTACAACCAATAAATCATCATTGACATCCAGCATTTTTATTATTCTGTCAAAGCTTATTACTCCTTCAGATACTCCTGTAAAAAAACTATCCCGATTTAAGTAATCAAGCCGATCGATATCTAATTGCCCTGAAACCAACTGGTGTAAGAATGTCTTTGCGTAGCGATTGTTAAAAATTTCTAAAGCCAGACTTAATTTTCCATCAAACTCATTATTTAAATTATTCATCAAAAGCGCAGTAATATGCTCGTGTGATACTCCATCAACAATTGTATGTTCCAAAGCATGCGAAAATGGCCCATGACCGATATCATGAAGCAAAATTGCAATCATGACTGCTTCTTCCTCTTCGTAAGAAACTGCCTGTCCCTTGCTTTTTATTGTTTCAACAGCAAGGCTCATCAAATGCATAGCACCCAATGCATGATGAAATCGTGTGTGTAATGCCCCCGGATATACCAAGTGAGTCATTCCCAATTGCTTGATATAGCGTAAACGCTGAACATAGGGATGCTGAATCAGATCGTAAATCAGTTCTGACGGTATGGTAATAAAACCATAAACGGGATCATTAATAATTTTCTTCTTATTCAAGATTGAGAATCTTACGGCACAAAAATTGTTATTTTTAATGACAATTGAACGTAGAAATAAATTCAAAGAGCAATTTATTACTAAATTTACCTAGAAATGCAAGAAACTACCATATTATGGGCCGACGATGAAATCGATCTGTTGAAACCCCATATACTTTTTCTCAATGAAAAAGGATACATAATTAAGACCGTAACCAATGGTAATGATGCCCTGGATTGTTTCAAAAAAGAAAATTTTGATCTAGTATTCCTTGATGAAAATATGCCGGGTCTCACCGGACTGGAAACTCTTGCCAGAATAAAAACCATAGATCCCGACATACCGATTGTACTCATCACTAAAAACGAGGAGGAGTACATGATGGAAGATGCAATCGGTTTTAAAATAGACGATTATCTAATCAAACCTGTCAATCCAAAACAGATATTATTAACTATTAAAAAACTGATCGATAATAAACGCCTGGTCAGCGAAAAAACTTCAATGGCTTACAGGCAGGATTTCAGAACTCTGGGAATGACGCTGAATGATAACCTCAGCCACTCGGAGTGGGTGGAGGTTTATAAAAAATTAGTCTACTGGGAACTATCCCTCGAGAAACTTGAAGACGAGGGTATGCATGAGATACTGACGGTTCAGAAATCAGAGGCTAATGTCCAGTTCTCAAAGTTTATTGAAAAAAACTATCTTAAGTGGTTAAAGAATCCTGAAAATGGACCCATCACTTCTAATCAACTCTTTGTTAAAAAAGTTTTTCCATCACTTGAAGCTAAAATACCCACCTTTTTTATACTTATTGACAATTTAAGATATGATCAATGGAAAATGATTAACTCTCTTTTGATGGATTATTACCGTATAGATGAAGAAGATAGTTATTACAGCATCTTACCAACCGCAACCCAATATGCCAGAAATGCCATTTTTTCAGGTTTCATGCCGCTTGAGATGGAACGACACTTTCCGAAAATGTGGCAAAACGATGAAGATGAGGGTGGGAAAAACCTTTTTGAAGAAAAATTTCTTGCCGAGCAGATTCAGCGAGTAATGCGTAAAGACTGCAAATACTCTTATAATAAGATCCTGACCTTTGAACAGGGAAAAAACATTAGTGAAAACCTGAATAATTTAATAGGAAATGACCTGAATGTTATCGTCTATAATTTTGTCGACATGCTTTCTCATGCCCGAACAGATATGGCAATGATACGGGAGCTTGCAAATGATGAAGCAGCGTATCGTTCTTTAACACTTTCCTGGTTCGAACACTCGCCTCTGCTAGATGCTTTAAAGAAGCTTTCTCAGAAAAAAATTAAACTGATCATAACCACAGACCATGGCACAATTCGGGTTAAACATCCAAGTAAAGTGATCGGCGACCGGAATACAAATTCCAATTTAAGGTATAAACAAGGTAAAAATTTGGACTTCAATCCAAAGGATGTATTTCTTGTTAAAAATCCACATGAAGCCATGCTGCCAAAACTACATATGAGTTCAAGCTTTATCTTTGCAAAGGAAGATAGCTTTTTTGTGTACCCTAACAATTACAACCATTTTGTAAATTATTTTAATGAAACCTTCCAGCATGGGGGAATTTCTATGGAGGAAATGATTGTTCCATACGTAACTTACAGTCCGAAATAATTCGGACTCAGAAAATTATTAGTCTATAATTTGATCCAATGAACATCCGGGTAAAAAACGAAGGGGAATTGAAAGCCGCTGCATCAGAATTACTGAAATTTGCGGAAAATGTAAAAACTTTTCTTTTTGAGGGTGATATGGGTGCCGGAAAAACCACCCTGATCAAATCATTATGTTCTGAGCTCGGAATGAAAGAAATGGCGAGTAGCCCAACTTACTCTATAGTGAATGAATATGAATACACCAAAGGTAAAATCTATCATTTCGACTTCTTCCGTATCAGAACACAAAATGAAGCATTTGACATCGGATTTGAAGAATATTTAGCATCCGGAGAATTCTGCTTTATTGAATGGCCTCAAAAAATATCTGATCTCTGGCCCCAACACTATCTTCTAATAACAATATCTGAAGGTGAAAGCGAATTACGCAATATTAAGGTATCAAAGGTTTAATCCAAATTAAATAATTCGGATTTTAAATTTTTTGTATCTTCAATTTCCTTATAAAAACAGCATGATGAGTGAATTATCTGACATTGCAAAACAAGCCATGATGCAACCGCAGGAGGCGATGTTAGAGCTAAGAAACAAGAAGAACAACCTGTATATCGGGATACCAAAAGAGACCTCCTTTCAAGAAAACAGAATCGCTTTAACACCCTTATCTGTAGGATTGTTGGTCCAGAATGGTCATGAAGTCGTAATTGAGGCTGGTGCAGGACTGGCTGCAAACTTTAAAGACAATCATTACAGTGAGCAGGGTGCTCAGATTGTTTATGATAAAAAAGAGATTTACAAAGCTGATCTGATTATAAAAATTGCTCCACCTACGGAGGATGAAGTTGAAATGATGAAAATGGGTCAGGTTCTTTTTTCTGCACTACAGATGTCGACTATGAAAGCTGATTTTCTTAAGTCGCTTATGAAAAAGAACATAACCGCTTTATCCTTTGAGTACCTTCGTGATGAAGGAAATATACTGAGTGTGGTGAGGGCTATGAGTGAAATTGTGGGCGCTACTTCTGTCCTGATTGCTGCAGAATATCTGAGTAATGTATTTGAGGGTAAGGGTTTAATGCTTGGGGGTATTACAGGTGTACCCCCTACCGAAATTGTTATTTTGGGTGCTGGAACAGTCGGGGAGTATGCTGCTCGGACCGCAATTGCGCTGGGTGCTGAAGTCAAGGTTTTCGACAGCTCAATTTACAGGTTACGTCGTTTGCAAAATAATATTGGAAGCAGGGTTTTTACCTCTGTTATTCAGCCGGTTGTGTTACATAAGGCAATTTGTAGTTGTGATGTCGCTATCGGAGCTATTCGTGCCAATCACGGAAGAAGCCCATGCATTGTTCCAGAGGAAACAGTTAGCAAAATGAAACCCAACTCAGTGATAATTGATGTGAGTATTGATCAGGGTGGATGTTTTGAAACCTCAAGTGTCACTAATCATACTGTTCCAACATTCAGAAAACATGAAGTGATTCATTATTGCGTTCCAAATATTGCATCGAGAGTTTCGCGTACTGCAACGTATGCTTTAACTAATATTTTCACTCCAATCATTTTAGATATAGGAGAAATGGGGGGTATAATGAATTTGATTTGGGAAAGGCCCGGAATTCGGAATGCAATCTACCTTTATCAGGGAAAATTGACCAACAAGGATCTGTCAGACCGCTTTAATATTCCAATGAAGGATCTTGATCTTCTAATTGTTTCAAGTCGCTGATGAAAAAACTTTTATTATTACTCCTGGTATCGGTATTTAGTGAAACTTATTCACAACTTAAAAATCCTTATGGCTTAGAGGTCATTAATGAATATAGTATTTATAAAAAATCGGTTGAACTAGATAAAAACAAGCAGCTAATTGAGATCAAAAAACATATTCCCACTATTAAACTTGACATCAGATACGCCGGAAAAAATAATTTTGCAAAACAAGCTGTTTACAAGCAGGCAAGGGCATTCGCAAGATTACCAGTAGTTGATGCACTTGAAAATGTTCAGGATGAACTAAAAAAATCCGGATACGGACTAAAAATATTTGATGGATACCGCCCGTACAGTGTAACAGTTAAATTCTTTGCAATTGCGTCTGATAAAACTTTTGTTGCAAACCCAAAAGATGGATCGCGCCATAACAGGGGCTGTGCAATCGACCTGACTCTAATCGATCTGAGAACGGGAAAAGAATTAGAAATGCCTACTCCTTACGATAGTTTCGCTGCCGAAGCCGCATCTGATTTTAATAATCTTCCAGCCAAAATCATCCAAAACCGCAAATTACTTCGGGATACCATGGAAAAACACGGATTCAGAGTGCTTAACAATGAATGGTGGCATTTTGATTTTATTGGATGGCAGAATTATGATTTAATAGATATTGCGTTTGAAGACCTGTAAATCCTCCCATAAAGTATAAATTAAAGTAGTTTTGAGGAAATATTCTAGCTATTTAATTGGGGTTAATAGATTTTATTGATCGCATTCGCAAGAATTTCAAGTTCTTCCTTTTTATGACTACTATTTAAAACAATCCTGTGGATTGATTTACCCTTGGGATCCGGATAAGGGAAAGAGGAAATGTAAATGCCATTTTTCAAAAGATCAAAAGCGATCTGATCATCCTTAAGCAAAAATACCGGAAAATTATTGATGAAAAACAGCTGTTGTGTTGATACAAGAAAATCAGTGAAGAGTATTAAATTCCTTTGTAAGTTCTCCAGCTGTTCATTATAAATTAGCTCCGCATGAACAAATGCATAAAGCATCCCGGGAGAGGGTGGTGAACTGCCAACGTAAACAGGTGAATTTCTCAGACTCGCAATCCCCGCATTACTGCCAAGAATCAGACCTGCATCAAAACCCAGTGCTTTGGCCATAGATGCTATTACGAAGATCTGGATATTTGGCATTTGCGGCAGACTACTGTAAATTCCCCTGCCCCTATCACCAGTAATTCCAACTCCATGCGAATCATCAATCAAGAAGATAATTTCTTTCTGAGAATCTATCCGCTTTAGCCAATCAAAACTGTAGATTTCGGGAATTAAGTTATTCAGCGAATTGCTGATGATCATTACCGGCTGATCTGATTCATTGATCTGATTGATCGCTTCCTCTGCCCACACTTCATATTTTATCCTTGTAGCTTGTGGTCTTCCAATCCAGAGTGCCGGATGAGTATCGGGTGCATATATTAGCAAGTGGCTTTCATAAAATTGCTGAACAAGAAGCTGAGCAGCAAGATATCCACTCGACAAGAAAATGGAATCTTCAGCTCCAAAGCGGCTTGCGGCTGCTTTTTCGGCAATAGAAAAAATATCCAGCGTGATATTATTGCTTCTGGATGCCCCATGATTAAGCCCGTAAATCTCAATACCCTCAAAAACAAGTTCTTTGAAAGCCTGATTACGAGGCATCCCCAAATAGGCTGTACCACCAAAAAAAAGGCTTAAGCCTGCACCATTTATCATGCCTTTTATAAACTTATTTTTAAAGATTATCTTATTATGGTACTATGCCTTGCCCTATTGCATTTTTATAAGATTTACCTTGCCATCTGAATCAATCGTCAACTCAAAAAAGAATAGAATGCGGTCTGACTAGTTTTTTTGTAATTTGTAGTAAATGCCTCATCAAGCTTGGTACCTTTTAATTTAACGGCTAATGTCTAAGCTCTTTCTATACCTTCGATTCTAAGAGCAGGGTTCTGATTCTTGGAGTCTTTCACTTCTTTCACCGTATGTCTAACTGTATAAATTGTAATTATAACAGGATTACCTGTTCTGTAGCTTCATACAATTATTACCAGAAATAATATTAGAAAAATCTTAATGTTTTTCATGATGCCAATTATTATTTCGGTAGATTATTATGGAATGAAACTATTAAATAATTGCTAAATCTATTAAAACCAATCAATATTTTTTGTGAATCTCCTTGATCAGTTTTTCCATCTCAGAACGTATTTCTGCGGTCGGCCTGTTAAAATTATTGTTCATGAATGAAAAAATCAGTTGTTTACCCGAAGCTGTAATGAGGTAGCCGCTTAAATTATAGTTGTTTGACAGGCTTCCTGTTTTTGCAAATACATAAGGCTTATCTCCTATAAAAAGATTTTTTAATGTTCCTGTTTTGCCACCCTGGGGTAAGAGGTCAAAAAGCCGGTCCTGATCCCCAATTTCATCATAAATCTTTTCACACAGCCTGACTATGCTTCTTGGTGTAAACAAATTCTGCCTGGACAGGCCTGAACCATCTACCCATACTGCCTTATCGGGAAGGTCAGACAGAAAATTATTTTTTACATAATCGATTACTGCAGCAGTATTCATTTCAATTCCTTTGGTGGCAGCAATATTTAAAAGAATCTGCTCTGCAATGAAATTATCGCTTGGCAGCAGCATTCTTTTATAAAGAGTATCTACCGAAATACTATTCCAAATCCTAGTTTGTGAGGGTTTCAAATAAGTGATATTACCAGAAAATGCCGGAATTTTTTGCTTCATCAAATCTCCAATTAATTCATCTGTAACTTTAAAGGGAATTACCTGAGAAAAAACTGCAGGCACATTTGAATTGGGCTGCTGAAATACATTGCTTAATATATCACGTTTAATTCTGAATTTTGCAGGACTGTCAGATTGAACCGTCTGCAATGTCAAAAGTCCTCCGGGAACAAATCGCGGATAGCTTTGTAATCCGTCTGAATTTCTGCTAAAGCGCACCACATTACCATACATTGGCAGATCTGACATTTCCGGCTGGTAATACTCATTGTAATCATCATAAGTCCAGCCCGTACCATAAAAATCAGCATTAAATACACCTTTTGCCCTATAAATCTTCTTTCCTGAGCTCTTGAGCTTTTCTAATATGAGCTGCTCTATAAATTGAGGATCAAGAAATGAAGGATCCGCCGTCCCCCAGAAGATCAATGAATCGCCGCGCTCAATGTACTTTAGTCCGGCAATTGAATCTTTTAAAAGCATTAAACCGGCATAAAACGTAAATAATTTGGTATTTGAAGCCGGGGTAAAATATTTATCTTCATTTTGCCCGGTAATCATTTTCCTTTTTCCCAGATCAAAAAGCGAAAAGCCTGTAAAATGATCATTCAGAATTACAGAATTCTTTAACATTTTGAGAATTTTCCGCGGAGGTAGGGACTTTGAAAAAGTAGCTTCTACCATTAGAAAAGACAGGATCACTACTATTAAATGCTTTATTTTCATTAGAGTGTATTTTAGAGTCTGTTATGCAAATCACTATTTCTTAAAAATAGAAAAGAATTACTGATGATATGCATTTGGGCCGTTGAAAATTATGACTGAATTATAAGAATTGAACCCTTATCATCTATAGCTCAGGTCAGCATTATGAAAACAGATGAAATTCTGGCTATAAACTTCAAACCAGTGAAAGAAATGGAGAAATTGTTCAGATCAAGAAATGGAAGAAATTTATTAATTGATGTTTTACCAACAGATAGGAATAGTAAAGGAAGGATTATAACAACGCTTGAACAGCGAATTTAACTATATGTATAATTCTATCCAGCTAATATGCTGATGACATTTTCCCGCAAAATTCCCTGCAGATAAAAATTATTCGTCCGATTGTGACTCATTATTGCACTATATTGATATATTTAACGCCGAAAAGTATATAAAAATTATACATATTCACTTCAATCAATAGATTTGTAAATTCCATACAACCTAACCATTATATAAAACTCTATGTTATTAAACTTTCGCAAAGTACAATTCACCGCATTTGCGGTATTGATCTTTCTTTCCGGTCTGGATTATGTTCAGGCACAGGAACGCAAAAAACCTGCTGCTCCGGCTACTGAGTCAGCAAAGCCGGCGGCTCCAACACCGCCAACACCACCAAAAACCGGCATTAAACCATATAAAGAGGTCATAACCGATAAGGCCAAAACTGATAATGGTTTATTCAAAGTTCATCGTCTGGATGGGAAATATTTTTATGAAATTCCCGATTCATTGTTTGACCGTGAAATGCTTGTGGTTACCCGCTATTCTAAAACTCCAACT
>CAMCTU010000056.1 GCA_945878525.1 Sphingobacterium thalpophilum
GCTGTTTTCCAGTTTTCCGGATCCTTTGTAAATGCATCCAAAAACCCTGCTGTCTGTTTGTTCTGTTTTGCCAGGTTCAAATACTCAAACATATCCAGTCCGAAGCTATCATTCAAAATAACACCTTTTATTGGATTAGGAATGCCCGCAGCCTCAAAATATCTTGGGTCATTATTGATTATTGCTGCCAGATGGCCTCCTGCCGAATGGCCCATGACAAAAATCCTGTCGGAGCGCCCACCAAACCTGCTGATACTATCCCTCACCCATTTAATAGCCATAGCACAATCTGAAGCAATTTTTCCATATTGAAATTCAGGACTCAGGCTATAATTAATGATAACAGATACAACATTTTTACGAGCCATATTCTTACCCAGGAACCCATACATGTCCTTACTACCACTATTCCATGAGCCACCATGGATAAACACCAATACATCTTTCGGCTCATTTATATTTTCAGGATAATAAACATCCAGAAGATTACGGACATTCTTTGAATCAAGATAGGCGAGATCCTTACGGATTAAAACATCGGCAGATGCATCCTGAAATATTGCCGATAAAAGAATAATCAGGTAAAATTTAGCTTTCATTTAATCAGTGGATCCTTTTCTTTGGTAAAATGATTGTAAACCATCCCATCTAACCAGGAAGGTAAAACCTTATTTAAAAAGACAGTAAGTTTGCCCTGTGCTGTCATAATCAATGAACGTTTACGCTGTTCAATTCCTTTAACAATGATCTGGGCTACTTCCCCTGAACTCATCATTTTATCTTCATCCATGCTGGTTTCGCCCTGAGCTGTACCATCTTTAACCAACGCTACCTTACGGATATTTGAAGAAGTAAATCCGGGAGATGCTACCATTACATGTAAACCGGTTTTTAAATTTTCTACCCTTAATGCCTCCAGAAATCCGTTGAGAGCAAATTTAGATGCCGAATATCCCGTTCTGCCGGGTAATCCGCGGTAACCTGCTATGGATGAGACGCCAACCACTGAACCCTGATGATTCAATAATTCGGGTAGCGCATATTTGGTACAGTAAACAGCACCCCAAAAGTTGACATCCATCAGGTTCCGTAAAACCTGCAGATCTAGGTCTTTGAACAAAGCACGCATGGAGATACCGGCATTGTTTACCAGAATATCGATACGATTAAAACTGGCCATTGCCTGATCGATCAGAATCTTACAGTCTGATTCTACAGAAACATCACACTGAACAGCCACCGCTTTGATACCATAACGCGCCTCCAGATCCTGGGCAATTTCACATAATGTAACATATTGACGTGCCCCCAATACAAGGTTTGAACCTTTTCTTGCAAACTCCTCGGCGCATGCCCTTCCAATACCTGAAGATGCACCGGTAATGATTACTGTTTTATTTTTAAGGTTCATTGTTTGTTTTCATTGTACGATTTATCTGGCCAGAGAGTTTTCGTAAGGTACCCTCGTTGCAATGGATCTTCCTAAGGTAATTTCATCCACATACTCCAATTCACCTCCAAATGCAATTCCACGAGCTATCGTGCTAATCGAAATCCCCGCATCTTTCAGTTTTTTGTACAGGTAAAATATGGTAGTATCTCCTTCCATGGTTGCACTTAATGCTAATATCACCTCTTTGATTCCACCTTCATGAACCCGTTTAATAAGACTCTCAATATTCAAATCCGAGGGACCAATACCATCCATCGGGGATATTAATCCTCCCATCACATGATATCCACCCTGATATTGTCCGGTATTTTCGATAGCCATTACATCACGGGTATCTTCTACAACGCAAATCAGCGACTTATCGCGCTTTACTGAACTGCAGATCTCACAAATTTCCTGATCAGAAATATTATGACATTCCACGCAATAGCGGATATCCCGTTTTAGGACCAAAAGGGAGCTGCTAAACTTTTCAACTTCCGACTGAGGCTGGTTTAGTAAATGTAAAACTAAACGCAAGGCCGTTTTCTGACCGATACCAGGTAAACTTGAAAATTCATTGACTGCATTTTCGAGCAGCTTGGAAGAGAAATTCATTTTGCAAATTTAAATTTAAACTTAAACTTTTTTGCATGGGTTTTTTAGAAAATACTAGCTTGATCTCGATGAAGACAAACGGCAATGCAAAGGCTAAAAAGAAATAAAAGTTCTCATGGATAATTGATTAGCCATGCTAACATGGCTTTAAGAGGTGGCCCGCCTATAGGACAATCATGCAAGACGAAGCATTCCTAATGTCAATTGCGAGCCCAGCTGACCAGACGGTGGAAATGAAACAAATCTGACTGAACTTAAATCGAACAAAAAGTTCAATCTTTTACAGTAAATCATCACGCCTCGGGCTGAATATGTCGATCAACTCCCCCTGCTCTAAAAAAACGGCCCCATATTCCTCGCCGCTTGAAACAAAATAGATATCTCCAGCCTTTAAAATCGACTTTTCCCCTCCAATCGAAATTTCAAATTTACCTTTTGAAACGTAGGATGCTTGGGTATGTGGATGATGGTGCAAAGTCCCAATGGCATGTTGGTCAAAACCCGCTTTCGCGATCATCATGGATTCATTTTGTGCCATTACTTTCCTTCTAATTCCGTATCCTAGATTATAACCAATCAAAAAATGCGTCCTCCATGAGTTTTTCTGATTTCATTTTAAAATTTATTTTACAGGAATTAGGTTTGATTTTGCCTAAAACTCATTCAATTCAATTAATATTTATCTAAATTCGTTTTCAAAGAACGAGAGGTCTTGATGATTTTAATTTTTGACTTTTATTCGACAAACCCACGTACAAATTCCTTTTGAATGCGAGATAATTCAATCGAAAGTGACAATCAAGCACATTTGAAAAAAGTACTTAGTCCTTTGATGTTATGGGGCCTCGGGGTTGGGTATGTGATTTCTGGCATGTACTTCGGTTGGAACCTAGGCTTAAAAGAGGGTGGAACGCTGGGTTTGGCCATTGCCACAGGCATTATCATTGTGCTTTATGCTTGCTTTAGTTTCTCTTATGCGGAATTAGCCTGTGCAATTCCAAAGGCCGGTGGGGTTTTTGATTATGCCAATAAAGCCTTTGGGGATCATGTGGGATTTATTGCGGGCATCGCCCAAATGATCGAATTTATTTTTGCACCACCTGCGATTGCCTTTGGAATCGGGGCGTATTTCAATTTATTTTTTCCTGACATACCTATTTTGTGGATTTCCTTATCGGCCTATTTTATTTTCACCGCATTAAATATTTATGGAGTAAAAGCAGCGGCAACTTTTGAATTATGGATTACCATTATTGCCGTGGTGGAAATTTTAATTTTTGCTGGGGTTACCTTACCTCATTTCAAATGGGTCAATATGCAGCACAATGCTTGGCCCAATGGTTGGTTTGGCGTAGTTGCCGCTTTGCCTTTTGCAATTTGGTTTTTCTTAGGCATCGAAGGTTTGGCCAATGTAGCCGAGGAGGCCGAAAACCCTCAAAAAGATATCAAAAGAGGATTTGGCTCTGCACTTTTTACCCTCGTGATTTTATGTGTATTGGTCTTTGTGGCTGCGATAGGCGTGGGCGGTTGGGAAGCGATTGTTTTTAAAAATGGCCTATCTGGGGAAACTTCTGACTCCCCACTTCCATTGGCAATGGGTCAAATTGTTGGAGCTAATTCCTTGTTATTTCATTTGCTTTTGACCGTGGGACTTTTTGGTTTAGTCGCCTCTTTTCATGGATTGATTTTGGCGGCAGGTAGATCCACCTATGAGTTTGGATTTAAAGGTTTTGCTCCTCGATTTTTAGGAAAATTACACCCTACATTTTTGACGCCAACCAACGCCCTTTTGTTCAATATGGGAATCGGTATCCTGGCGTTATTGACCAATAAAACGGCTGAAATTATTACGATCTCAGTGATGGGAGCCTTGACGCTTTATTTTATTGCCATGCTTTCATTGCTTCGATTGCGAAAAAAAGAACCGCTTTTACCCCGGCCTTTTTCTGTGCCTTTGTATCCTTGGACCCCGATTTGTGCTTTAATAATCTCTGGTGGATCCTTCTTTTTAATCGCATATAATAACTTAAATTTGTTCTTTATTTACGCAGGGATCATCCTAATTTGCTTCCTTCTGTTTAAATTATTTGTTCCAAAAAAATCTGTTTTATGATGACTGAAAATCAAATTCTTGATTATGTGCGGGAGCATCCAGACCAACGAGTTAAATTGGCTATCGTCGATATTGACGGAGTCCTACGTGGAAAATACATCAGCACCGAAAAGTTTTTGTCTGTGGTTCAATCAGAAATGGGATTTTGCAACGTGGTTTTTGGTTGGGACATGGCGGACGTAGCTTACGAAAATTCCCAGTATACCGGTTGGCATTCTGGCTACCCAGATGCACCAGCCCGTATCGATTTATCTTCCTTTAGAATGATTCCTTGGGAAAATAATGTTTCATTTTTTCTTTGTGAATTAATTGATTCGCCAAAAAATAGCACGGCTGTTTGTCCTCGAAATCTATTGAAAAAGGTGATTGGCCAAGCGCAAAAATCGGGATTTACCCCATTTTTTAGTCAAGAGTTTGAGTGGTTTAATTTTGAAGAAACACCTGCTTCTGTCAACGATAAAAATTTCCAAAACCTAAAGCCATTGAGCCCGGGAATGTTTGGGTACTCCATTTTAAGAAGCACTTTACGTAACGATTTTTTCAACTCTTTATTTTCAGATTTAAGTTCATTTGGGATACCTTTGGAAGGTTTACATACCGAAACGGGTCCTGGAGTTTATGAAGCTGCAATTGCTTATTCGGGTATCTTGGAAGCGGCTGATCGCGCTGTTTTATTTAAGTCTTCCGTAAAGGAGTTGGCCTACAAGCAGGGGATCATGGCCACTTTTATGGCTAAATGGGATGAGAATTTGCCGGGTTGCAGTGGTCACGTACATCAGAGTCTTTGGGATAAAGATGCGACCAAAAATTTATTTTATGACGAAAAGGACGCGCAGGGAATGAGTCAAATGATGCGGCATTATTTGGCAGGCCAATTACATTGCCTACCTTTTATCTTGCCTATGCTAGCCCCCACCATAAATTCATATAAGCGATTAGTGGAAGGTGCCTGGGCTCCCACCACTTTGACATGGGCTGTGGATAACCGAACTGTCGCTTTACGCGCGTTGCCAGGGAGTAAAAAAGCAACCCGACTAGAAACTCGGGTTGTGGGCTCAGACGTAAATCCATTTTTAGCGATGGCAGCTTGTTTGGCTAGTGGCTTATATGGCATCCAACATCAATTAGTCTTGCAGGAACCCACAGTAGGAAATGGCTATGCCGATGAATCGCATGGTCGTTTACCGGGTAATTTGCAGAAGGCAACAGAGGCTATGAAGCAATCGCCGATTGCCAAAGAATTATTTGGGAAAGATTTTGTAAACCATTTTGTGGCTTCGAGGGAATGGGAATGGCAGCAATATGGCCGAGTAGTGAGTGATTGGGAAAAAAGAAGGTATTTTGAAATAATTTAAGATGGATTTTAATCAAGTAAGACAATTTAATTTTCCAACCATCATTCGGTTTGGGGCAGGTGCCGTAAAAGAATTAGCACCCTATTTAAAAAATCAGGGTTTCTCAAAACCGTTGATCGTCACCGATCCTGTAATTGCGGAACTTTCCTTTTTCAAAAATATTTGTGCCGATTTACGAGCTGCTGGGGTATCGGTGGAAGTCTTTTCTGCTATACATAAAAATCCGGTTAAGTCGGATGTGTATGCCGGAACAGCTGTTTGGGATGCGACGCATCGCGATTGTTTGATCGGAATTGGGGGTGGTGCAGCTTTAGATGTTGCCCGGGCGATTGTACTCCAAGTGAATCATCGGGAGGATTTGTTTGTCTATGATGATTTGATAGGTGGAGATGTCTATGTGACGAACGAAGTACCCCATTTTATCACGATTCCGACAACCTCTGGAACAGGAAGTGAAGTTGGCAGGTCGGCGATTATTGCGGATGATGAAACACATCAAAAAAAGATTTTATTTTCCCCGAAGCTATTGGCGAAAATTGTTTTTGCTGATCCACTCTTGACCATGGAATTACCTGCATTTGTTACTGCAGCCACCGGAATGGATGCTTTGACCCATAATATGGAAGCCTATTTGGCCAAAAATTACCATCCTATGTGTGATGGAATTGCTTTAGAAGGAATGCGTTTAGTCGCTGATTCTTTAGTGGATGCCGTACGTCAGCCGGATTTAAAAGCCAGGTCCAAAATGTTGTTGGCCTCTATGATGGGCGCCATCGCTTTCCAAAAGGGCTTAGGCGTGGTTCATTCTTTAGCTCATCCGCTTTCCTCTTTATTGGACACGCACCATGGCTTAGCCAATGCGGTCAATATCCCTTATGGCATGCGATTTAACATCGCTGGATTTGAGGATCGTTTTGCTCGAATGGCGCAAGCATTAGGATTGAAGTCGGAAACAGGTGAGTCTGTGGTTCAATATCTTTTTGATTTGAATTCACAGGTTGGTATTCCTCATCGACTAAGAGAAATCCAGGTGAAAGAGGAACATTTAGATACTTTGGCGGCATTGGCTTTCTCAGATTTTGCACACCCCAATAACCCCAAGCCTGTTTCCCAAACAGATTTCAGAGCTTTGTATGCAGAGGCATTATAGGATATGAAACGAATTGGGATTACCACTTCTGATACCAATTTTCAAAATTATCCAAATTGGATTGCTGGAGAAGGGGTGGAAGTTGTACAGCTTTCGTATTCAGAAAAAAACATACAGGATTTTGATTCTTGTGATGGTTTTGTATTGACCGGGGGCATTGATGTCCATCCGGCTTTTTACCAAAATCCGCGAGTAGATTACCCGAATACTACAGTGTTTAATGAGTCGAGAGATCTTTTTGAAATGCAGGTTTTCGAATTTGCACGCCAACAAAATAAACCCGTTTTAGCTATTTGCCGCGGGCTCCAATTGGTCAACATAGCTTTGGGTGGAAATTTGATTCAGGACCTTCAGGAAAACGGTTTTGAAAATCATCGCAAAGGACCTGATGGAGATAAAGAACATAAAGTCGAGGTGCGAGCCGGAACGCTATTGGCACAAATTGCTGGGGTTCAACAAGGATTTGTCAACTCGGCTCATCACCAAGGATTAGACCAAATCGCAGATGGACTTAAAGTTTCAGCTTTTTCGGAAGATGGGGTCGTGGAGGCCATTGAATATAAAGATGCAAAGAAACCTTTTTTATTGGCCGTTCAGTGGCATCCTGAGCGCATGCAAATTCCCTCATCCAACCTAGCTTTTTCACAAAATATACGCAGCGCTTTTATTGAAGCCATGGTTAAAAATTAATGTATGAATATTATCAATCCCGCCACAGAAGAAATTATTGCCACAATCCAGGAAGATAACCAGGCCTTTTTAGCTTTGAAATTTGAAAGATTGCAAAAATCAGCGAAGCAATGGTCGGACGTTCCGATACAAAAACGTGCGGAAATTTTGGAGAAATTTGTGTCTCTCCTTAAGGAAAACATCGAAGAATTAGCGGCTATTTTGACATCTGAAATGGGTAAGCCCTTGCAGCAAAGCCGAAATGAAATTAATGGGGCGGGTGGAAAGGCCTTATGGTTAGCGCAACATGCAAGCCAATATTTGTCTGAGGAGATCATGTCAGTTTCAGACCAAATGACAGAAAAAATTGTCCACGAACCCTTGGGGATTATTTGCAATATCTCGGCTTGGAATTATCCCTATAATGTAGGTGTCAATATTTTTGTGCCAGCCTTACTGGCTGGAAATGCAGTTATGTACAAACCCTCTGAGTATGCCACATTAACGGGGCTTCAGATAGGCAAATATTTAGTGGAGGCTGGCGTGCCGGAGGATGTATTCCAAGTGGCCATTGGGGGTGGAGATATAGGCAAGGCTTTATTAGACATACCTTTCAACGGATATTATTTTACGGGATCTTATCAAACGGGTCAAAAAATTTACGAGTATGTGTCTAAAAAAATGGTTCCATGCCTCTTGGAATTAGGTGGGAAAGATCCTGTGTATGTGGCTAATGATGTCGTGGATTTGGCAGGTACGGCGGCCGGAATTGCGGATGGCGCCTTTTACAATAATGGACAAAGTTGCTGTTCCGTGGAGCGTATTTATGTACAATCCGGAATCTATGATGCATTTGTGGAGGCTTTTGTGGCTGAAGTACGTTCGTGGAAAATGGGATCGCCTACGGAAGACGGCGTCTATATTACCGTGTTAAGTCGCAGGGCCCAATTGGAAATTATCGAATCTCAAGTCGCAGATGCGCTTTCAAAAGGAGCTCAGGTTTTAGTTGGAGGGAAGCGTGTAGACCGAAAAGGCAATTATTTTGAACCTACGGTTCTTGTAAATGTAACCAATGAAATGGCGGTGATGCGAGAAGAAAGTTTTGGTCCTATCATTGGAATTATGCGGGTTGAAAATGATGCGGAGGCAGTTCAAGTTATGAATGAAACGGCCTATGGGCTCACAGCTGGAGTATATTCAGCAAGCCAACAAAGAGCTGAGGCCATTTTAGCACAAATAGATGCGGGCTCTGGATATTGGAATTGTTGTGATCGAGTGAGTGCCGCTTTGCCTTGGAGTGGTCGCGGTCATTCGGGATTTGGGTCTATGCTTTCGCAGGTAGGTTTAAGGAATTTCACAAAACCTAAGGCCTATCATTTAAGAAAATAAGAAGATCGTGAAATTTCCACGTTCTTCTTAATCCATTTTTTATTTCTGTGCGTTAATCCAAGCAGCTAATTTTTTAACATCCGCTCTGGGAACATGGCTCATCGAAGGCATAGGCCTTGCATAATCAGGCCAATTTATTTATTTTGCACTTGGTATAATGCTTGCACTGGCTGCGTTAACGATGGCAGCGGCATCCCTGCCTACCGTCAGGCAGGCTTTTTGGCTTTTGGGGCCAAAAAGATACAGCGGACAGCGTGTTTAAACGCCCTAAATCAAATTCTTAAATCCCATTCCCTTTTTAATAGTCGCACTTACCTTCCTAAATATTCAGAACTTAATTATTAATTTGCACAGATAATCAATTACAATAATCTTATGGCACCAGGAATTTTACTTAGTTTTTTGATTGGATACTTTTTGATGCTCTTGGGTATCTCCTATTTTACTTCAAAAAAGTCATCAGACAATTCAACCTTTTTTACTGCAAACCGCAATTCAAAATGGTATCTGGTTGCCTTTGGAATGATTGGTACAGCCTTATCGGGGGTAACCTTTATCTCAGTCCCTGGTGAAGTTGGTAACCCCGCCGGAAATGAATTCAAATATTTTCAATTCGTTGTAGGAAATGCCATTGGGTTTATCATTGTCGCTACTGTACTGCTACCCTTGTACTACCGGATGAATCTGACTTCGATTTATACCTATATCGAAGAGCGTTTGGGTATTTACAGCTATAAAACTGCCGCCAGTATATTCCTATTAAGCCGTACAATAGGTTCTTCTTTTCGTTTGTACCTCGTGGTAATTGTATTGCAGCGCTTTATTTTTGATTCTTATGGCGTACCCTTCTGGGCTACGGTACTCATATCCTTGGGATTAATCTGGTCATACACCTTTAAAGGCGGATTAAAAACAATTATCATTACCGATACCCTTCAAACCTTGTTTCTGGTTTCATCCGTAATACTTACCATTTATTTTATTTGCGATAGTTTGAACCTGAATTTGGCAGAGGCTTTTGATACCATAAAGAACAGTGGTTATTCGAAGGTGTTTTTCTATGAAGATTTCATGACCAGTAAGTTTCATGTCAGTAAACAACTGCTTGGAGGTATTTTTGTGACGATAGCGATGGTCGGACTGGATCAGGATATGATGCAGAAAAATTTGAGCTGTAATAATATCAAGGAAGCTCAGAAAAACATGTTCACCTTCACTTCTGTTTTTGTGATTGTCAATATATTCTTCCTGAGTGTAGGTGCGTTACTTTATATTTATGCCAGCAAAAATGGCATTGAATTACCGCTTGATCATGTGACAGGTAAACCCCGGACCGATTTTCTTTTTCCTGAAATTGCATTTAACCATCTTTCAATGATTCCTGCAGTGGTCTTTATGCTGGGATTGACTGCTGCAACATTTGCTACTACCGACTCAGCTTTAACGGCTTTGACTACTTCATTTTGTGTTGATTTCCTTGGATTCTCAAAAAGAGAGGATTTAAATTCTCCTGCGGCAATCAAAACCAGACATAGCGTTCATATTGGTATTTCATTGCTGATGTTTTCGGTGATTCTGCTCTTCAATGCTGTCAATAATGCGGCGGTGGTAAGTGCAATATTCACCGTAGCATCCTATACCTACGGTCCATTACTGGGTCTTTATGGCTTCGGATTATTTATGAAAAACAGAGGTGTTAGGGACAAGCTGGTTCCTTTCATTTGTTTAATTTCACCGGCAATTTGTTATTTTCTGAATGCCAATTCAAAAACTTTAATGGCCGGATATACCTTTGATAATGAACTCATTGTAATCAATGGTCTAATCACTTTTATTGGTTTACTTTTGATCAGCAAGCCATCCACCGGTAAAACCCAGTTTTAACAGAGCTGATTTCTATTATGAGCAATGACGATAAAATAAGGCATGCATTTGATAATAAAAACTGGCAGGAAATCAAAGTCACAGATTCCTGGCAGATCTTTAAAATCATGGCCGAGTTTGTGGATGGCTTTGAAAAACTGGCCAAAATCGGACCCTGTGTCTCTATTTTCGGATCTGCAAGAACTTCACAAGAAAATAAATATTTTAAACTGGCAGAAGAGTGTGCCAGAATGCTGACAGAACGTGGCTATGGGGTGATAACAGGTGGTGGACCAGGAATTATGGAGGCAGCAAATAAAGGCGCTTTTGAAGCTGGAGGTAAATCAGTTGGATTAAATATTGATTTGCCTTTCGAACAGTTTCATAATAAATACATCGACCGCGACAAAAACCTTGACTTTGATTATTTCTTCGTTCGGAAGGTTATGTTCATGAAATATTCCCAGGGGTTTATTGTGCTTCCGGGTGGATTTGGTACCATGGATGAGTTGTTCGAGGCATTAACCCTAATTCAAACCGGAAAAGTAGCTCGTTTTCCTATTGTATTGGTCGGCAAAGATTACTGGTCGGGCCTGATGGACTGGGTAAAAACCCATATGCTGGAACAGGAACATAATATCAAAGAAGATGATTTGAATCTCTATCGCTTGGTAGATACTGCCGAAGAAGCTACAGAGCATATTTTCAGGTTCTATGATAAATATGTTTTGAAACCGAATTTTTAAAAGTCGGAGGTCGAAAGTCGGAGGTCGGAGGATGAAGTTTCATTTGATATTAGTTTCTCAAAAACTTATAACTTATAACCTACAACTTATAACTTTCAGCTTTCAGCATAAATAAATCGTTCCTATCAAATAAGTAAGCGCCCTCCCCGACATCAACACTCTGCTCCCTTTATTTTCACACCATAATTCGCCTCGGCGTGCAGATACCTGATACGCATGTAGTTTAAACTTTCCCAATCGTTCTGCCCAGTATGGAATCAGATTGCAATGCGCTGATCCGGTAACCGGATCCTCATCAATACCAGCAGAGGGTGCGAAAAACCGGGATACAAAATCAGAATTATTGCCCGGAGCAGTAACTACAAAGCCTAAGGAATCAATACGGCTTAATGCAGCAAAATTAGGCTCTAAAGCTAAAATATCGGCTTCAGTCTCATAAACAATGAAATAATCCCTTGAGCGTAAAACCTCTACTGGCTTCTTCCCTCCCAGAGCCTCAATCAAGCCCGCTGGAACTTCGCAGCTCTGTGGAACACGTGATGGGAAGTCGAGGGTATAAAGTTCGCCCTTGCGACTTACTGTGAGTGTACCGGCTTTCAGGGTATGGAAATGAATGGTATACCCCTCGAAATTTAACTGGGTAAATAAAACATGGGCAGTAGCCAGAGTTGCATGGCCACAAAGATCCACTTCAGCTTCAGGTGTAAACCAGCGTAACTCAAAATCCTTACCCTGAGGAATAAAGAATGCCGTTTCGGCAAGATTGTTTTCAGCAGCAATTTTCTGCATTTGAGGTGCAGGTAGCCATTCCTTGAGCGGACAAACAGCTGCAGGATTTCCACCAAACAACTTATCACTGAACGCATCAACCTGGTAAATTGGGATAGTGAGCATCTTTATTTTTTTTTATTAACAACTACTGATGTTCGTAAAAATAAGATTTAATCATCAATATTAACAGTAAGCCGTCTTTGCTAAGGAATCACAACATTTTATTTATTAAGGCCTGTTTTTTATTTCAATACAATGACCCGCAAAGGGTCAAATGTTTATAGCATTTCGTTAGCACATAAACGCCGAGGCTTCGGGGTCTAAAAACGGAATTAGATGGCGTTTCTATAAACACTCGACCACCTACGGGGTAGGTTGGACGCTTATTTAAAGAGTTGAAATTGGTGGAAAAAACACAGTTATAAATGCTCGCAAGATTGAGATGGGAACTATTTAACGTGAGTTCGGTATAAAATCTTGCTAGGCTAAGTTTAGACTGAAGTTTTTCTCAGCTTTTAGAAAGCAGGGTCTATGTATCTTCCCCCGTGTTCTGCCCTATTTTTTTGCGGGACATTTAATTTTATCATGAGATTCTTATTGCAAAAAAGATAGAATACGGGTTTATTTAACAGGATCTATGGTTCTATTACCGGTCTGCCCGTCCCGATAAAAAACAGCTCCGGGTAAAATAAACCTTGCCGGAGGAGGTTCCAGCGCTGGAATGTCAACGATTTCTTGCCGGAAATACTCCGGAGGAAAGGGCTGAGCTAAGCTATAAAACGCAGGTATTGGTTTCAAAAATCAAATAATAGGACTCCAGAGCATCATGAGAAGAACTAAAATGGTACTTTCTACACTACCTTATATCGAACTCAGGTTATTTATTAATTAAAACCAGACAATATGATCAATCAACAAGGCATTTGTAATGCCATAGTTTTCGCAATCTATTTCAGATAGTTTTTTTCTCTTCGTCAATCCAGCAATTAAACTCGTTCTCGTATACCTTTAGTATGATAAAATGGTTTGCTTTAAAATGAAAAAGATCGGATCATAGACCCAATCTTTACAATTACACTAGTGAGAAATGTTAACCTAAGTAAGATTTCAATATTTTACTTCTTGAGATATGACGAAGACGCTGCAAGGCTTTGTCTTTAATCTGCCTTACACGCTCACGGGTAAGATTAAATTTTTCGCCAATTTCTTCTAAAGATAAAGGATGATTGGTACTCAATCCGAAGAAAAGTACTATGATCTCACGCTCACGCTCAGTTAAAGTGGACAATGAACGTTTAATCTCTTCAGATAAGGATTCATTGATCAGATTACTGTCCGTGTTAGGATCACTGTTTTCCAATACATCCAGCAATGTATTTTCCTCTCCCTGAACAAATGGAGCGTCCATGGAAACATGGCGACCAGAATTGCTTAAGGTATCTGATATCTTCTCTACTGTTGTTTCAAGGTTATCTGCCAATTCTTCAGGGGATGGCTCACGCTCAAATTCCTGCTCTAATCTGGAAAATGCCTTGCTGATCTTGCTTAAAGATCCAACCTGGTTCAAAGGTAAACGAACTATTCTGGATTGTTCTGCAATCGCCTGTAAAATGGATTGACGAATCCACCAAACTGCATAGGAAATAAATTTGAAACCCTTGGTTTCATC
Organism: Sphingobacterium thalpophilum; assembly: GCA_945878525.1. Classification (GTDB taxonomy): domain Bacteria; phylum Bacteroidota; class Bacteroidia; order Sphingobacteriales; family Sphingobacteriaceae; genus Daejeonella; species Daejeonella thalpophilum_B. The sequence continues at coordinate 13,776 of CAMCTU010000056.1, forward strand.
GAAACGTTTGGCAGCTTTGATCAGACCAAGATTTCCTTCATTAATCAGGTCTCCCAGCGTTAAACCCTGGTTTTGATATTGTTTTGCAACAGAAACAACGAAACGTAAGTTAGTTTTTGTCAAACGCTCAAGAGCCGCCTGATCGCCCTCTCTGATCTTTTGTGCTAAAATTACCTCTTCTTCTGCGGTTATTAGGTCTACTTTACCAATCTCATGTAAATACTTGTCCAGAGACTGCGATTCACGGTTGGTAATGGATTGGGTTATCTTGAGTTGTCTCATTTATTAATCAATACTCTTTTGTAAAAGTTTGCAAATTTAAACAAAATTAACCAGCAAATCATGAATTTTAACGAAATTTTAGCTGATTTTTAAGGCTTTAGCTAAAATAATTTTGAATTTTTGCAGCAACAAAAATCATTCCATTTCTTTGCTTTTTGTTTAATATAAACTCGAAATAATCGAGCAAAGTATAAATCAGGTTAAATTTCTGTCTCTAAACCAAACATCGTCGGGTTTTGAATCAAATTTCTCCATCCGTTCTATTAAAATTTTTGGTTCATTCTCTGCAATTACCAAATCACGATTTAAAGGCTTTAGGAATTTATTCTCCACCATGAGATCTATCTGCATCAACAATGGATCATAAAACCCATCTATATTCAGTAAACCGATCGGATTTCCATGAATTCCCAGTTGCAGCCAGGTCAGTACTTCAAAAAACTCCTCCATAGTCCCGAAACCACCCGGAAGCGTAATTACCCCGTCCGAAAGATCCGCCATTTTTTGTTTGCGCTGATGCATATTTTCGGTGATAATCAGCTCAGTAAGTCCGGTATGACCCACTTCCTTATCCATCAGAAATTTAGGAATTACGCCAATTGCTATTCCGCCACGCTGCAAAACCGCATCGGCAATCAGGCCCATCACGCCTACCCGGCCGCCACCAAAGACTAGCGAAATTTTCTTTTCAACCATTACATCCGCAAGATGATGCACGGCTTTGAGCAAGACCGGATTGCCATTGAAATTGGAACCACAGAAGACGGAAATAGCTTTCATTTGAGTATTGAGTATAGAGTATAGACTATAGAGTATTGAGTACAGCACAATTTGTACTCAATACTCTATTTAGCTTTCAAATAGGAATTACAAAAAACAGATCTAATATTCATTTTCTATTGAGTACTAAATACAAAACTTATATCCTATAACTTATAACTTAAAACCTACAACTACCTGCTGTAATTCGGTGCCTCTTTTGTAATCGTAATATCATGCGGATGGCTTTCACGCATACCGGCGGCAGTGATTTTTACAAAGCGGGCATTCTGCAGGTCCTCTATGGTAGCAGCACCACAATAACCCATACTGGCTCTGAGTCCGCCGATAAGCTGGTACATCACCTCAGAAAGTGAACCTTTAAAAGCAACCCTCCCTACAATTCCCTCAGGGACCAGCTTTTTGATGTCATCCTCCACATCCTGAAAATATCGATCCTTTGAACCCTGTTCCATTGCTTCGATAGAACCCATTCCACGATAAGATTTAAATCTTCTACCCTCGTAAATAATTGTTTCACCAGGTGATTCCTCTACCCCAGCAAATAATGAGCCGGCCATGATCGTACTTGCTCCGGCTGCTATGGCCTTAGCAATATCTCCGGTTTGTTTGATCCCTCCATCGGCAATAACCGGAATACCGCGGCCTTTTAACGCTTTTGCACATTCATAAACGGCATATAATTGTGGAACGCCCACGCCGGCTATGATACGGGTAGTACAAATGGAACCCGGACCAATACCCACTTTAACCGCATCGGCACCTGCATCAGCAAGAGCTTTGGCAGCCTCTCCTGTTGCAATATTACCAACCACAACCTGCAGGTCGGGGTATTTAGCTTTCACTTCTTTTAATTTTTCAATCACACCTCTCGAATGACCATGTGCTGTATCGATGGTAATTACATCTACACCAGCCTTAACCAATGCATCTACACGTTCAAGAGTATCCGGTGTAACACCCACTGCGGCTCCGACCCGTAAACGACCATGCTCATCCTTACAGGCGTTCGGGAAGTTCTTGAATTTCTGGATATCCTTGAAAGTAATGAGACCGCTTAAACGGCCATCCTTGTCTACCACCGGAAGTTTTTCAATTTTATAATCCTGCAGAATTTCTTCAGCCTGCGTCAGGGTAGTTCCCTCGGGAGCCGTGATCAGTTCTGAGCTGGTCATCACCTCCCGCACAGGTTTCTTCATATCCTTTTGAAAACGAAGATCACGATTGGTAATGATCCCGACCAATTTATTATCTCCATTAATTACTGGAATCCCTCCGATCTTGAAATCTTTCATAATCAGAAAAGCATCGGCTATCAATGCATCTTCATTCAGCGTAACCGGATCCTGAATAATTCCGCTTTCAGACCGTTTTACCTTTCTCACTTCATCCGCCTGTAATGCAATTGTCATATTTTTATGAAGCATACCAATACCACCTGCCTGAGCGATTGCAATAGCCATAACGGATTCGGTAACTGTGTCCATGGCTGCAGAAACTATAGGAACATTGAGCTTGATTTTCCGGGTGAAATAAGAACTTGTATCCACATCACGGGGCAAAACTTCAGAATAAGCAGGGATTAAGAGTACGTCGTCGTAGGTAAGACCTTCTGAAACGAATTTTTCTGGATCAAGTTGCATGGCAAATAATTGAGGGTTTATTACTTGCGGGGTAAAAATAGGAAAATTAATTGAGAGTTGAGAATTGAAAGTTGAGAGTTGACAATGGTGCGTTTTACAGTGCAAGATGTCATCCCGACGCAGGAGGGAACTTAGTGATTGTCAATGAAGATATTAATATTGAAAATCGATACAATGCTATGAGATCCCTCCTGCGTAAGGATGACGATTAAAGATGGAAACCTATTTTTTTTAACAATTAGCCTTTTAAAATTCTCCAAATTCAAATACCTGTTAGCTAGAATTGAACCACCCTTTGTTTGTTATTATCAGTAACTTCACTTGGCTAGGCTCGCATTGCGGCTTGGTAAGCAAAGTGTTTTGTACAAGTTAGAAAGTTTAATGGAAAGTCGATGTTCCCGGTTTGCAAAATGCTGCAATGGATTTTAGC
>CAMCTU010000057.1 GCA_945878525.1 Sphingobacterium thalpophilum
TAATGGAAATTTTGGTACACGCTTAATCACCTTACAATGAAAACAGGAACAAAAAGAACCGCAATTTTAGGAAGCGGAAATATTGGTATGTCACTGGCCAAAGGATTGGTAAAAGCAGATTATTGCAAACCCGCTGATGTCACCCTGACCCGCCGTAATGTTTCACGACTGGATACTGTTTTAGCTCAGGGTTTTAAGGTCAGTTCAGATAATTATGCCGCTGCTGCAGAGGCCTCTATAGTCATTCTGGCTGTTTTGCCCCAGCAGCTTGATAATTTATTAGAGCAGATAGACGGTGCTATAGATCCTGCTAGGCATCTGGTGATTTCTGTGATTTCTGGAGTTAGCTGTGCCGACATTCGGGCCAAACTGGGTAGCAGGGTGCAGGTTGTAAGAGCAATGCCCAATACTGCAATCGCAATTGGGGAATCTATGACCTGTGTCGCCTCTGACAATGCTGAGACTGTAAATATTGCCGAAGTGACCAAAATGTTTGAAACCGTTGGTTCAGTTATTAAGATCAATGAAGACTTGATGACTGCCGCTACAGCACTTTGTGCCTGTGGAGTAGCTTTCTTCCTGAGAGCCGTTCGGGCGGCTTCGCAGGGTGGTGTTGAGATTGGTTTTCATGCTGACGAGGCATTGCGTATGGCTGCCCAAACAGCCAAGGGAGCAGCCTCACTTTTACTTCAGCAAAATTCTCACCCGGAACATGAGATTGATAAAGTGACTTCACCAAAAGGGTGTACTATTGCAGGATTAAATGAAATGGAACATAATGGGTTTAGCTCTTCAATGATTAAAGGAATTAAATTATCGGCTCAAAAGGCAGGTGAATTATATGCAAACGACTAAAGAAATGATCGGTATACTGTTTGATGACAGTATTGATTTATTACGTAAGCTAATCAGTACCCCTTCAATAAGTAAAGAAGAAGATAACACTGCTTTGATAATTCAGCAGTTTTTAAAGGATCGTGGAGTGAAAACTTACAGGCGGAATAATAATGTTTGGGCATACAATGAGCATTTTGTTTTACATAAGCCTACTATTTTGCTCAACTCGCATCATGATACAGTAAAGCCAAATCCAGGATACTCCCGTGACCCATTTGTAGCTGAAATCATAGATGGTAAGTTGTTTGGTTTAGGAAGTAATGATGCTGGCGGATGTCTGGTGTCTCTTATCGCAGTATTTATTCATTTTTATAAAGAGAAGAATTTAAAATATAACCTCTGCATAGCTGCAACAGCTGAGGAAGAAAATTCAGGTAATGATGGTATTGAACTTATTCTTCCTGATCTAGGTGAACTGGAATTTGCTATTGTAGGTGAGCCAACTTTAATGCAGTTAGCAATTGCCGAACGTGGATTAATGGTTTTGGATTGTGTGGCTCATGGAAGGGCAGGACATGCTGCCCGGGAGGAAGGTGAGAATGCGATCTATAATGCAATGAAGGATATCAATTGGTTCAAGACCTATGAATTTGCAAAGAAATCAGCCTTGTTTGGTCCGGTTAAGATGAGTGTAACCATTATCGAAGCAGGATCTCAGCATAATGTAGTGCCTGCAGTTTGTAATTTTACGGTAGATGTTAGGGTAACTGATTCCTACAGGAATGAAGAGGTACTTAAGATTATAAGTCAGAATGTTGACTGCGATGTTAATCCGAGATCAACCCGTTTAAAACCATCTTCCATTAGCCTCGATCATCCGATTGTAAGGGCAGGAATATCCTTGGGCAGAGAGACTTATGGTTCACCTACCACAAGTGATCAGGCACTGCTTGATATTCCTTCATTAAAAATGGGGCCCGGAGATTCCGCACGTTCACATATGGCGGATGAATTTATTTATGTAAAAGAGATAGAAGAGGGAATTGACCTCTATGTTAAGTTATTGACAAAGATTCTGTGATGGCAAAGAATTTGAATGTGACCCTGGAAGGTGAAATGGTCTTGCTTCGTCCGCTTGAGCTTGATGACGAAAATGCATTGCAGAAGGTAGCAGATGATAGCAGGCTTTGGGTTTATGGTTTGCAGGATCTTTCGAAGTCCGGAGAATTGATAAAATACATGATGACCGCAATTGCTGATCGTCAAAATGGTACAACAGCTGTGTGGGTTATAATTGACAAAATTAAAAATAAGGTTGCAGGTTGCACACGAATTGCAGATATCTCCGGTAAAGATGAAAGGGGGCAAATCGGCTGGACCTGGATTGGCCGTGATTTTCAGGGAAGCGGATTAAATAAAGAAATGAAATTCCTGATTTTATCCTACGGATTTGAGGTTTTGGGCCTGAACAGAATTGAATTTAAGGCGGATGAGCGTAATCAACAATCGCGCAAGGCATTATTGGGTATTGGTGCTACATGTGAAGGAGTTTTACGTCAGCACATGAAAATACATACCGGATATATCAGAAATACTGTTTTTTACAGTATTTTAAGCTCAGAATGGGACATGATTAAGTCACAGTATTTCAAAAAGTTTAAAGCAGTTTTATGAGCAAGCTCTGGCAAAAGGAAACAGAAACTGAAAGGTCTGTAGAAAAGTTTACTGTTGGGAATGACCGTGAGCTGGATCATCAACTTGCCGCATTTGATGTTTTAGGTTCATTAGCCCATACCAGGATGTTACAAAGTATAGGTTTAATGGATAGCCAGGATCTGGAACAGGTTCAAACCGGTCTTAAACAAATATTTCAGGAAGTTCAGGAGGGTAAGTTCAGCATCGAAGAAAATGTTGAAGATGTGCACTCTCAGGTAGAATTATTATTAACCCGCCGGATTGGTGATGCAGGCAAAAAAATTCACAGTGGACGGTCCAGAAATGATCAGGTTTTGGTCGATCTAAAATTATTTTTTCGTAGTGAGATCCAAAAGCTAGTCAGAAATACTGATATTTTGTTCACACAATTGATTGCACAAAGTGAGGAGCATAATGAGAAATTACTTCCGGGCTATACGCATTTGCAGATTGCAATGCCTTCATCCTTTGGATTATGGTTTGGAGCCTATGCTGAAAGCCTGGCCGATGATATGGAGCTGATGCTGGCGGCCTGGAAAGTCTGTAATAAAAATCCCCTTGGATCTGCAGCAGGATATGGTTCTTCTTTTCCGCTGAACCGTACGATGACCACAGACCTATTGGGCTTCGACTCGCTGAATTATAACGTAGTTTATGCCCAAATGGGTCGTGGTAAAACTGAGCGTATTTTAGCTCAGGCCATGTCTTCCGTTGCAGCAACTTTAGCTAAGCTTGCCATGGATGCCTGTTTGTTCATTAATCAGAACTTTGCATTTATCAGTTTTCCTGATGAACTGACCACCGGTTCAAGCATAATGCCTCATAAGAAAAACCCGGATGTATTTGAATTGATACGTGCCAGATGCAATAAGATACAGGCTTTACCGAATGAAATTGCCCTCATGACCGCAAATCTTCCATCAGGCTATCACCGTGACCTTCAATTGCTGAAAGAGAATCTTTTCCCGGCCTTCAGATCGCTGAATGAATGCCTGGAAATGACAGCCTTTATGTTGCAATCAATCAAAATCAGGAAGGATATTCTCAAGGATGAAAAATATGCTTATCTGTTTAGCGTGGATGCGGTGAATGAAGAGGTTCTGAACGGACTACCTTTCAGGGAAGCTTATAAAAAAGTTGGATCTGCTATCGAAAAGGGAGAATTCAAGGCGCCGGGCTTTGTTAAACATACCCATGAAGGAAGTATTGGGAATTTGTGTAATGAGCAGATCAATACTTCATTTAAGGAGTTATTGAAAAGATTCAATTTTGAAAAGGTAAACAAGGCTGTTGAAGCCTTAATCCGGTAGAGTAGATAGTTTACAATAGATTCAAATCCTTAAGAATATATAATAGAAATGAAGGTATCCAAAATAGCAAGTACCCTTGAGGGTTCTGAAATAATAAAAATAGCAGGTCAGATCAATGAATTGAAGAGTAAAGGTGAGCAGATCGCAAACCTGACAATTGGTGATTTTGATTCAACTATTTTCCCAATCCCGGATGAACTTAAAGCTGGAATTGTTGAAGCATATCACACAAACCAGACCAATTATCCGCCTGCCGAGGGTGTGGCAGTATTGCGCGAGAATATTTCAGTGTTCCTGCATGAGCGATTCGGTTTATCCTATAATAGTAAGCAAATTCTGGTTGCCGGCGGATCACGTCCATTGATCTATGGAACCTACATGGCTCTGGTTGATCCCGGAGATAGGGTTATTTATCCTACACCATCGTGGAATAACAATCATTATTGCCGTTTTACGGGAGCAACGCAGGTTGCTGTCAAGACTTCAGCAGCGAATAAGTTTATGCCTACAGCGGATGATATACGCCCGTATTTAAAGGGAGCTACCTTACTCGCCTTATGTTCACCGCTTAACCCAACCGGTACAATGTTTGCCAAAAAGGATCTGGAAGAGATTTGTGATTTGGTCATTGAAGAAAATAAGACCCGCGAAGCGGATGAGAAGCCACTTTATATAATGTATGATCAGATCTATTCCCTTCTGACTTTTGGCGATCAGTTTCATTTTGATCCGGTTACTTTAAGACCTGAGTTAAAGGATAAAGTAATCTACATAGATGGTATATCCAAATGCCTGGCAGCTACCGGTGTACGTGTAGGCTGGGCTTTTGGTCCGGAACATGTAATTGATAAAATGAAAACGATTGTAGGACATGTTGGGGCCTGGGCACCAAAACCTGAGCAGGTAGCTACTGCGAAATTTTTAACTCAAACAAAAGAACTAAATAATTACCTGACAACCTTTAAATCAAAAGTTCAAAAAAGTCTGGATACGCTGTATAATGGTATAATTGAACTTAAAGCGGATGGTTTTGCTGTAGATGCAATCAATCCAATGGGTGCCATTTATTTAACTGTTAAGGTCGATTATATAGGTAAAACCACTCCCGAAGGAAATGTTTTGAAGGACAGTGCCGAAGTTAATTTTTATCTGATCAAAGAAGCAAAAATGGGAATCGTTCCATTTTCAGCATTTGGTACTGATGGTAGTGTGAACTGGTTCAGAGCTTCTGTTGGAGGATGTTCTCATGAAGATATAGAACAAATGATTCCAAGGATGCGGACGGCACTCAGTAAGTTGAAATAATAAGGATAAGAAGCTGAGTTCGATATAAGGAAGGATTAATAAAACTGCTATAATTGGTCAGACAAGGCTCTGGTAAACAATAATCAGGTTTTTGAAAGCACCACCTGCTTGTCATAGGTTAGTTCAGTCCTTTCCTTCGGAGTAGTTCCGGCAATAAATCGCATTCTATGTCAAATTACCGATAGCCGGAAGCTACCTCCTCCGGCAAGGTTTATTTTACTCAAAGCTGTATTTCATTGGGAATTACAGCCCGGCAAAAGGATCATTAACCATTTGAGATAATAGGGTTGGCAGCTGCAGTAATGGTCGGAAGATTTGGCTTCCGACCATTAGGCGTTTTTTTTCTTTAGTTACCTCTAGAGGGCCGGTTCTGGCTGCTCCTTCCATTTTCTTGTCCTGAAGAAGAATTGTCACTTCCTCCTGAACTTTCTGCCGGTACCTGACGATCCTGTGGTGCACTTCTCTCTATGCGTTCAGGTGCCGGCGCTTGGCGTTGTTGTGGTTCGCTTCTCTGAACCCGTTCTGGTATAGGGTTATGTCGTTGTTGTTCACTTCTATCAATCCTTTCCGGAGCCGGTGCCTGACGTTCTTGAGGGGCTGTTCTTTGATTCTGACCTTGATTCTGTGCCTGTCCAACACGTTCAGGCCTTTGCTCTCTTGGTGCCAGGGGTGCCTGCCTGCCTTGCTCCTGACGATCCGTTATTGGACTGCCTTGGCCGTTCTGATTGTTTTGGCTTCCTCTGATATCCTGATTATCATAGGTTCTGCCAGATCTTTGAGATGATGCCGGAATTTGTCTGCTTTCAGGCCTTACAGCCCCACGATCAAGAGAATTATCCACTAGTGGATCAGATCCGCCACCGGTTACAGCTCCTCTGCCTCCAGAATTATCAGTCGGACGAGCCGGGCGGGGATTCTGCCCGGGATTACCACTTCTGTCAGGCATTCTATTGGACTCAGGGCGGTCACTTCTGCTATTCCCATAATTCATTGGTCTGTTATTTCTTACATCCCGAATTGGAACCGGCTGACGGGTCACTCTTCTGATCTCATCTAACCTTGGGCCGGTAAAATACCGGTTTCTATTGTATACATAGGTATTGTTGATGATGACACTGTTGTTGTAGATGTTCCGGTTTCTGTACCTGTCGTAACGCGGATACCTGTCGTAATAGATATTTCGTTGCGGTACAAATACCCAATAGTAGTCAGGAATTCTTGATCCGATGTTAATATTTATATTGATTCCTGGACCCAATGGAGCCCAACCATAATGTCCTCCACCACTTCTCCAGCTCACCCATGCTGGTCCCCATCTGGTATCCGGAATCCAAATCCAACCTCTTCTATTGCTATAATGCCACCTGCCATAGTGGAATGGTGCCCATCCCCATTCGTAATTGGACACCCAGGTATTGCCATATTTGGTCATTTCCCAATGGCCATTCGTATAATAAGGTCTGAACTCATCCTGATCTACATCAGGGCGCCATACTTGTCCGTACTGAGGGTCATTTATCCATACTCCATAGGGTGAAAGTTCCTCGTAAAAAGTTTCAAGAGAGACGTCATCATATTGAGCCTGTACCTGTACTGGTAATAAAAATGACAGGAATAATAATAGTCCAGCTAAATATTCCGGGAATTTAATTTGCGCTTTCATAGCTCCTAAAATTTAATTTGTGTGATCTTATAGATAAGAGGATAAAAAATTGCTAATGGTTGTATTGTATTTAAATTATTACGTAAAGTCAGTTTCAACGATATTAATGAGTTCAAATTTTATACCAGGCTCTAGATAACTCAATTGAAAGGAATTTGTTTTAATTTGTGCCAAAATCTTAAAAATGCATCCTGGCTCCCTCTATCTTATTCCTGTGCCTTTGGCAGATAACGCTTCTTTTAAATCGTTTACACCTTACCTTGTAGAAACGATAAATCAGATCAATGAGTATATTGTTGAGAATAGTAAAACCGCCCGCAGGTTTCTAAAGGAAGCAGGTTTAAAAATTCCGCAAAGCGAACTTATTTTTCATGATTATGGAAAACATCAGCGGGAAGGAAATTTGAATGATTTTTTTATAGGACTACTAGCGGGTAAAAATGTAGGTCTGATGAGTGAGGCGGGTTGCCCGGGTATTGCTGATCCGGGTGCTGAAATTGTTGCCTTGGCACATCAAAAGGGAATAAAAGTAGTCCCGTTGGTTGGGCCAAGTTCAATTTTATTGGCTCTAATGGCATCGGGTTTTAGCGGACAAAGTTTTACGTTTCATGGTTATCTGCCCATTGATAAAGTTCAGCGGGCGAATAAAATTAAAGAACTTGAGGCACTTGCTGAAAGGTATAGCCAGACTCAGTTATTTATCGAAACCCCATTTCGTAACAACCCGATTTTGGAGGAGATTTTGCGAAGCTGTAAAGCGGAAACAAAACTATGCATTGCCTGTGATCTGAATTCTGATGATGAGTTTGTTCAAACAAAAAGCATCAAAGATTGGAAGAATAAAATTCCTGATCTGCACAAAAGACCTGCGATATTTTTGTTGTATAAGAAGTAGTACTCTGTTGTTTAATCTCTGCTATGAAAATTTGAGAACTAAGTAATGTGAATTTATATGGAACTTGTCATTGCGATCAGCCACGGGCTGAGAAGTATTCCCCTCAATTTGTGAGATTGCTTCGTCCTTCCTCCTCGCAAAGACATTGTTTTTCAATTGACGGATAATTATCCATGAATCGTCTCTGATTTTCCATAATTCTGAATCACCTTAGCTTCATATTCCAAAAACTCTTTCCAGCGTTTTTCGACATCAATATTTCCTGCATACTTACGTGCAAGGCTAATAAACATGGTATAATGCCCGGCTTCGCTAACCATTAATTCATAATAAAAATCTGAGAGTTCTTTATCATGGATGTGTTCAGACATCACTTTGAAACGCTCACAGCTACGTGCCTCAATCATTGCTGAGAACAATAATCGGTCTATCAATTGATCCTGCCGACTGCCTCCTTTAATGACAAATTGCATTAACTCATTGACATAATTGTCTTTACGTTCACGGCCCAGAGTATATCCCCTAGCAAGAATCAAATCATGAACCCGCTTAAAATGATCCATCTCTTCTTGAACCAGCATCGCCATTTCCTGAACCAAATCAGATAAGTTAGGATTCTGAACAATGAGGGTAATGGCATTACTGGCAGCTTTCTGTTCACAAAAAGCATGGTCAGTCAGAATTTCTTCGATATTGCTTTCGACCACATTTTTAACCCATAGTGGATCGGTAGGGAGTTTCAATTTTAAAATGGTTTTTTCTTTGCTCACGTTTTAGCTTTTTAACCCTGTCGGCGTTCTAAACGCTGACAGGGTTGAATTAACGATACAGATTTTTTCCTTCAATAAATTTCAATACCTTTTCGGGTACAAAATATTGCACATTTTTTCTTTCCTTAACAGCCTTGCGGATAAACGTAGCCGACAATTCCATTAATGGGGTCTCAGTAATACTGATGGAGGGGTGTTGTTGAAAATCATGGTTATCAAACCCAGGGCGCGGGTAAATATGAATATGATAGTCGCGAAGGATAAATTCATAATTTTTCCATTTTTTTAATGATGCCAGATTGTCTGAACCCATGATCAGACTGAACTGATGTTCTGGATATTTCTCATTGAGAAAAGTTAAGGTATCAATAGTATAAGATGGTTGAGGAAGCTTAAGTTCCACATCACTCACCCGGATATTAACAGCATCTTCTGTAGCCAGTTTTGTCATTTCCAAGCGGTCGTACATATTAATCAGATCACTCTTTTCTTTCAAGGGATTATGCGGTGAAACAACCAGCCAAACTTGTTGAAGATCAGTATGATTAGCCATAAAATTTGCTATAATCAGATGACCTATGTGAATGGGGTTAAAGGAACCAAAGAATAATCCTATTTTCATGTGCCCGAAGATATGAGATATGAGATTGGAGATATGAGACGGGATAATCCGGACATTCTGTGTTTATTATTGTGCAAGAAATTCTTTGACCAGTTGCTCGGCTTCATTGCAGGCGGTTTCCAGTTCGTAATTTTTCAAGATCACATCAAACTGATCCGCATAAAGTAATTCTTTATCCGCTTTTTTAATACGTTCGGCTAGTTTTTCAGGAAGATCAGTGCCCCGGCTGGTCAATCGCTCTATTAAAACCTCGAGCGAAGGTGGCTGAACGAAAATTGCTAATGCTTTATCACCAAATTTTTTCTTGAGATGTAGTCCGCCAATCACATCAATATCAAATATTACATGCTTTCCATCAGCCCAAATTCTATCAATTTCGGAGCGTAAAGTTCCATAAAAAGTACCTGTATATACTTCCTCAAATTCTACGAACTCCTTTTGGGCAATTTTATGGAGAAAATTTTCCTTACTGATGAAATAATAATCTTTGGCATTTACTTCATCGCCACGCTGCTGCCTGGTCGTTGCAGAAATAGAAAATGAAAGATCAGGAATCTTTTTTAATAGATGGTGGACTATTGTAGTCTTACCTGCACCTGAAGGAGCTGAAAAAATGATGAGTTTGCCGTTCAATTGAGTGATAGGTTGTAAGTTCTAAGTATTAAGTTAAAGCTATGGGTTGAAACTTACAACCTATAATTTATTACTCAAAACTTATAAAACATTTAGTAATTGTTCTTTAATCTTCTCGAGTTCTTCTTTCATTCCCACTACAAACTGCTGCATTTTCGCATCATTGGCTTTTGAACCCATCGTATTGATCTCCCTGCCAATCTCCTGCGAGATAAAGCCAAGTTTTTTACCGTTTGCATCTTTGTCCTTTAATGCTTCAATGAAATAATCGCAATGGCTTTTCAAGCGAATTTTTTCTTCAGTAATATCTAACTTATCAATAAAGTAAATAAGTTCTTGTTCAAAGCGGTTATGATCTACATTTTCTTTACCAACAGCTTCTTCCAGAAAGTTGTTTAGTCTTTCTTTGATTGACGGTATGCGGAGTGGCTCCTGAACAGATATCAGTCTCATTCCTTCCAGAATATTAGTTATTCTGAGGATCAAATCTTGTTTTAAAACATTTCCTTCGTCCTGACGAAATTTCTGAAAATTTAACAATGCCTCTTCAAAGGTTTTATAAACAATCTTCCATTCATCTTCATTTGCGTCATCAGAACTATATTGAATGACATCAGGGAAATTTAAAGCTATTTGAAATAGATTGTCACCCATTGACCCCATGTTATATGCCGCCAATTTGAGTTGATCGTAATAATGTTTCAGTAATGCTTGATTGATACTTGAGGTTTTCAGTGTAGTTTCTGCATATTCGATCTGGATACTGATGTTCACCTTACCTCTTTCAATTTGCTTGCTACAGTCGTTTCTAAGTAAAAATTCTTTATCTGAAAATGATTTTGGAAGTTTTAAAGAAAGTTCTAAGAACTTGCTGTTCAATGATTTGATCTCTACTGTGTATTTTACACTGGCATAATCATTGGCTGCAAAGCCATACCCTGTCATCGATTTTATCATGTTGTAAAGATAATATTTAATTATAAAGGCATTGAAACTGATTAGACAGCTTATAGATCATTCAATTATTAAAAGATAAGCTCGTTTTAGTAATTTTGAACCGGAACCAAAGTCACTATGAGAGTTTTATTGACCATTTTTATTTTAATTCTTGCTTTTGCATGTACTAAACCCGTAATGGCTCAGCAAAGTAGTATTCAAGGCTTGGTCATGGAAAGAGTAGGTGCTTCAAAAATTAGTGGCGTTTATATCCTAAATAAAAAAACAGGAATTTCAACTTATACCAATGAATTGGGTCTTTTCAGGATTGGAGCCTCAGTTGGGGATACACTCCTTATTTCTAAGTTAGGGTATTCAGAACTATATCTTCCCATGCTTGAGCTTTCAGATAAAGTCTTCTTGCTTCAACCAATTATTGCTTTATCTGAAGTTAAAGTTTTGGGTCAAACCAAGAAACAGGAACTGGATGAAATTAGAGATCAATATCGTAAAAAGGGATCTTTTTATGCCGGTAAACCACCTCTATTAGCTTATTTCTTCAGACCACTTACTGCCTTATATGAGCTGGTAGGCAAAACTCCGTCCCAGGCCCGCCGTTTTAATTCATATTATGAAAAAGAACTTCAGGAATCAGAAATTGACAGAAAGTTTAGTGCCAGTGCAATCAAAAATGTAACTGGTCTGGATGGTAATGATCTTAAGAATTTTATGATATTGTACCGACCCGATTATCAAAGTATTGCAATATTTGATGAATATGAAATGATCAATTACATCAGGATCTCCCTGCAAAAATTTAACGATTCGGGGCGGCCAGCTGCGACAAAATCTTTACCAACTTTACCAAAGGCTCCTGATTTATCAGAAAAAACTCTTAAATATTAGATCCCTTTTTCTAATATTAGATTTTCCATACACTCGTATACTCGTTTTTTCAAATCACCAAGGTTATCAGGAATATGTCCACTTATATCAATCCGATCTGTGAAAACACATTCCAGTGTACCGGGGCTTATGTTCATCGGACTGTTACGGGGAAGTAGTCTTCTGGCATTCAATATAACCAACGGGACAATGTCAGTTTGAGTTTCAATTGCAAGCCGAAATGCACCATCATAAAATTCAGAAAGTGCTGAGTCGGTTCTGTTCATAGTTCCTTCAGGAAAAATTAAAATGGGCTGACCATTACTGAGGTCAACTTTCAATTCTTCAACACTTCTTGCACGGCTTTCCTGACTTTTTCGGTCAATCAGTACCACTACCCGTTTGTAGATCATTCCAAAAATTGGAGTTTTCACCATTTCGATCTTCCCTAATGGTTTAAATGAGCCTGGAATTGACAATACCACAGCTATTGCATCCAAATATGAATTATGGTTACAAACGTATATGCAAGCTTTATCAGTATTCAGTTTTTCTTTGCCTCTTGTTTTAACCGGGAAAAAGCATAATACTGAGAAGATCCAGGCCCATAATTTTAGAAAAAAGAATAGTATGTCTTGTGCCTTTTTTTTCTTGAAAATTGCCGATGTAATCAGAATGAATGGTAAAACCAGGATCATCGCCAATATGAAAACTAAAAAGCCCCAAACAAGGAATAGGAATGCAGCAGCTTTTTTTAGGTGTTTTATCATTATTCAGGTATCAAAGGTTATTAAAACATAAAATTTCCGGGAACTATTTCTATTTTTTATTTTCTAAAAAATTAAGAAGGATTTTATTATTGAACCGAAAGAGTTTTGGGAGATAAAATATTTTATTGGAATCTTCAATACTTCTAAGTTGTTAGATTTTTAGATACTCGCAAGCTTTTTCAGCGGCAAGTTTTTCAGCATTTTTTTTATTATAGTCTCTGCCAACAGCACAAATTTCGCTGTCTACACAAATCTGAATTGTAAATAGCTTAGAATTTTCACCCTCATCATTGGCAATCAATTCAAAGCTTATGTCTTTTCCATGACGCTGGCACCATTCAATTAATTTACTCTTGAAATTTGTTTCAGTAAGTTCAAGGGTATGAATATCGATATGTGGCTTTATAATCCTGCTTATTAGGAAATTACGAGTGAAATTATACCCTTTATCCATGTAAACCGCTCCAACCATAGCCTCGAAAGTATCACCTAATAATGAACCCTGTTTATTATTATGGCCAATCATTCTATTATCATACTCAATATGCTCATAAAGACCAAGTTTCTTGGCAAGCTGATTAAGATTTGTCCTGCTGACAATCTTTGAGCGCATTTCAGTTAGAAAGCCCTCATCTTTGTATGGGTACATTTTGAATAGAATCTCAGCTATTACTGAGCCCAGTATTGCATCTCCAAGAAATTCCAAACGTTCATTACTATTTTTTGTACCATTTTTTACTTCAATGGCAACAGAACGATGTCTGAATGCCATACGATAGAGCCTCAGATTCCCCGGAATAAAACCTAAAAGATTCTTTAAAGCCCTTATGTAAATGCGATGTGGAGAAAAGTAAAGTTTATAAATTCTGGAAAATGGCATTAATGACCGACAATTCTAATGATAAGAAAAAAATATACAGGTTTTAAAAGAACCGGAATATTGGATATCAAAATCAGGCTTTGTATTTTTTGAAAATTACAGAAGCATTATGACCTCCAAAGCCAAATGTATTACTCAAAGCAGCGTTTACAATTCGTTTTTGAGCTTTATTAAATGTGAAATTTAATCGAGTATCAAAACCGGGATCATCTGTAAAATGGTTGATGGTTGGGGGAATAATATCATTTTTGACGGCCAAAATAACAGCGATTGCTTCAATAGCTCCAGCGGCACCAAGAAGATGTCCTGTCATTGATTTTGTTGAGCTGATATTCAGTTTAAAAGCATCTTCTTTAAACAAGTCAAGTATTGCTTTTACCTCGCTGATATCTCCAAGCGGGGTTGAAGTTCCATGAACATTAATATAATCAATGTCGGAAGTTGAAATGCCTGCATCTCTTAATGCATTGGTCATAACAAGTTTAGCGCCGAGGCCTTCAGGATGTGGTGCGGTAATGTGATTAGCATCGGCACTCATGCCACCTCCAACCAGTTCGGCATAAATTTTAGCTCCTCTGGCTTTCGCATGTTCAAGTTCTTCCAGAACAATACTTCCTGCACCTTCTCCGGCTACAAATCCATCACGATCTTTGTCAAAAGGGCGGGATGCTGTTTGAGGATCATCGTTTCGGGTAGATAGGGCATGCATTGCATTGAAACCACCCATACCTGCTTCATTAATTATTGCTTCAGAACCACCAGAAACAATTATATCAGCCATATTCAAGCGAATATAATTGAAAGCGTCGATCAAGGCGTTTGTTGAAGATGCACAGGCAGAAACTGTAGAAAAATTCGGGCCGCGCAATCCATGCCTGATAGAAATATGACCAGGAGCAATATCCAAAATCATTTTCGGGATGAAAAAGGGATTGAAGCGCGGGGTTCCGTCTCCCTGTGCGAAGTTTACAACTTCATCTGTAAATGTTTTCAGACCACCAATTCCAGAACCCCAGATTACACCAATACGATTTGTGTCTAGGTTAGGGAAGTCTAATCCAGCATCTTTGATTGCTTCGTCAGAAGCAGCAATTGCATAGTGAACAAATGGGTCGAGTTTACGAGCTTCTTTTTTTTCCAGAAAATCTTCAGGATTGAAGTTTTTAACTTCACAGGCGAATTTTGTACGGAATTTTTCAGGATCATAATGGGTTATAGGAGCAGCGCCGCTTACCCCATTGATCAAACT
The DNA here is from genome assembly GCA_945878525.1 of Sphingobacterium thalpophilum. Classification (GTDB taxonomy): domain Bacteria; phylum Bacteroidota; class Bacteroidia; order Sphingobacteriales; family Sphingobacteriaceae; genus Daejeonella; species Daejeonella thalpophilum_B. The sequence continues at coordinate 14,451 of CAMCTU010000057.1, forward strand.
ATTCCAGAATTCGGGAATAGAATTACCGATTGGAGTAAGCGCACCTAGTCCTGTAACAACAACTCTTTTAAGCTCCATTTATAGTAAGGATATCGTAAAATTACTTTACGCTCTTTTCTAAATATGCGATAGCTTGACCTACAGTACCGATAGTTTCAGCTTGGTCATCAGGGATGGCCACGTTAAACTCTTTCTCAAACTCCATGATTAATTCCACGGTGTCTAATGAATCGGCACCAAGATCATTAGTGAAAGATGCCTCTGGTGTAACTTCACTTTCATCTACACCTAATTTTTCAACGATAATTGCTTTAACTCTTGAAGCGATATCAGACATGGTTTTTTGATTTAATTGTTTAATAATTTTGTGCAAAGAAAAATAAATTCTCGCAATTTTCAAACCTTTTTGTTTTAAGCTTTTTTTAAGAAGCCACATTTTAAAGGATAAAGCGTGTTACATTTGTTTATTATATTAAAATTACCCCTTGAATAAAACTACTTTAAAATTTGAACTTGACCTTAATTTTGTGCTGGTAGCCATTACTACACAACTTAAAGACTATATGTTTTGTTTTAAAACTAACAAACAACTCGGCACAGATTTTTCCAAAATAGCCGATCTGGAGCTCCCATGCAATACAGGTGAAGATACATTTTATTTCAGCAGATATTTTTATCTGTTACCGGAATCCGAAACAAAATTGTATATCCTTGCAAATAAAGGTACGGAAGGTTTTCTGGTGCCCGAAATGAAAAAGGTAGATTTTTTTTTATTAATCCAAAATTACATTCATTCAGATGACCTAAAAAGAATAATTTACGGTCTGAATAAAATTCCTGAGGTACTCGTTGCCGCAGAAGTTGATCCCAAAAAATTGAAATCCAAAGAAAATCTCATATTTTAGCCCTTTGGGATGGTGTATTTAGTACACTTTATTGCCAAATAAGTTTTAAATTAAATAAGAACAGATGAAGACGGTTCACAACAGAACTAAAATTGTAGCCACATTAGGCCCTGCTTCTTCCAAGAAGGAAGTATTACTGAACATGATCAAGGCTGGTGTAGATGTTTGCAGGTTGAATTTTTCTCATGGCAAGATTGAAGATCATCAAGAGGTGATCGACATTATTCGAGACATAAATAAAAAATATAAAACCAATGTTGGAATCTTAGCCGACTTACAGGGTCCGAAGATTCGGATTGGTTTAGTAAAAGATGGAGGAATTAACCTGATCAGCGGTCATAAGATTGAAATTACTACCAGGGAATTGATTGGTGATGATAAACAGATTTATATAACTTATCAAAGTTTTCCGAGTGATGTCCGCTCCGGAGAAATTATCTTGTTGGATGATGGAAAGATTCAGATGCGTGTTTTAAGTACCAACAATAAGGATTCTGTACATTGTGAGGTGGTTTATGGCGGAATCCTTACTTCCCGTAAAGGCGTCAATCTGCCGAATACCAAAGTTTCGATCCCTAGTTTAACTGAGGAAGATTTGGTGAACCTTGAGTTTGCACTCAATAATGACGTAGAATGGATCGGACTTTCGTTTGTCCGTTCAGCTGATGATATTATTGAACTAAAAAGAATTATTGCCAGAAGCGATAAAACTGCCAGGGTAATTGCTAAGATTGAGAAGCCGGAAGCGGTTGATAATATTGATGAAATTATTGAAGTTACAGATGGGGTTATGGTGGCACGGGGTGATCTTGGTGTAGAGATGCCAATGGAACAGGTCCCATTATTGCAGAAGATGATCGCCAGAAAGTGTCGCGCAGCTTCAAAACCAGTAATTGTGGCTACTCAAATGCTCGAAAGTATGATCACCTCGCCTCGTCCTACCCGTGCCGAGGTTAATGATGTGGCGAACTCAGTGTTAGATGGAGCCGATGCGGTGATGCTAAGTGGTGAGACATCGGTTGGTGAATATCCACTGATTGTTATAGAAACGATGAACAAGATTATACGGAATGTTGAGGATAATGATTATCCCTACAGCACCGCTAAAGTTTTAAATGAAAATTCATCAACCTATTTGGGTGATGCAGTTTGTGGTTCTGCAGTTTATCTCGCTGAGAAGACCCATGCAGTTGGAATCATTTCAATGACCTCATCGGGTTATACTGCATTTGAAATCTCAAGTCACCGCCCCAAAGCAGCAACCTTTATTTTTACAAGTAATCGTAAACTTTTGAATACACTCAGTCTTTTATGGGGGGTTCGTGGATTCTATTATGATAAATTTGATAGTACTGATAAAACAATCCGAGATGTAAATCAGATTTTGAAATCCGAGAAGCTGGTTGAGTCGGGTCAGGTAGTTATCAATACCGCTGCAATTCCAATCGAAAAGAAGGGAAAGACTAACATGATCAAGGTGACAATTGTTGATTAATCTAC
>CAMCTU010000058.1 GCA_945878525.1 Sphingobacterium thalpophilum
TCACTAATTCACTTAAATTTTAACTATGACATAAAAAATACAAAAAAAAAATCAGGAAAAAGGAAATGAAATTCTAAACCTAAAATATCAAAACTTGAAATTTTAGGTCGATAATTTTAATTGAAATCCCAAAATGTTTACTTGATAACCATGTAAATATTTGTTCCCTAAATTATCCAATTACCAATTGAAGAATAATGTTTAACTAAACCCAAAAAAAGTTATGAAATTTAATTACAAAGTCATTCCCGTTGGAGGACTTAAACTTCCAAAAATTTTATTGGCTATGAAACTGACTATAGTTATTATGGTTGCTACGCTCTCTGCGGTGAGTGCTAACACATATAGTCAAATGGTAACGCTTCGAGAGAAGAATATTTCTATTGCTAATGTCCTTACTCTAATAGAAAAGCAAACTAATTATCATTTTCTATTTGATAAAAGGGATATTTCAAAAGCAGGTTCAATTAATGTTAATATAGAAAATGCAACAGTTGAGCAGGCACTTAATAAATGCCTGAAAGACCAACCTTTAACATACAAGATTTTTCAAAATACAATTGTAATTAAAGGCCTGTATAATCTTAATACTGAATTAAACCCACCGAAAGATATTATTATCAAGGGAACTGTCAGTGACAGTAGAGGGTTAACGCTGCCTGGTGTTAGTATTAAGATTAAAGGTTCAATGGTAGGTGTTTCAACAGATATTGATGGTAAATACTCAATTTCCGTTCCTGATGCAAATGCAATTCTTGTATTCAGTTCTATTGGTTTTAATTCTCAGGAATTAACTGTAGGCGATCGTACAAGCCTTGATGTAAAAATGACCGAAGAATTAACTTCTTTAACTGAGGTAGTAGTTACTGCACTAGGTATTAAGAAAGAAGCAAAGAGATTGGGTTATGCTACTGCAACCGTTAATGCGCAGCAAATTAGTGAAAACCGCACAGTCAATTTCATGAGTGGTTTGGTTGGAAAAATGCCAGGAGTGAATATTACTCCTATGGGTACTGGACCTGCTGGTTCCAGTAAAATCCGAATCAGAGGTCAATCTTCTTTTGGAGCTCAAAACAGTCCGCTTATCGTTGTAAACGGTGTTCCTATTAATAATACAAGTTTTGGTGTGAATGGAGATTTTGGTGGACAAGGCGCTGTTGTATCTACTGATGGTGGTGATGGTTTAAGTAGTATCAATCCGGATGATATTGAATCAATGACTGTTCTAAAAGGAGGTGCTGCAGCCGCACTATATGGCTCCCGCGCTCAAAATGGGGTAGTGATGATTACAACTAAATCCGGTACTTCCAACAAAGGCCTGGGTGTTGATTTTAATTCCAATTATACATCAGATACTCCTCTTGACTTTACTGACCTGCAATATGAGTACGGACAGGGAGAATTTGGAGTTCGACCAACAACACCAAATCCTACATCTGGTGTTTGGAGTTTTGGAGAAAAATTTCAGCCTGGCATGACTCAAGTTTTGTATGATGGCGTAACTGCTCCATATGAGCCAGTTAAAGATCGTATTAAAAAGTTCTATCAGGTGGGTAGCACATTGACTAATACCGTTTCAGTTTCGAATGGAGGTGCAAATGGTGGTTTTAATCTTTCTATTGCGAATATGGATAACAGTAGTATCCAACCAAATAGTAAATTCAATCGCAGAACAATCAATCTTGGATTTAATCAGAAAATTTCTGAGAAATTAAGTGTATCAGGTAATATTGCCTACTCGAGCGAGAAAAATACAAATCCGGTAGTAGTTGGGGGACAGGATAACAGTACACCTGTTGTAATTTATACTTTGTCTAACTCTATGCCATTTGATTTATTGAGTTCAAAGCGTTTTGATGCCAATGGTGATGAGTTTGTTTGGTCACGATTCAGAAATAGAACCAATCCTTACATGTCATCATACAATCGTTTTGAAAATATAAAACGCGATCGTGTATTCGGAAACATTACTGCAAAGTATAATTTTACCGATTGGCTTTATTTGCAAGGTCGAATTGGTCAGGATTATTTCTCACGTGATCGTGATTTTAATGATCCAACCGGAAGAGCTTCAAATCCTGCTGCTCCTGCTGGTTTTGTTAACGGACGATATACACAAGAAGTACTTCGTAGTCGCGAATTAAACTCTGATTTCCTTCTTGGAGCTTCCAAAAGTTTTAAAAATGGATTTGCTTTTGATGCCACAGTTGGAGGTAACCAACGTTATAGTTCATTTGATCGTAACTCGGTAACCGTTCAGGATTTTGTTGTGCGTGATCTTTATACTGTTGCAAATGGACGTGTAAAAGATCCTTTTTATGATTTAAGTGAAGTGAAAATTAACTCGCTTTATGCAGCAGCAGAACTTTCATACAAAAGCTATCTATACTTGAATCTTACTGCACGTAATGATTGGTTCTCTACCTTGTCAACACAGAACAGAAGTATTCTTTATCCTTCTGCTAATGCAAGTTTTATTTTTAGCGAGGCATTTGCAAATATGCCTAAATGGTTTTCTTTCGGTAAAATCAGAGCAGGTTATTCTCAGGTAGGAAGTGATAACGCCGTAGGTCCTTATGCAAATAGCTTGTTTTATGGAGTAAACAATAACTTGTTCCCAAATCCGGCGGGTGCTGCTCAACCGGTTGGATCTATTCCTAGCGGTGCAGTACCTAATGCAAATTTAAAACCTTCACGTGTTGAAGAAGCTGAGTTTGGTCTTGAAACTAAATTCTTTGAAAACAGAGTTGGATTTGAAATGACTTATTATAATAAGATTACTAATGATCAAATCTTGGCATCTCAAATTTCTGATGCTTCAGGTTTTACAAGTTCGGTAATTAACGTAGGTCAAAGCAAGAATACGGGTATTGAATTAATGTTATCCGGTATACCTATTTTAACCAAAAATTTTAGATGGGAAACTAACTTCAATTTTGCTAAAAATGCTACCGAAGTACTTGACTTAGGTGAGGGTGTAACTGAAATTGTTTCAGGTGGTGCTGCTGGTTCCAATTCAATCAGACAAACTGTTGGACAGAGTTTAAATGGTTTGTATGCAACTGCTTACCTTCGTGATGCTCAAGGTCGCCAAGTTTTTGATACAAATAATGGCCGCCCGCTTAGAGCTCCTCAAGCTTTACTGATAGGAACAACTATCCCTAAATATGTGGGTGGTATCTTTAACTCTTTCAACTTTAAGGGTGTATCACTTTCTGGTTTAATTGATTTCAAACTTGGTCATTATTTAGGATCACAAACTAACTTCAACTTATACCGTCACGGGTTACATAGATCAACATTGGTTGGTCGTGAAACTAACCTTGTTACTGGTGTAGGTGTGAATCAGCAAGGTGGACCAAACACAGTTGCTACGCCACTTCAAACTTTTTATGAAACAGTTAACACAAGTAGTATACGTGAAGAGTTTGCTTATGATGCAGGTTTCTGGAAATTGAGACAAATTACCATGGGCTACGACTTCACAAAAATGCTTCCTGCACGACTTTTCATTAAAGGTTTACGTTTAAGTGCAGTAGCGAACAATGTGGCAATCTTAAAGAAATGGGTACCAAACATTGATCCTGAAATGGCAAACAGTGTATCGGATAATCAGGAGGGCTTGGAGAATACTGGTCTTCCTACCAGCCGTAGTATCGGGTTCAATCTTAACGTAAGATTTTAAATTGAAATAGTATCTCTCACTGAAATATTAAAAACAATAAAATGAAAAAGATAACTTTATATACCATCCTGTTTTTATCAGCAATAAGCATATTGCCAAGTTGTGATAAAGGCTTTGAGGAAACCAATACAAATAAAACTTTACCTATCGCACTCGATCCAGCTTTTTTAATGAACAATGCCATAATTGGGTCTTCTGTTCCATTAGAAACAATGATTTTTGAACTTGCGATTGTTCAACAAGTAATCACTCCGTTTGGTGGTGTACTTGGTGGTGGTAATTATAACCAAGACAACAAAGTTCGTAACCAGGGAAATTGGGTTCGATACTATCAAACAGTGATTAAATCTTTGGCATCGGTAATCAATGAAACAGCGACTACTAAGGCAGGTGCTCCAGATCGGTCAAATCTTTATCAATCTGCACGTATCATGCGTGCTTATGCATTCATGGTTTTAACAGATACTTATGGAGATGTTCCCTATTTTAAAGCAGGTAAGGGATTTTCAGAAAACATTTCAGTTCCAGCTTATGATAGTCAAGAGTCTATCTATAAAGATATTTTAAAGGAATTGGAACAAGCCTCTGCTGCCTTAGATCCAGCCAAGCCAAGAAATAATAGCGATGTTTTATTTGGTGGTGATATCGCTCAATGGAAGGCATTTGGATATTCGCTCATGCTTAGAGCGGGCATGCGTCTCTCTAAAGTTGACCCTGCGCTAGCTCAGCAGTCTGTTGCAAAAGCTGTTGCAGGTGGTGTGATCCAGTCAAACACCGGAAGTGCGGTAATACGTCATACTTCTTTGTACCAAAACGCTGTTAACGGTTTATTAAATGGCTCGGAAGCAAATAACTATTTTTTAGCAAAGCCATTTACAGACTTTTTATTCACGAAAAGTGATCCAAGATTGAGATCTATATCGGTGCGTTACGTGGGTGCTGCAAGTGGTCCGCAGCAAGCCCCATCACGTGCTGATTTCACTCCTTCAGTTCAAAGAGGTATGCCAATGGGTTTCGATAATGGAACAATTGTGGCAAAAGCAAAACTTGATGGATTAGCTAGTTTTTATGACTACTCTCAGCTTGATAGGTTTAGACTGGGCAGAATTGATGCTCCAATGTTCTTGGTGACTAATGCTCAAACTAAATTATTATTAGCAGAAGCACGTGTTCGTGGTTGGGTAACTACAGGACCAACTGCAGCTGCTCTTTATGCAGATGCTATTCGTGCAAATATGGCCGAAATGGCAGTATTCTCACCAGCATCAGCCATAGCTAATGCTGATATTGAGGCTTTTGTTACTGCTAATCCTTTAAGGGTTGGTAGTGAGTTAAAAGAGATAAACGAACAATACTGGGTAGCTACACTTCTAAACGGACCTGAAACATTTGCAAACTTCCGTAGAAGCGGATTCCCAGCATTAACTCCAAATCCTTACCAGGGAAGAGATGTTACACCTTTCGTTCGTAAGCTAACATATCCAGATTCTGAGTATGCAATCAACAAAACTAATCTCAATGCCGCTATTACAAGGCAAGGTGGAGATAAATTAGATACTCGTGTTTGGTGGGATAAACTCTAATTAAAAGTTTAATCAATTCAGTTTTATAGAGCAACAACTTCCGATTTTTCAATCGGAAGTTGTTTTATCACGCTTTACATAATTAAACAAATCAGTAGATTTTATGGGACAAAACAAAGCAAGCCGAAGAGATTTTTTGTTTAAATCTGCTTTAAGCGGATTAGGACTTGGACTGATGAGTAATAATCTTTTTGCGGAATCATTTGAGAAAGAGAACGATCTGTTAATGAAAGCACCTTTAAAAGGTGCGCTAATGATTACCGACATCAAGTGTGCCATCATTGGAGGAAGTCCGGTAGTACGTATAACAACAAATCAAGGTATCAGCGGTTATGGGCAGGCAGAAACTTCTAAAAAGTATTTAAAACCATTCGTACTCTTTTACAAAGAATATTTAATTGGCGAAGACCCAACAAATGTTGAGCGTTGTATGCTGAAAATCAGACGAATGGGAAGTTTTAAACCCTATGGTAGTGCTGTCAGTATTATTGAAATGGCCCTATGGGATATTGCAGGCAAAGCAGCTTCATTACCGGTTTACAAATTACTCGGTGGTAAGGTTCGTGACCGGGTTCGGGTTTATACTACAGCAGTTACACAATATCGTGAAACGTCTGGTATTAATCCCGAAGATTATGCACAGGCGGTATCAAAAGTAAAAGAATTAAAAGAGGGTTTTACGATTATAAAAATGCCTATTGGTTTTCATAGCCAAATGGGAGGTAAGGCACCGAATTTTTTCTATGGTGACCCTGTTGGTCCCGGAAATCCACCTCATGGAAATCGCGGACCACTAACAGAACAAGGATTAAAAAGAATTATTGCCTGCGTGGAGGCAATGAAAAAGGTACTTGGTGATGAGATTGGACTGGCAATTGATTGCGGACCTGGCTTTATGCTATCGGATGCAATCAGGCTTTGTAAATCATTAGAACCTTATAACCTGATGTGGATGGAGGATCTTCTTACAGGAGATTACCGCCCATATGTTATGGCTGATGACTATCTCGAATTAACCAGAAGTACAACAGTACCCATTCATACAGGCGAACAAATTTATTTACGACAAAACTTTCGCGAATTAATAGAGCGAAATGCGATTAGAGTAATTGGTCCTGATGTTGCTGATGCAGGTGGAATAGCTGAAATGAAATGGATTGCTGAGTTTGCTGATTTACATGGTATTCAAATGGCACCTCATGGAATTTATGATGGACTCATTGGTAATGCTGCTCAGGTACATTTAGGGGCCGTGATGCCACAGAACTTCATCGCTTTTGAATACTCTTTTGCTACACCAGAATGGTGGTATGACATCCTAGACGGATTGGAAGATCAAGTTGTCAAAAATGGTCATATTGATGTAACGGATAAACCGGGCTTAGGTGTAAATTTTATCGTGAAAGAAGCTAAGAAATACTTGAGCGAAGAGGATAGTAAGTTTTTTGACTAAGTATTTCCCGATATATTTTGAATTAAATCAATTGATTGATCTCTTTTAATGCAATAATTATGGCTAAAGCATCGAATAACTTTACCGCTCAGCGTAGAAACGCAATTAAAATGTTGGGCTTAGGCTCTACTGCCGGACTTCTGGGCATGTTTGGCAACAATCCTGCACAGGCAGCAAATTTGGATATTCCATCCTATGGACAAGGAATATCCTCTGCTAAAGGTCCATTAATTATTACAGATGTCAGGTGTGCGATTATTGGGGGAAGTCCGGTTGTACGTATAGTTACCAATGAAGGTATTAGTGGCTACGGACAAGCGGAAAGCCGTAAAACGTATTTAAAACCATTTGTACTTTTTTATAAAGAATATTTATTAGGTGAAGACCCAACCAATGTAGAGCGTTGTATGATGAAAATCAGGCGCATGGGAGCCTTCAAGCCATGGGGTGCTGCAGTTAGTGCGATCGAGATGGCGCTCTGGGACCTGGCCGGAAAAGCTGCCGGATTACCTGTCTACAAGCTACTTGGTGGTAAGGTGCGTGATCGTGTCAGAATTTATAATGGTGGAATAGCTAGAACAAATCCTTTAAGTGCTAAAGATACCGGAATTGATGCGCAGTATTATGTGGATACGGTTTCCCGTATGAAGGATTCAAAGGAAAAGCTAACCATAATCAAAATGGCGATTGGTTTTCATAGCTCAATGGGCTCAAAAGCACCCAATTTTTTCTACGGTGATCCAGCTGGCCCTAACAATCAACCTCATGCCAATCGTGGTCCATTAACAGAACAAGGATTAAAAAGAATTGTTTCATGTGTTGAGGCAATGAAAAAGGTTTTGGGTGATGAGATTGGCTTAGCTTTAGATTGCGGTCCAGGGTTTATGTTGTCTGATGCAATCAGACTTTGTAAAGCATTGGAACCATATAATCTGATGTGGATGGAAGATCTCCTAACCGGAGACTACCGCCCTTATGTGATGGCTGATGATTATCTTGAGTTAACAAGAAGTACAACCGTACCCATTCATACAGGTGAACAAATTTACCTTCGTCAGAATTTTCGTGAACTAATAGAGAAAAATGCTGTAAGGGTTGTAGGACCTGATGTTGCCGATGTAGGTGGTATGGCCGAAATAAAATGGATCGCAGAGTATGCCGATTTACACGGAATTCAAATGGCGCCTCATGGAATTTTTAACGGACTGATCGGTAATGCAGCGCAGGTACATGTAGGGGCTGTAATGCCTCAAAACTTCATCGCGTTTGAATATTCGGTTGCTACACCTGAATGGTGGTATGATATTATAACCGGACTACCAGATCCAATAGTAAAAAATGGACACATTGATGTGTGGGATAGCCCGGGTTTAGGGGTAGAATTTATTGTTAAAGAAGCAAAAAAATATTTGGCAGAAGAGGATAAGAAATTTTTTGACTGAGAAATTCAATTCGTGCGGAAAGCTTCAATTAATTAATCTTATTTTAATCAAGTTTTATGACTAAAGAAAAAAACGATTTCGAAAATCAGCGTAGAAACACACTCAAAATGCTTGGTTTGGGCACAGCTTCCGGCCTTCTCGGACTATTTGATAGCAATCCTGCACAAGCTGCTGCTAACAATATTCCTCTTTTTGCAAATGGATTGGTTACTGAAAAGGCTGCACTAAAGATTATAGACCTTAAGTGTGCAATCATTGGAGGCAGCGCTGTGGTTCGGATAGTAACCAATGAAGGTATAAGCGGTTATGGACAAGCCGAAACTGCCAAGCCTTACCTTAAACCTTTTGTACTTTTTTACAAAGACTATTTGATCGGTGAGGATCCTACCAATGTGGAGCGTGTGATGATGAAAATCAGACGTATGGGTAGTTTTAAGCCATGGGGTAGTGCTGTAAGTATTATTGAAACAGCTTTGTGGGATATTGCAGGTAAAGCTGCGAACCTTCCGATATATAAACTCCTTGGCGGTAAAGTTCGCGACCAGGTACGTTGTTATGCCAGTTATGGCAAAGGAATACGGTTCACGGTAGAGGGTAAAACACCTCAGCATTATCGTGACTGGGCAGAAAAGGTCAAGTCTTCAGGATATGGTTGGGAAATCATTAAGGAAAATTTAGGTTTTCACGGACCTTCAATGAAAAATGATCCCGACTTTAGCTACAGTAATTTAAGCAAATCTCCTGAGAGCAAGAAAGATAACCCATATTATCGCGGTCCGATGAAAATTACGGGATATAAGATGATAGTTGACCATGTGGAAGGAATGAGGACTGCACTCGGTGATGATATAGACTTAGGGCTTGATATCGGACCTGGCTTTATGTTGTTTGACGCTATTAAATTGGCAAATTTATTGGAGCCTTACAACATTTGTTGGGCGGAAGATATGCTATCCGGTGATTATACACCTTACGTGACGGCAGACGACTATCGCCAACTTACAGAAAGTACATCACTGCCAATATTTACAGGTGAGCAGATTTATTTAAGACAAAACTTCAGAGAACTGATCGACAGGCATGCTGTTGATATCCTGGGACCAGACCCGGCAGATATGGGAGGTATATCAGAGCTGAAGTGGGTTGCGCAGCATGCAGACCTTTATGGAATAAAAATAGCTCCACATGGTACATTTAACGGACTTCTTGGACTAGCGGCACAGGTTCAGGTTGGTGCAACGATGCCAGAAAATTTTATCGCCTTTGAATATACACAGGCAGCTCCATTTTGGTATGATATAGTAGAAGGCCTGCCTAAACAAATTGTGAAGGACGGTTTAATTGATGTATGGGATAGACCTGGATTAGGTGTTAATTTTATTGAAAAAGAAGCAAAGAAATTTCTGGCAGAAGAAGACAAAAATTTCTTTGATTAATCATAAATAAACTTTAAATACAATATAAAACATGAAAAATTTAGAAGAAAATGCGTCATCAAGCCGTCGTGATGCCTTAAAGATGCTGGCAGTTGGTTCTTCAGCCGGACTGTTAGGTTTATTTGGAACAGCAGAGGCTCGTGCAGCAACTTACGAAACACCCAGCTATCAAAAGGGATTAGCTCCGGTAAAGATTAAAAGTGTCAAAGCCATTGTTACTGCCCCTGCGGGATCTAATTTGATCGTTGTAAAGGTTGAGACAACTGAGCCGGGACTTTACGGATATGGTTGTGCAACATTTACGCAACGTGCATTTGCTGTGGTATCAGCAATTAACGACTACCTTAATGACTTCTGTGCAGGTAAGGATGTTGACAATATCGAAGACATGTGGAATTCTTGCTATGTAAGTTCTTACTGGAGGAATAGTGGGGTTTTAAATAATGCGTTAAGCGGACTTGATGAGGCACTTTGGGATATCAAAGGTAAACGAGCTAATATGCCTGTTTATCAGCTATTGGGTGGTAAATCAAGATTTGCAATACCATGCTATGGTCACGCTGGAGGTAATACCCCAGAAGCTGTCGCTGAAAGTGTTCAAAAGTTTATGGCTCAAGGTTATAAATATATCCGGATTCAACAAGGCGGTTACGGAGGTGTAGGAGCAACTTCTAAACAACCTGACTTCAAGGTGGCTGGCTATGGATATGAAGGAGATCGTCACATTGATGAATATGCCTACATTAAGGGAGTTCCTAAGATGTTTGAAACCGTCAGAAAGGTTTGTGGAGACGAGATTGAATTATTACATGATATTCATGAGAATACTCAGCCTATGGATTCTATTAACATGATTAAACAGCTAGAGCAATATCGTCCATTCTTTATTGAAGATCCTTTCTCTCCTGAGAATATGGAATGGTTCAAACTTCTTCGTCAAACTACTTCTGTGCCGATTGCCATGGGAGAGCTGTTTAATAATATTAATGAATTTAAAATGCCTATGGTTAATCAATGGTTTGATTATATCAGAATCCATGTTTCCCAGATAGGTGGTATTACCCCGGCTATGAAAGTTGCCAGATTAGGAGAGTGGTTTAATATTAGAACTGCTTGGCATGGTCCGGGTGATGTTTCTCCTGTTGGTCACGCGGCACATGCTCATATTGACCTTGCTGTTTGGAATTTCGGAATTCAGGAGGCGGCTAATATTTCTGATAAATCAAGGGCCATATTCCCTGGTTCGCCAACAATGAAAGATGGTTATATGTATGTAAATGAAGTACCTGGTTTAGGTGTAGAGGTGGATGAAAAAGAAGCCGCTAAGTATCCTATCTCAACGAAATCAAATTGGCAGGTTAGAAAAACAGACGGAACAATTATAAGACCATAGTCTGTTTTCTGAAGAATTGATCTGAAGAACAAACTTCTGTAGAGCGATTTTTAAGTATACAAAACCGGAAAGCGTTTGCCCGCTTTCCGGTAATTATTATGCCAAATTGTCCAATCACTTTTGTAGAATCTTGTTTAAGCTTTATGAAACTTGTTCATGGGATTTATGCTAAGCATTTTCCCGGAATGGAATTCTCTATTAATCTTTATTGATTTTGAAATTGAACTTAAATTAAGTTGCTGGATAGCTTCGATTAGTGCTGAAGCAATGAGTAAAAGCTTGAAATGTTGAATTTCAAGATCACCTGATTACACAAATAATAATAGTATTAGTTTAGAATATTTATCTGATGAAATCAAACACAAAGAAATTTGAAATTTCCCGTCGTACTGCGATTCAGTCTGTTTTAGGAGTTGCAGGGATGGGTATTATGGCCTTACCTGATTCATCCTATGCAACGGGTGTGGGTAATAAATTAGCTGCATCTACAAAGGAGCAGATCAAAGGTAATGGAGAAGTAAAGATTACCAAACTCGAGACGTTTCTTGTAAAACCTCGTTGGATTTTTCTAAAAATTCATACAGATGCAGGAGTTTTTGGACTCGGCGAACCTTTATTAGAGGGTCGTGCGTTGACAATTCAGACGGCTATTAAAGAGATTGAACCATATTTAATTGGTAAAGATCCTAGAAATGTAGTTCATCATTGGCAAGCTATTTATAGGCATGCATTCTATCGTGGAGGTCCGATTCTTACCAGTGCTTTAAGCGGAATTGATCAGGCTTTGTGGGATATTAAGGGGAAACTTTTAAATGTTCCGGTTTATGAATTATTGGGTGGACCAACCCGTGATCGTGTCAGGGTATATGGACGTGCAAGTACTGCAGAGCAAATGAAACAACAAAAGGCAGCAGGATTTACTGTTGTTAAAACTGGAGTTGCAAAATTAACTCATGCAAATATTGTAGAAAACCCAAGATTCATTAAATATGCCATTGATAATTTTGCTTCCCTGAGAGATGCAGGGGGTGATGATATGGACATAGGAATTGACTTTCATGGTGCCATTTCTCCGCAGACGGCAAAAATTTTAATTAAAGAATTAGAAGTTTATCAGCCTATGTTTGTTGAAGAGCCTTGCCAATGTCAAAATGTTGATGTTATGGTTGAAATTGCGAAGGGAACACATATTCCAATTGCAACCGGAGAACGGATTTTTACCAAATGGGGTTTCCGGGAAATACTTGAAAAAGGTGCAGCTAGTATTATTCAACCAGATCTTTGTCATGCAGGTGGTATTACTGAGGGCAGAAATATAGCGGGTATGGCCGAAGCTTATTATGTGCCAATTGCTCCTCATAATCCAATGGGGCCTATATCTTTAGCTGTGGGCTTACAATTAGCCGCCAGTATACCTAACTTTTTAGTACAGGAACAAGTTACCCTAGGTGAAGGATATTTAAAAAATCCGTTTAAATTACAGAAGGACGGGACTGTTCTAATACCAAAAGGTCCAGGCTTGGGTGTGGAACTGGATGAAGCATTAATGGCTGATAAAATAGGCCATGATTGGAAAAATCCGGAAACATACAATGCATTGGATGGCTCGGTGGTAGATTGGTAAAGCAAATTATTTAAACTCTATCTTAATTTACACTATTAAATATGTTATTAAAGGAGTTTTATTTCTTTAGTAATTGCGATTATTTCCCATTTAAGGTGTTGAATGGTGTTGGAAAGAAAAAGTTTTATGCATTATTTAAAAATCCCACATTAAAAAAGGTAAGCAAAGCTGAGCTAATTAACATAATAAATAATGTTTTGATTAAACTGAACATTAGGGTTATTCTCAGCAGAATGTCAGGTATTTGGTTTTTACAATTGTTGAAAATCAATAAAAATTTTAGTGAAATAATTTCTAAATATTAAATCAATAAAGAATGAAAAGTATAATTAAACAAATCGCTGAAAGCAATAAAATAAATGAAAAGGCAGAAGTTGCAGTAGCACAAGCAGAGATTAATAACCCGAACACGAATGATAATCGACGTAATTTTTTAAAGAAGACCGCTATAGGTGGAATGACACTAGGTGGTCTGATGGGATTGTCATTGAGCGATACTTTGGCAGAGACGACTTCTAATGTAAAACGATCTTCGAAACCTTCTGATTTGAAGATTACAGACATGCGTTATTGTCTTACCGATGTGATGAATGGAACAGCTATCATCAAGATATATACCAATCAAGGAATTCACGGATTAGGTGAAGTAAGAGATGCTGCTGACGTTCGTTATGCGCTGATGTTAAAGAGCCGTATTCTAGGAATGAACCCTTGTAATGTGGAAATGATTTTTAAAGTTATTAAACAATTTGGTGGGCCAGCCCGTCAGGCAGGAGGTGTTTGCGCAGTTGAAATGGCTTTATGGGATCTTTGTGGAAAGGCATACGATGTTCCGGCTTGGCAGTTATTAGGTGGTAGATACCGTGATAAGGTAAGATTGTATGCAGATACTCCTGAATCTAGTTCACCTGCTGAACAAGAACGCTTGATAAAATATCGAATTAATGAACAAGGGTATACTTGGTTAAAGATGGATGTATCCATAAGGAAACTAAAAGGTAAGCCAGGTACATTGGTTAATTCTGAATTTTGGAATAATTTAGGCGGCAATCAGAGTGATTTCATGTCATATAACAATACCATGCATCCTTTCACTCAGATTCAAATAACCGACAAGGGTTTAGAAGAATTAACTCAAATTGTTGAAAACATACGTAACGTTGTGGGGTATGAAATTCCTATTTCTACCGATCATTATGGTCATTTTGATTTAAATAATGGGATTCGCTTAGGTAAGGCATTAGAAAAATATAGGCTGGCATGGTTGGAAGATATGGTTCCATGGCAATATACCGAGCAATGGAAAATAATTACGGATGCTCTTGAAACTCCAACTCTTACGGGAGAAGATATCTATTTATTGAAAGATTTCAAACCTTTAATTCATGCCAGGGCTGTGGATATTATTCACCCTGATCTCGCTTCTTCCGGAGGTTTGCTTGAAACTAAGAGAATAGGTGATTATGCTGAAGAATTTGGGATTGCTATGGCAATGCATCAAGCGGGTACCCCGGTTTCATTCATGGCTAACGTACATTGTGCTGCTGCTACTCAGAATTTCCTTTCATTAGAACATCATTCGGTAGACCTTCCTTGGTGGGAAGATTTGGTAAAGACAACAGATGGCAGAAAGATGATTGAAAAAGGATATGCCAATGTTCCGCTCGAAGCTCCGGGATTAGGGATTGAATTAAATGAGGAAGTACTGAAGCAACACTTAAAACCTACTGATAAAAGCTATTTTGCTCCCACTACAGAATGGGATGATAAACGTTCACATGACAGAACTTATAGCTAAGAACACCATTATCGAAAGTTCAAATTTTAAATTTGGACTTTCGGTTGGATTTAGCATTGACAAAATCAATCAATTAATATTTAATAATGACTGATAATCGCAGAGATTTCCTTAAAAAAAGTGCTTCAATTGCAGCGGCACTTTCGGTTGGAAGTTTAAATACCGCTATCTCAAAACCGCTTCTACAAAACGATGTGGCTAACACGGAATTAAACTCACTAGCAAAAGATGCAGGTATGGAAATGAGTAATGCTTATTTTTCAGGAATGGAAGCAAATAGGCATCTGATTGAACTTGCTAAACAAATGGGTGCCTATGGTGCGATTGCTGGAATTGATATGCGGCTAACACAGTCTGCAAATGCAAATCCATGGGATTATAATGCGATCATGGAGGTTAGGGAATCCTGGAAAAAGGTTGGATTGAAGTATAATACAGTAGAAGGCCCCCCTTCGCTGGGTGAAAAAACCAAACTTGGCCTTGATGGCAGAGACGAAGAAATAGCGAATTTCATAACCTTTATGAAGAATCTCAAGCGCTCGGGTGTTGATGTCATTTGTTATAATTGGATGCCGGTTATTAGCTGGGCCCGGACACAAATGGATCGCCCTAGTCGGGGTGGAGCACTAGTTACCGCTTTTGATTATGAAGAGATAAAGAACCGGCCACTCACAAAATACGGAGAAGTTTCTCCTGAAAGTATGTGGAAGAACCTGGAATACTTCCTGAAGGCGGTTGTTCCGGAGGCAGAAAAAATTGAAATGAAACTGGCATTGCACCCGGATGATCCTCAGGTTAACAGTATTCAGGGAATTCCCAGAATTATGAATACGGTTGAAAATTTTGACAGAATGTTAAAAATTATGCCAAGTGATTTTAATGGAGTTACTCTTTGCCAGGGAAACTTTTCTCTGATGGGTGCCGATATCCCTAAATTGGTTAGAAGATGGGGAAAAGCAGGTAAAATTCATTTTGTTCATTTCAGAAATGTTCAGGATTTGAGTGGTGTGATACCTAGTACCAAATTTACTGAAACCTTTCATGATGAAGGCCAGATTGATATGTATGCTGCCATGAAGGCGTATTACGATATAGGGTTTAAAGGTCCGATCCGTGCAGATCATGTTCCTACTATGGCTGGTGAAGAGAATACCAGACCAGGATATATGACTTTGGGAAATCTTTTTGCTATAGGGTATATGAGGGGTTTGGCTGAAGCCGTGGCAAAAGAAAAAAGAGTATAAATAAGCGTGAGTTCGATATTAAACTATCTAAATATTAATATCTAACCACATAGATTGACTTATACTATGCTTTAAAGGGCACATAGATTGTAAATCACATAGGTTGAAGCGAAGCTTCAAGGTTATCTGTGTCTAAAATGCTATGTTTCCCTGCTACCGGCAGGCAGGTATGTGGTTTTTAAATATTGTTTCGAGTTCATTTTGGATTATTAATCAAATCAATATTTTATTTTAACTTTTAAAAAACAACTAAATTCTAAATTATGAAAAAAATAACAATCCTTTCAATTCTTCTTGTCTGCAGCAGTTTTATATCTAATGCTCAGCGAATTGGTTCAACACCTGAATATGTGCAACAGATGACTGCACTATGGAAAGGTGAGCGTTCGGCAGATGGCCGCCCAAAGGTAGCAGATCTTTTATTAGAAAGACTTCAGTATAATACCCTCGAACAGATATGGGGTTATCTTGGTAACAAAGGCTATCGCAACCAATTAGAGAAAAATTGGGTTATCCTGAAAACAGGGAAGACTATGGTTGGTCGTGTTGTCACTGCACAATTTATGCCCTCCAGACCAGACCTTGATACACTAATAAGAGCTCAGGGCCGGAAAGAAGGACGTTCACAACGCGGAGGATTTAATATTTGGCCGATAGATATTTTAACCAAAGGAGATGTTTATGTAGCTGATGGTTTTGGAAAAGTGAAAGATGGAACTTTGATCGGATCTAGTCTTGGAAATTCTGTTTATGCTAAAACCGGTAATGGTGTAGTGTTTAATGGTTCCATAAGAGATATGCAGGAGTTGAGGGATACTGAAGGCTTTAATGCTTGGGTGAAAGGGCATGATCCTTCCTACATTAAAGATTTGACGCCAACTTCAATTAATGCGCCAATTCGTGTTGGCGAAGTAACAGTGCTTCCAGGTGATATTGTATTTGCAAATGATTACGGAGTTATATTTATCCCTGCACACCTTGTTGAAGATCTGGTTAAGGCAAATGAACTTACCGGACTTCGGGATGAGTTCGAACGTTTATTGCTAAAGCAGGGTAAATATCTTTCAGG
>CAMCTU010000059.1 GCA_945878525.1 Sphingobacterium thalpophilum
TAGGATTGCCAAAGGAAAATTTCCCTGAAGTTGTAATTCCCAAAATATTTATTCAGACTGTTTATCCAGGCACATCTCCTGCTAATATGGAGAATCTGGTTACCAAACAAATTGAAAAGCAATTAAAATCTACTTCGGGTTTAAAAAGAATTACTTCCAACTCTTATCAGGATTTTTCTGTAATTACTGCGGAGTTTAACACAAATGTTGAAACTAAGGATGCAAAACAAAGGGTAAAGGATGCTGTGGATAAGGCAAGACAAGATCTTCCTTCTGACCTTCCGAATGAGCCCAACGTAATGGACATCAATCTTTCGGATTTGCCCATCATGTATCTGAATATCTCAGGTGATTATGACCTGAAAAGCTTAAAAAAATATGCAGAGAAAGTTCAGGATCAAATAGAAAGTCTGAAAGAAATATCTGGAGTTGATGTAATCGGAGCGCTTGAGCAGGAAGTACAAATCAACGTAGATCTTAATAAGATGGCTGCATCTATGATCTCCTTCGGAGATATTGAACGTGCAGTAGGCTATGAAAACCTCACTATTTCTGGTGGAACTATCAAAATGGATGGAGTTCGCAGAACTCTGAATGTGAAAAAGGAATTTGTTAGTGCGCAGGAATTATCCAACCTGATTATTAAAACCCCGACAGGTTCTTCAGTTTATCTCAGAGATATCGCAGAAGTAAAAGATTCATTCAAGGAACAGGAAAGTTATGCCCGTTTGTACGGAAAGAATGTAATCACCTTGAATATAAAAAAGAGGAGTGGTGAAAATCTGATTGATGCATCCGATAAAATCAATGCTTTGATCAAAGAAATGAAGGTTAGCTCCTTGCCAAAAAATCTCAACATCACAGTAACAGGTGATCAATCAAATAGAACCCGGATTACGTTACATGACCTGATCAATACCATAATAATTGGTTTTATTCTGGTAACGGTTATCTTGATGTTTTTCATGGGCATAACTAATGCCTTATTTGTTGCATTGTCAGTGCCTTTGTCTATGTTCATTGCATTTATGGCAATGCCAGCTCTGGGAAGTATAATGGGTTTCAGTTTTACCATGAACATGATGGTATTATTTTCTTTCCTTTTGGGACTTGGAATAGTTGTTGATGATGCAATTGTGGTGATAGAAAATACTCACCGGATTTTTGATAATGGTAAAGTTCCCATCAAAAAGGCAGCTAAAATTGCAGCTGCTGAAGTGTTTTTACCCGTACTTTCAGGAACTTTAACAACCCTTGCTCCATTTGTCCCTCTTTTATTCTGGCCAGGTGTTATTGGTGAATTCATGTTCTTTTTACCAATGACATTGATCATAACACTTCTTGCCTCATTACTGGTAGCTTATATAATCAATCCTGTTTTTGCTGTAGATTTCATGGAGCCGGAAGATCACTCTATGAAGAAGCCAAAGTTTGATAAAAGCGTCAGGAAAAATCTGTTGATTTTCTTAGGGGCGTCTATTCTTGGGTATTTAATAAACTTCGGTATTGGTAATCTGGTTGTTTTTGTTGGCTTACTTTACCTTCTCAATCATTTCTACCTGAATAATACTATCCGGAATTTCCAGAAAAATACATGGCCGCGAGTACAAAATAAGTATGTTAAATTACTTAAATGGGCCTTATCATGGCCTAGAGCTATGATGTATGGTACAGTTGGGCTATTTATTTTTACCCTTTTGCTGGTCTCGGTTGTGTCTCCCAAAATTGTATTTTTTCCATCAGCTGATCCTAACTTCGTTTATGTTTACGTTCAGTTACCAGTTGGTACTGATCAGGCCTACACTAGTGAAGTTGTTAAAAAGATAGAAGATAAAGTTACCAAGGTGGTTGGAAGAGATAACAAGGATGTATCTTCTATACTTTCCAATGTAACTATTGGCGTAACTGATCCGCAAAGTGAGGATCAGGGGCAGTATTCAAACATGGGAAAGGTTACTGTGGCATTTGTTAGTTTTGGTAAACGTACCGGTGAAAGTACTTCAGTTTATCTTGATAGAATCAGAGAGGCAGTAAAGGGAATTCCTGACGCTGAGATCACTGTTGCTCAGGAGCAATCCGGTCCACCAACTGCCAAGCCAATAAGCATTGAGATCACAGGTGATAACCTGGATACTTTGGTAAAAGTATCTGAAAATCTGCAACAATACCTTGATAGCCGTCAGATTGCTGGTATCGAAGAGCTGAAATCTGATTTTCAAAGTAATAAACCCGAAATTATTTTCGACATAGACCGTGAACGTGCCAACCGTGAAGGTATTTCCAGCGGTCAAATAGGTATGGATCTTCGAACCGCCATATTTGGCAAGGAAGTCTCTAAATTCAGGGATGCCAACGAAGATTATCCAATAAACCTAAGGGCAAATGAAAGTCAAAGGAACAATCTGGATGCTTTAAGGAATATGAAAGTGACATACAGGGATATGGGCTTGGGAGGAATCATAAGACAAGTGCCACTTTCTTCATTTGCATCTATCGATTATGTCAACACCTATGGAGGTATCAAACGTAAACAAGAAAAAAGAATCATTATTTTATCATCGAATGTTCTTGGCGATTACAATCCAAATGAGGTTGTTGCAAATATCCAGAGTGAGATAGACGAGTTTAAATCTCCGCCGGGAGTTGAAGTTAAAATGGCTGGCGAACAGGAAGAGCAACAGGAAACTATGTTGTTTTTGGGTACTGCTCTAATGATTTCACTGGGTCTTATTTTGATTATATTGGTAACTCAGTTCAATTCAATTACTAAACCACTGATAATATTGAGTGAGATTCTCTTCAGTATAATCGGAGTTTTATTAGGTGTAACCATTTTCGGAATGGAAATGTCTATTGTGATGTCGGGCGTTGGTATTATTGCTCTGGCAGGTATTGTGGTACGTAACGGTATCCTACTTGTTGAGTTTACCGAATTAATGATTGAACAGGGAATGGATGTTAAAGATGCAATCATAGAAGCCGGTAGAACTCGGATGACTCCTGTATTGCTTACTGCCACAGCAACTATGTTAGGTTTAATTCCTCTAGCAGTAGGTTTGAACATGGATTTTGTTACTTTGTTTACAGAATTTGATGCAAATCTCTATTTTGGAGGTGATAACGTTGCATTTTGGGGGCCGCTATCCTGGACCATGATATTCGGATTAGGTTTCGCAACCTTCCTGACCCTGATTCTTGTACCGTGCATGCTTTTAATAGGTGATTCAAATTCTAAACGCATAAAAGGTTGGTTTAAGAAAAAGCCTGAATCAGTTTAGAAATTTCTATAAGATTGTGAGGCGGGTCATGTGAACATGGCCCGCTTTTTGTATTTGAATCAGTTATATGATTGTTCTCTTCAAGCTCAGCTTTCCTGGTTTTAAACTGAGTGATACATTTCAATCTCCCAGCCTAATATTAAATGATTATAATTATACTAATGCTGATTACGGAAATCCTGTTTAACCTGAAATACCAACCGGAATCAAAATAAGGCCGCTTAACCCATCATTTCACTCCATTTCGTTTTTACATTTTAATAAATTTCAGATGAGTAAGAATCAAAACAAACAGAACCCAGCTTCATATGAGAAAGGGGACAAACTTCCGGGTTATCCTGTTTATCCATCTGATGAAGACATTTTTTTAAAAAGAAAAGCATTGACTTTTGATGAGTCTGAAGTTACAGGTCAAAAGAAAATGATAAATGAATCCGGACTAGATGAAGGTCTTGATGTACCCGGAGCGGAACTTGATGATGCTAATGAATTAATTGGTGAATAGGATGAAGAAAACAATTATTATAGTTTGGGAGGTGATGATCATTCTGATCTTGATGAAAACTGATGGTTGTTTTAGAAGCTTGAAAATCATAGTTGAATTTTGGGTAAAACTCCCTGTCTATTCTAAGCAGTCTTATTTAAACAAAAAAACCCTCCAAGATTAAATCTGGGAGGGCCAATTGTAATTTTAAGGTTAATTACTGAGCAGCAGCAGTGTCAGCAGCAGCAGTGGTGTCAGCAACAGCAGTTGAATCAGCAACTACAGTAGTGTCAACAGCAGGAACTGAATCAGTAGCAGCTTCTTCTGTTTTAGTTGAATTACAAGCAGCAACTGACAAAGAGATAGCTAAAGCTAAAAAACCGAATTTGAAAGAATTTTTCATTTTTTTTGTTTTAATTTATTTATAAATAATTACTCTTAATACCTGATTTAACAAAAGGTAACCCTTCAAAACAGAAAAAAAATAAAAAAATTATTTCCTATTATTGGGTTACAATTCCCAATAAAAAGTATTAATAGTGAAAAGAGAGGAAAATAGTTCAAATCCGGCAGATAGTGAGATTGTATTAGGGATACTGAATGATTCAAAGGATACACTCAACCGATTATACACTTCTTATTTCCCTATGGTGCTTCAATTAGTTCTCAAAAATAACGGGAATGAAGATGATGCTAAGGATTTATTTCAGGAATCAATTATTGTTCTATATAATAAAGTTAAAGGTGGAAACTTCGAACTGAACAGTAAGCTTAAAACTTTTTTATACTCTGTTTGCCGCAGGCTATGGTTAAAACGCTTAAATGAGCAGAGCAAGACGATAAGAAATGTTCAAGACTTTTCTGAAATTATTGCAGTTGATGATGATTTGGAAAAGCATGAAGAAAAAGACAAGCAGTTTGCAATAATGAAATCTTCATTATTGCAGTTAGGTGAGCCTTGTAAAACTATTATTGAAGATTATTACATTCATAACAGGTCTATGCAGGAGATCTGTGAGAAATTTGGTTATACCAATGAGGATAATGCCAATACTCATAAATATAAATGCTTGCAGCGTTTGAAAAAATTATTTTTTCAAACCTAAATTTAAAAAGATGAAAAGTGATTTGGAATTAACAAATTTAATTGATGCTTACCTCAAGCGAGAGTTGACAGGATTAGAATTATCTAATTTTGAGCAATTGAGAAAGGATGATCCTTCATTTGATATCAAAGTTGTAGAGCATCATAACTTGGTCTCAAGTTTATCTGATTATGGTAGCAGAATTAAGCTTGTTTCAGAAATGAATACAATACACGAGTCTCTGGATATTCAGACCATAAAAAATGATGTAGCACCTGAAGCACCAAAATACAGACGTCTCTGGAAAAAATATCGTGTTAACACAGCGATTGCAGCAACTATTGCTTTGATTGCTGTTGCAGGTACTTTGTTATCTACTGGTTATTTTTCAAAGTCCATCTCGAATAATTTCAACTTAATGCGACGCGAAATCAATAGCATCAAGCGTTCTCAAAATGCCTTGATTAAGAATATTAATGATAATCCTTCCAAAGGTCCTTCTGATCCTGGTGAATTTGGAGGAACAGGATTTGCGCTTTCATCTAACGGATACGTAGTTACCAACTTTCACGTTATCAAAGGTGCTGATTCAGTTTATGTTCAAAATTCTGATGGTGAAACATTTAAAGTTAAGTTGATATATATTGATCCTGCATATGATCTTGCAGTTCTTCAAATAACAGATCCTGGCTTTGAGAATCTGGCAACACTGCCCTACACATTTAAAAAATCTGCCTCAGACGTTGGTGAGGATGTATTTACCATCGGCTTCCCAAGAGATGAACAGGTTTTGGGTAAAGGATATGTAAGTGCAAAAAATGGTTATGCAGGTGATACAGTTGCCTATCAGGTTTCAATACCTGTCAATCCTGGAAATAGCGGCGGTCCATTACTTGATAACAGGGGCAATGTAATTGGAATAATTAATGGAAAGCAAGCCTTATTAGACGGAGCAGCTTTTGCAATAAAATCGTCGTATATACTCAAGTCAATTGAAGCAATCCCTCAGGATTCACTTGACGAAAAACTGGTAGTAAATAAAAGAAACTCTCTGGCAGGACTAAGCAGCAAAGATCAATTCAAGAAACTTGAGCCATATATATACATGGTCAAAGTTTATTAAGGGTTTTATTAATATTTTAAAAGGCTGATGGAATTCTAATTCTTTCAGCCTTTTTTTATCGGTCTACTTCCCCAAGTACAATATCAATTGATCCAAGTATGGCAATCAGATCTGCAATTAATATGCCTCTTGATATTTCTGGAAGTACAGACAAATTATTAAAACTTGGACCTCTGGCTTTTACCCGTTTAGGGATTTCAGTCTTGCCATCGCAAATAAAATAATAGCCAAGTTCACCTTTTGGGTTTTCTGCCCTAATATAGAAATCCTGCTCTTTTGGAATGATCTTTTTTGGAAGCTTGGATCTGGGATCAAATTCAGGACTTCTTTTTAACTCTTTTTGCAATCTTTCAAGACATTGTTCTATAATTCTAATCGATTCTGCAATCTCTTCTGTACGTATTTTATAACGATCCCAACAATCACCAGTCTTTCCCATTTCACCTTTGCCAACAGGAATTTCAAACTCAAGTTCAGGATACACAGAATATTCATCAACACGTCTCAAATCCCATTTCAAGCCTGAACCTCTCAGCATTGGTCCAGAACAACCATAATTAATTGCCACATCAAGTGGAAGAACTCCAATTCCTGCAGTTCTTCCAATAAATATGTGATTGTCTGTAAGTAATTGATTTAATTCTGAGAGTTTTGGCTTGAAGTATTTAATAAATTCAGAACATCGTTGTTCGAACCCTACGGGTAAATCATAAAAAAGACCACCGACCCATATATAATTGTAAAGCATTCTTGAACCAGATGCCCATTCCAGCATATTCATAATATGCTCCCGATCACGAAAACACCAGAGAAAGGGAGTAAAAGCACCAATATCAATACCATAGGTTCCAATGGCTATCAGATGAGAGCTAATGCGGTTCAATTCACAAACCAAAACCCTAATGTATTCCACTCTTTTGGGGATATCTTTGTCGATTCCCATCATGCGTTCAACACCCATTACAAAGGCATGATCATTATTCATAGATGCCATGTAATCCATTCGGTCTACAAATGGAATGATTTGCTGATAGGTTAGACTTTCACAATGTTTTTCAAAGCATCTGTGTAAATAGCCCATGTGAGGAATTACCTCCCTCACAATCTCACCATCAGTGATTAATTCAAGTCTTAATACACCATGAGTTGAAGGATGCTGCGGACCCATATTTATAATCATCTCCTCAGGTTTAAGGCCTTCAGTTAATTGAGCATATCTGGTCTTATTAAGATGCATGAGGTATTTCTGTTGTTTTTAAGAGTCAGCCTAATTAATTTTTATTCCTTTATATTCTTCAGCTGCACAATAGTCTTTACGAAGAGGGTAGCCTTCCCAATCATCAGGAAGTAGTATTCTTCTTAAATCCGGATGGCCTTCGAAATAAATTCCTAAGAGATCGTATGCTTCACGTTCATGCCATTCAGCTGTTCGCCAGATTTTTGAAACACTATGAAAAGAAGGTAACTGGCTACCATCTCTATTGTGAGTTCTTAAAGTTTTAAGAACGAGTTGTTGCTTGTATGGTATAGAGGAAAGGTGGTATACAACTTCAAACTTGTTTTTTTCAAGTCCATGATCAACTCCGCTTAGGCAGGATAGAAAATCAAACCAGGTATTTTTATTGTCCCTTAATTCTTCACAAACCTGCATTATGAATTCAGGATTTATTTGTAAAGCAGGTTGTAAGCCGGTATTTTCAATTTCTAAGACTACGCCTTCACCAAATTTTTCTATGAGAAGATTTTTTATTTCATCAAAATTCATGGGCAAAAATCAGGGAGCAAGCCTTACAATTTTCCAACTGGTTTTATCAGCTTTTTTATAAATAATTCTGTCATGCAAGCGGCTTCGCCGTCCTTGCCAGAATTCAATAACCTGGGGTTTTATCAAATAACCACCCCAAAATGCGGGTTTGGGTATTGTTTTATTCTCATATCTAAGTTCTGCCTCCTTCCAATCCTTCTCAAGATTTTCACGGTTATCAATTTCCTGGCTTTGTGGTGAAATTAATGCACCAATTTGGCTTGGTTTCGGACGGCTTTGAAAATAACGATCGGATTCTTCCTTACTGAGTTTTTCAACGGTTCCCTCTATTCTTACTTGTCTACCAAGTTCAGCCCAATGAAAAACAATTGCTACCACAGGGTTTTTCGACATTTCTTTTCCCTTTGCACTAAGGTAATTGGTATAAAACATAAATCCCCTTTCATCAAATCCTTTTAATAATACAATTCTTGCACTTGGCTTGCGGTCAATACTGGTGGTAGCAAGAGTCATAGCATTAGGCTCATGAATACCTGAATTCATCGCTTCTTCAAACCATTTTCCAAATTGTTTGATAGGATCTTTGTCTACATCTCTTTTGGATAACTTTTCAGAAATATATTCCTGACGAAGATTTTCAATTGTTTCTTTTTTTACTGCCATTATGTTTTTTCAACCGCTTATTACAAGATAGTGGTCTTTCATCACAAACTTAAGAAATGCAGTTTGTATTCTATCAATAAATGATTATTAGATATATATTGTAAATTTATGCATAGTGTTTAATGTTAATTGAATTTTCATGTTAAGTCCGGTTATACCAAAAAATGGAAGTCTGATTGTTGCTGAGCCATTTATGTCTGACCCTAATTTTAAAAGGTCAGTTGTTTTACTTACTGAGTGTGAAGAGGCAGGAGCTGTTGGCTTTATTTTAAATCAAAGAAGTAATCTACTTCTCATGGATTTGATCCCTGATCTGACAGGTGCTGATTTTCCGGTTTATATCGGAGGGCCAGTAGCCGCAGATACCCTGCATTTCGTCCACAATTGTTATGATAAGCTAAATAGTGGAGTCAGAATTAGAGAAGGAGTTTTTTGGGGAGGTAATTTCGAAACCATAAAGATCCTTATTAAAAACAATCAGCTGAATCCTAAAGAAATCAAATTTTTTGCAGGTTATTCCGGATGGGGTTCTGGTCAGTTAAATGCTGAGATTGATCAAAATTCTTGGCTGGTAACCGATAAATACAATCATGAGGTAATTTTTGTTGAGGATGAAGAGAACTTGTGGAAAGAAGTAGTAATAGGGCTGGGACCAAGGTATGCTCATATTGCTAATTTTCCTGAAAATCCACAATGGAATTAGGTATTTCTGTTAGCAGTTGACACTTATTATTTGATGCCGCCTAAAAGAGGGAGAACAAATTCAACAGATATCTCCATACATCTGATTTATTTGAACTGGAAAATTAGTACTCGAGTATTCGAAATGACGGCACCTATTTCCAACCCGAAAGCTATCGGATCCCATTTATCAAGCCGAATTTTACCGGGTCTCAATTGTCAACCGTCAATTCTCCTCCATTTCCCTCGCACTCTCCTCAACCTTCCGCTTAAGTTCTTGTTTGTAATCAAGAAGCCTTTGAGATAGCAGGGAATCTGATGTGCCAAGGATTTGAGCAGCAAGTATTCCTGCATTTTTAGCAGCATTTAAAGCTACTGTTGCAACAGGAATCCCATTTGGCATCTGTAGTATTGACAAGATTGAATCCCAGCCATCAATAGAATTACTCGATTTGACAGGAACTCCAATTACAGGTAGCTGTGTAATGGAAGCAACCATCCCAGGTAAATGCGCAGCGCCTCCTGCACCCGCAATAATTACTTTTAAGCCTCTTCCAGATGCATTTTTTGCATAATTAAACATCCGTTCTGGAGTACGATGAGCAGAAACTACAGTAATTTCAAATTGAACTCCAAGCTCTTTCAATACATCTGCTGCATCCTGCATAACACCCAGATCAGACTTACTGCCCATGATAATACCTACCTTTATCAATTCAGTTTCCATAGGTTAATTTGATTATATTAAAGTGTATTTATGGACTTAAGTTATTTTATCTAAACTTTTACTTTAATTTTTTTCTGAACAAATCTTGCCTTTTCAATTGCTTTTTGTCTGTCATCATCCATAATGGTTATATGTCCCATTTTACGGAATGGTTTCGTAAATTTCTTTCCATATAAATGAATAAAGACTCCTTCAATCTCAAGTACTTCTTTTAAACCTTCATATTCTGCGGCTCCCTCATAACCCTTTTCTCCAAGCAAGTTAATCATTACTGAATTACTTATCGCCTTTGTATCTCCCGGAGGCAGGTTAAAGATTGCTCTTATCAATTGCTCGTATTGAGAGGTGAAATTTCCCTCAATGCTTTGATGACCACTGTTATGAGGTCGGGGCGCAATTTCATTCACAAGGATATTTCCATCCTTTGTAAGAAACATTTCAACTGCCAGAATCCCTACAATTTTTAAATCATCGGCGATTTTTATTGCCAGCTGATCGGCTTTTTGAAGTATTTCAAAATCTAAATTGGAAGGAGAAATAAGAAATTCAACTAAATTCGCTTCTGGATTGAACTCCATTTCAACACAAGGGAAGGTTTTTACAGCACCATCTTCATTTCTTGAAACAATCACAGATAGTTCCTTTTCAAAATTTATCAGTTCTTCTATTAAACTAGGTTCTTCGAATGCTTGATCAAGGTCTGAAGCTGAATGGATCAATTTCACCCCCCGGCCATCATAACCATCCCTCCGAAGCTTCTGTACATAAGGAAATTTTAAATTAGCCGAAATCAGCTCGTCTTTATCGCCAAAGACCTGAAATTGAGCAGTTGGAATGTCATTTTCTTTAAAGAACAGTTTTTGGATTCCTTTATCCTGAATAAGTCTGATTACTCTTGATTGAGGATAAACAGTTAAACCTTCTTTCTCCAGCTTTTCAAGTGCATCAACATTTACTTTTTCGATCTCAATAGTTAATATATCAACTTGTTTCCCAAAATTATAAACTGACTCAAAATCAGTTAATGAACCATTTACAAATTTTCTGCATAAATCCTTGCATGGGGCTTCTTTATCAGGATCCATTACATAGGTGGTAATATTGTAATTGATTGATTCCTGAATCAACATACGTCCGAGTTGGCCGCCACCGAGTATTCCAAGCTTTAGGTCTCCGTAAAATGCTTTCATATTACTGCAAGTTTAGGTGAAATCTCCGAAATTTTACAATTTTCCATAGTTTTCATAACCGAAAATGAAATTGAAATTTCATTTAAAGACTATTTAGAATAAAATAGTCGAGTTTAGCTATTTAAAAGGCTCTCCTGCTCAATCTTCTTTTGTAGCTCAAGTATTGCACCAATAAGTGCTTCCGGTCGTGGGGGGCATCCTTGAACATAAACATCCACAGGTATAATTCTGTCAACACCCTTAACCACATGATATCCATGTTGCCAGTAGGGGCCGCCGCAATTGGAACATGAACCCATAGAAATCACATATTTTGGCTCCGGCATTTGCTCATACAGACGTTTGATGCGCTCAGCCATTTTAAAGGTTACCGTGCCTGCAATAATAATTACATCCGATTGCCTTGGCGAAGGACGAGGGAATACCCCAAAACGATCCAGGTCGTATGTTGAAGCCATGGAACCCATCATTTCAATAGCGCAACAAGCTATACCAAAACTCATTGGCCATAGTGATGATAATCTTGCCCAGTTAAGTAAGTCGTCAACCTTAACAATCATTACCGAACTGGTATCATTTTTCATTTCTAAACTCACGGTGCGGGCTTTTTAAATTTTGGAGTAAATCCTGGTCTGGCTGATGAAACAGGAGGTTCAGAAAGTACTTTATCAGGAGCTGGAAGAACAGTGTCAACACTAAATGTCTTGGTTTTATACATTTCCATATTTAGTCCATCATATGCAGAAAGGGGTATCATTGAAGGTGAAACAGGAAGATTTTGCTCTGGTCTTATCCAGTTAAGGTCGCCCTTTTTCCAAACATAAACTAAACCAATCAATAAAATTCCTATAAAAATGAACATTTCAATCAGACTTAACCATCCCCAGTTTGGATCGGCATTGATTAGTTCCTGCTGACTAAAAACGGTAGACCATGGAAAAATAAAGGCTAACTCAACATCAAAAAGTAGAAATACTAAGGCTATGACATAGAAA
This sequence comes from Sphingobacterium thalpophilum, assembly GCA_945878525.1. Taxonomy (GTDB): domain Bacteria; phylum Bacteroidota; class Bacteroidia; order Sphingobacteriales; family Sphingobacteriaceae; genus Daejeonella; species Daejeonella thalpophilum_B. The sequence goes on from CAMCTU010000059.1 coordinate 11,992, forward strand.
CGTGAATTGAACTGTATCCAGGAATTTCCTGTAGGTTCCTCACCGCATTCATAGGATGTCAATTTTTCGGGATTAGGCTTTTTAAGGGCAACCAGTTTTCCTAAGTAAAACGTAAAAAGTACAAATAAAACACCCATGATGAGGAAGATAAATATCTTACCGAACTCGCTTAACTGTGATGTTTCTTCCATGAATCAAAATTAAGAATAATTGATCTAACTATTCAAAGGCTTTGTGAATTCTCAAATAATTATCATTAAATGTTGATAAGCTTTTTTTGAAATGAAAATAGATAGTATCAAATTCGCAGATATCATTTGATTGTATGACTTTAAATAAATATAAAAAAATTGCTGATGAAATATCAGTGTCTGAAAAGCAGGTTAAAACAACAATAGAACTACTTGATGAAGGAGGAACAGTGCCTTTTATTGCAAGATACCGCAAGGAAGCAACCGGTAGCCTTGACGAGGTTCAGATTGCAGCTATTCGCGACAGAATGCAACAGCTGGAAGAGCTTGATAAGCGTAGAGAAGCGATTTTAAAATCGATGACTGAACTCGAGAAATTGAGTCCGGAACTTGAAAAACAAATCATGGAAGCCGAAACCATGACTGTTTTGGAGGATATTTACTTGCCGTTCAAGCCAAAAAGAAAGACCAAAGCTTCGGTTGCCAGAGAAAAGGGATTACAAGGACTAGCGGATTTCATCATGAACCAGAATAGCGCAGACCTCGAGACCGAAGCCGCAAAATACATCAATGATGAAATGGGTGTTTTGAATACTGATGATGCGCTTAGTGGAGCAAGGGATATTCTGGCGGAATTTATGGCAGAGCAGCCTGAACTTCGCAGCAAAATGAGGGAATTGTTCCTTAAGTCAGGCACTTTTCATTCTAAACTAATTAAAGGAAAGGATACTGAAGGGCAGAAATATAAAGATTATTTCGATTGGTCAGAACCTGTAAAAACTGCTCCTTCTCATCGTGTACTTGCCTTAAGAAGAGCTGAGAAGGAAATTATACTGACTCTTGACATAGAAGTTCCGGAAGACGATGCAATCAGAATTCTTGAGGACCTCTATTTAAAGGGATCTAATTCATCATCAATGCAGGTTCAGCAGGCCGCTGCAGATGCCTTTAAACGTTTGATCAAACCCTCCATGGAAACAGAGATTCGTTTATTAACCAAAAAGCAGGCGGATACTGAAGCAATCAGGGTTTTTGCTGATAATGCCCGTCAATTGTTATTAGCAGCACCGGTTGGCCAAAAACGGATTATGGCTATTGATCCCGGTTTTAGAACCGGTTGTAAGCTTGTTTGCCTTGATAATCAGGGACAGTTAATTGAGAACACAAATATTTATCCCCATAATGGAGTTGAAGCTGCTAAGGAATCCGCAAAAACTATAAAATTTTTGGTCGATAAGTATTCTGTTGAAGCAATTGCAATTGGAAATGGTACTGCAGGAAGAGAAACAGAAACTTTTGTTAAATCACTTCAATTAATGGATGTTGTTATTGTTATGGTTAATGAAAGTGGGGCATCTATCTATTCAGCATCAGATGTTGCCAGGGAGGAATTTCCTGATAAGGATATTACTGTAAGGGGAGCTGTTTCTATCGGACGCCGTTTAATGGATCCCTTGGCAGAGCTCGTTAAGATTGACCCAAAATCAATAGGAGTTGGACAATATCAACATGATGTGGATCAGAATCAATTACAAGGCTCACTAGATGATACTGTGATTAGTTGCGTAAATTCAATCGGTGTGGAATTAAATACTGCCTCAAAGCAAATTCTGGCTTACATTTCGGGGCTCGGACCGCAACTGGCAAAAAACATTGTAGAATATCGTAATAAGAATGGGGCTTTTAAAAGAAGATCTGAACTGAGGCAAGTTCCAAGGCTTGGTGATAAGGCATTTGAGCAGGCAGCTGGATTTTTACGTATAAGGAATGCTGAACATCCACTCGATAGTAGTGCGGTTCATCCTGAACGCTATACTCTTGTTGAGCAAATGGCTAAAGATCTGAATTGTAAGGTTGAAGAATTGATGAAAGATGAACAGCTTCGTCAAAAGATCAAATTGCAGAATTATGTGAGTGAAACCGTTGGATTACCAACCCTGAATGATATTTTAAAGGAACTGGCAAAACCTGGACTTGATCCAAGGGAAAAATTTGAAGCCTTTAGTTTTTCTGATGGTATCAATGCCATTACCGACCTTCATGTTGGGATGACTTTGCCCGGAATTATCACTAATATCACCGCTTTTGGTGCTTTTGTTGATATTGGTGTTCACCAGGATGGATTGGTTCACCTGAGTCAGATGGCCGATAAATTCATTAAAGATCCAAATGAAGTCGTAAAAGTAAGTCAGAAAGTGATGGTGAGAATAACTGAAGTGGATGTGAACAGAAAGCGTATTGCACTTTCAATGAAATCAGAGAATAAGCCAGAACCAAGGCCAAAACAAAATCATAACCTTGCTCCAAAGCAGTCAACTGTAAATGATGTTCAAAAGCCCAGGGAAAAGGAGGCAGCTCCTGAAACCGATATAGCCATTAAGCTCGCTGCTTTAAAAAATAAGTTTTCCTGAGGATAAGGTTTTTTATTTACCACCTGAATGAAAAAGAGCGATAATTTTGATGCTGTTATTATTGGTGGGGGTGCCTGTGGACTCATGTGTGCTATTCAGGCAGGATACCTTGGAAAAAGAACGCTGATTTTAGAGAAAAATGAGAAAATAGGCGCAAAAATCCTTATCTCAGGAGGAGGTCGTTGTAATTATACTAATCTGTACTCGGCTGAATCCAACTTTATTTCAGCTAATATGCATTTCTGTAAGTCGGCATTTTCACAGTTTACAGTGGAGGATACCATTGCTTTTTTTGAGTCTAATGGTATTTTTGGACAAGAAAAAACATTGGGACAGTTATTCCCTGTTTCTAATAATGCAAAGGATATAGTGCGGGTTTTTGAGTCGCTTTGTGCTGACCTTGATCAGCAAATTATTTGCAATGCTAAGGTAAAAGAGATTTTAAAAACAGAAGAGGGAGATTTTAAAATTAGTTATTCCAGTGCAGGGAAATTAAAAGAAATCAGGGTTCCTAAGGTAGTAATTGCATCAGGCGGACTTCCCATACAAAAAATGGGCGCCAGCGATTTTGGATTAAAGCTTGCTCGGCAGTTTGGTCTAAAGATCATCGAAACAGCTCCTGCACTCGTGCCGCTTACTATTACCGGTAAAGATGCAGAATGGTACGCCTTGCTTTCTGGAAATACGATATTTAGCAGAGTTTCGAATGAACGCATAAGTTTTGAGGAAAACATATTGTTTACACATTGGGGCTTAAGCGGACCAGCGATCCTTCAAATTTCATCTTATTGGCGGCCCGGAGAACATATTTCGATTGATCTCCTGCCTAATGATACTATTACAGAACTTATTCAGTCTCAGAAATTAACCAATGGACGTAGAACACTTTCAGGATTATTAACTGATCTGTTTACCAGGAAATTTGCGGATGCACTTTCAAAATTTTTACCCGTTGAAAAGAATCTGGCGTCCTTAACAAAAGAAGATATACTGAAAATTGATCAATACATTCATCATTTTGATGTGAAAGCTGCTGGTGACAAAGGCTATGATAAAGCTGAAGTGATGAGGGGTGGGGTAGCAACTGATGAATTATCTTCAAAAACCCTGGAGGCTAAAAAGGTACCTGGTTTGTACTTTGGAGGTGAATGCGTTGATGTAACCGGATGGCTGGGTGGTTATAATTTTCAATGGGCCTGGTCGGCTGGTTATGTAATTGCTCAAAATATTTAAAAAGGCTGACAA
>CAMCTU010000060.1 GCA_945878525.1 Sphingobacterium thalpophilum
TTAAAATCTTCATTTTTAAAAATGATACTTCCAATTTTGACGGAATTCAAATAAGGAGCAAGATGCTGATAAGCTGTTTTCAAATCTTCTTTAGAGTATATTTTTAAATTATTTGTTTTGAAAAACATCATCTTTAAAGATGGTCGGTCAATTTCAATAGCACTAATTTCAAGTTTACCTGAAAAATAAATTTTCCAGGGCTTAATTCTATTTAAGACCAATTCTTCTATTTCAACCTCATATAAGTGCCTTGGCGCAATACTATCCAACTTCATCTTTTCATAGACTAAGGTATCTGGTATGAATCTGATATCGGAAACATTTAATCTTCCAGTGATAAAATTCACCCGAATATCTCGAAATTCTATGCGGTATAAGCCATCTGTAGCCTTGTCGATCGACGCTTTAATCCTTTGTGTTAAAATAGGTTTCCAATAATAATTCAAATACACCGCCCCAATGCTAATTAGAAACAGGGGTATCATTAACACTAAAATAACCCACTTTCGAAATAATGATTTGTTACTTTTCAAAACCATAAACTATTTCAGTTAAAGGCTAAGTTAACCTTAATCTTTAGTGTTAATCATAATATCTGATATGTCGGTACAATTTAAAAAGAATATTTACGAACCAAAAAGAACCTCTGCCAAATTGTCATTTTGGAGAAAAAATCTTACTTTTGCAGTTAACAAAATAAAGAATGTTTGAGCGGCCAGTAAATTTAAAGAATCCATCCGAGACCACCTTACATGATGAATCGCGGCAAGGTGAAGCTTTGTTGTTAGAGAGCAGTGGTCAACACAAAGGGCGAAAACTTTATATAGAAAGTTATGGTTGTGCTATGAATTTCTCTGACAGCGAGATTGTTGCATCAATCATGCAGGATATGGGTTTTGAAACAACATCACAATATAAAGAAGCAGATGTTATTTTTATAAATACCTGCTCAATCCGTGATAATGCAGAGCAAAGGGTAAGAAATCGTCTACGGGAATTTGGTGCTGCAAAAAACAAGCGCCCGGGAATGACAATTGGTGTATTGGGATGTATGGCTGAGCGTTTAAAATCAAAATTTCTGGAAGAAGAAAAACTTGTCGATATTGTTATTGGCCCTGATTCTTATCGTGATTTGCCAAATCTGATCAACAAATCAGATGAAGGAATACGATCAGTGAATGTGCTTTTAAGCAGAGAAGAAACATATGCAGATATCAGTCCGGTGAGATTGAATAGCAATGGAATCTCTGCCTTTGTATCAATTATGCGTGGATGCGACAATATGTGCTCTTTCTGTGTGGTTCCATTCACCCGCGGCAGAGAAAGAAGCAGAAATCCTCAAACAATTATACAGGAAGCCCGGGAATTATTTGAAAATGGCTACCGTGAAGTAACGTTACTTGGGCAGAATGTAGATTCTTATAAATGGGGAGGAGCGGCCTCACCCCCAAGCCCTCTTCGGGGGAGAGGGGAGAATGAATTACAAGATGAGAATGATTCCAACTCCCTCTCCTTTGGAGAAGGCCGGGGTGAGGCCCTAAACTTTGCAGGACTTCTGGAACTTGTTGCTCAAATCGATCCGCTCTTAAGAGTACGATTTTCAACTTCCCATCCAAAAGACATTACAGATGAAGTGATACTGACCATGAAAAAGTATGAAAATATCTGTAATCATATTCATTTACCTGTACAATCAGGGAACTCTCGTGTGCTTGAACTGATGAATCGTACTTACACACGAGAATGGTATATGGAGCGGATTGACACCATTAAAAAACTAATTCCCGATTGTGCAGTATCAACGGATATCATTATCGGCTTTTGTTCTGAAAGCGAAACAGAGCATCAGGATACGCTGACCCTCATGGACCATGCACAATTTGATTTTGCTTACATGTACACCTATTCAGAGCGCCCCGGCACACTCGCAGCAAAGCGTTTTGAAGACGATATTCCGGAAGTAGTAAAAACCCGCAGGTTTAATGAAATTCTAAAAAAACAACAGGAATGTTCTTTGAACCGATTACAACAGCACATAGGTAAAACACATAAGGTGCTGATTGACGGGTACTCAAAAAAATCAGATAAGGATTTTTCGGGCAAGAGCGAACATAATATTACGGTAGTTTTTCCGGTAAATGATACAAATAAAGCAGGCGACTACGTTGATGTGAACATAGAGCGTTGCACCCCAGCAACATTGATAGGAAGAATTAAGGCTGATGTGAAGTTTTGAAAATTTGGAGATTTGAAAATGCCAGAAAAAAATTAAAATTCAGCCGGGTAATGTTAATTGGAAAAATTAAAGATTGATTTTGGAATGAAATAGCATCATCAAATTTTCAAATCATCAAATCATCAAATTAGAGTAATGGATATTCAGGACATAAAAAATAGGTTTGGAATCATAGGAAATTCACCTTTCCTCAACCGTGCTATAGATATTGCCAGACAGGTAGCACCAACTGATATTTCGGTACTAATTACAGGTGAAAGCGGTAGTGGAAAAGAGGTCTTTTCACATATTATTCATGCATTGAGTGCCCGAAAGCACGGACCATTTATAGCTGTAAACTGCGGTGCAATACCCGAAGGAACGATTGATTCCGAACTATTTGGCCACGAAAAAGGATCATTTACTGGTGCCCATGATGCGCGCAAAGGATATTTTGAAGTTGTTGACGGGGGCACAATATTTCTGGATGAAGTCGCTGAACTGCCAATTGGTACACAGGCACGTTTGTTACGGGTATTAGAAACAGGTGAATATCTTCGTGTTGGCTCTTCAAAAGTTCAAAAAACTAATGTGCGGGTAATCGCTGCAACAAATAAGGATGTTTTCGATGCCGTAAGTGCCGGAAAATTCAGGGAGGATCTCTACTATCGTTTGAATACTGTGCCATTGAAAATTCCTGCACTAAGAGAACGTAAGGAAGATATAAATTTGCTTTTCAGAAAGTTTGTTGCCGATTTTACAGACAAGTACAGAAGTCCATCTGTACAACTAGATATAAGTGCACAACAGGTTTTAATGAATTACAGCTGGCCGGGAAATGTTCGTCAACTTAAAAATATAGCTGAACAAATTGCAGTACTTGAAAAAGACAGGAATTTATCTGCAGAGCACCTTGAGAATTACATCCCAACAGAGGCAGGAAGTACCCTGCCAATGAGGATTCCTAATCAGAACAAAGAGGATTTTTCTGAGCGTGATATCCTATATAAGGTACTTTTCGATATGAAGAAGGATATGATGGAATTGAAAAAATTAGTTGCTGAAATTATCCAGAATGGTGGAAATACCGCTAATATTCAATCGAACCAGAAAATAATTAACCAACTTTACAGGGATATTGAAATACCCGGTAGTAATAATCTAACTAATGATCCTCATCAACTGGTTATTCATCAACCCGATAATGATAAATCATATGATATGATGGATGAGGCAGAAGAGGTTGAGGAGTCTCTGTCATTGATAGACAAAGAATCAGACCTGATCAAGAAAGCGCTCAAAAAACATAAAGGCAAACGTAAATTAGCTGCCCATGAATTGGGGATTTCAGAACGTACATTGTACCGTAAAATAAAGGAATTAGAACTTTAAGACCTACCCGAAAAATGCAAAAAATCCTTTCAAAATTTAAAATCATTCTTATTCTTCCTCTGGTATTGATATCACAGGCCTGCGGCACCTATTCATTTTCAGGTGCTTCAATTCCTGCTGAAATGACAACAACATCAGTACAATTCTTTGAAAATACCTCGGCATTGGTGGTACCCTATCTCAGTCAGCAGTTTACCGAAGGATTAAAAGACAGAATAAGAAACCAATCCAGATTAAGTATTGTCAGAACTGAAGCAGATGCGAACTTTGAAGGGCGAATCACCGATTACACAGTTAGACCGGTGGCTATCCAGGGGAATGACAGAGCAGGTTTGGACAGAGTTACTGTAACCGTTAATGTAAAGTATACCAATGTGCTAAACCCAGAATTAAATTTTGAACAATCATTTCAGGCATTTCAGGAATTTAGTGTGAATCAGGGGCCGATACAATCTCAGGAACAAAAATTATTAGCCCTGATCATCAGGCAGCTCACCGAGGATATTTTTAACAAGGCTTTTGCCAATTGGTAATTAATATTTAGCTTTCGAAAAACTCAATAAATTGAAACAGGTTAATCAGCAGGAAAAATTCAAACAATTGTTTCTAAAGTGTATTGTAGATCCTTTAGCTATATCAGAAGGAGATTCAAATATTTTAGAAGCAGGCCTAGCGAATTTTCCATATTGCCAGGTTTTAAATCTATTCTACAGCCGTTCCTTATCGCTATCAGATTCCGAAAATTTAAACAAGCAACTAAGTTTTTCGGCAATTCTAATTCCTGAAAGAAAAATTCTTTACACGATTCTGAATGAGCCCGAGAAGCTTAAAGAGAATGAAAAAATAAAATATAATGAATCGCTATTATTGGGAGAGCAAGATCCAAATGATGAGGGAATACATGTAATTGAAAACTCAACAGACCATTTTGAAGAAAGTTTTAATTGGCCCGAAAATACAATTACGCCCGTAGTAACTTCAGAAAAACCCGATAATCAACTAATTGATGGTTATTTAATTTCCTCTACCGTTGAAAGCAAATATGAAGGCGAAATTGCTGTCGAGGCTGAAAAAGATAAAGATCCAGACAAAGATGATATTGGGTCAGCAAAAATTGTAAGTGCTTCTGAAATTGATTCAAAACCTGAACCTGAGTTAAAACAGCTAGCAATTAAGACAGTAGCTTTGGATGAGAAATCAGAAGATCTTTCAGTAGATAGCATACAGAGCGAAATAGAAATAGAGGAAATAAATTTATCAGAGCAGCCCAATGAAAACGAAGAAAAGGAAACCATTGCAGAGACAGGGCACGATAGAACTGAATCACCCGAATATAAAGTAGAAGAACATACCTTAACGGGTGATATTTTTCATACAATAATTCAAAGTACAGAATCAGAAGATGATTTGAAGATAGAAGAAAAATTAGAAAAGCTTTCTGACTTTGAGGAATCAAATCAAATAGAGATAAATCAAGATCTTGGAGAAACATCGGAAAGCTCCAATAAAGATTCCTCAAATTTAGAAAATAAGGATTCTAAGACAGATCAGGAATTATCCGCATACGATGACGATAAAATGCCCTATTCATTTTTATGGTGGTTGCAAAAGACCAGAATGGAGTATTCAAGTGCCTATCAGCCTTATGCTGATCTCAAATTAGACACCAATCAAGATATCAAATTAAATTCTGTCGATCAGTTAAGCAGTCAGATAATTGAGAATATATTCCACTTGCAATCACCATTGGAGCAAGCTGAGAATGCACCAAGGACAGTTCCATTCCAGATTAAACGTAAAGAGGATTCTATACTTGAGAAATTCATAAAGGAAGAACCGCAGATTAGACCCCCCAATTCACAAAAATTAGATACCGAGAACAAAGCAAGGAAAAGTGCTGAAGATCCAAACGATTTGGTTTCAGAAACATTGGCTCAAATTTATGCTGATCAAATGTTGTATTTAAAAGCCATTTCCACATACAAAATATTAAGTTTGAAAGTTCCGGAAAAAAGCACGTACTTTGCCGACCGAATTCTTGAATTGGAAAAGAAAGTAAATTTATAGTTATGTTATATACAGTTATCATCCTCGCAATTATAATTTGCGTATTATTAGTGCTGATTATTTTGATCCAAAATCCTAAAGGAGGTGGTCTATCATCCGGATTTGCCGGTTCAAACAACATAATGGGAGTACAACGTACAGGTGATTTTTTGGAAAAAGGAACTTGGATCTTAGCGGTATCATTAATGGTTTTAGCATTGATGGTTAATGTTGTTGTTCCGCGGGGAGGAGTAGTTAACCAGGAAATGAATGATATTCAAAACCAGATTAACAAACCTGCTGCTCCGGTTGCTGCACCATCTGGCCTGTCTTTACCAGTTGATAGCACTCAAAAATAATAAAGTATTTTAAAATAACAGCCACCTCAAAGGTGGCTTTTTTTTTGTATCAACCTGACAATTTACTGACAGCTTGACACCGATTTTTTGACAAAAAAGAAGCTGAAATAATGAAATAATGAAAATTTGACAACAAATGGAAGATTTGGCTATTTGGCATAATTCGTGTCAATAAAACAATACAAACACTCAATCAATTTAATTTATTATATCAATATGGCATTAAATCTAAAACCTAGCGCAGACCGGGTAGTTATAGAAGCTGCACCGGCTGAAGAAAAAACAGCCTCCGGGCTTTACATTCCTGATACCGCAAAAGAAAAACCTCAAAAAGGCACTGTTGTAGCGGTTGGACCTGGTAAATATGCAGAACAAACCGGCAATTTAATCCCAATGGCCTACAAAGTGGGTGATGTTGTATTATACGGTAAATATGCCGGTACAGAGATCTCTCATGAAGGTAAAGAATATCTGATCATGCGTGAGTCCGATATTTTTGCAACATTATAACAAAGTCGGACAATAGAGGTTGGAAGTCAGACTTCTGATTTCGGACCTCAGGTATCGAATCCAAATCCAATTAAAAACTGAAGGCTTGATACAATCATCAGTTTGAATTAAGTCCAACAATTAAAATTTTTAAACAATGTCAAAACAAGTAAAATACAATGTTGAAGCACGCGATGCTCTGAAAAGAGGCGTGGATATCCTTGCCAATGCAGTAAAAGTAACTCTTGGACCAAAAGGACGTAACGTGATTATCGACAAAAAATTCGGTTCACCTGCAATCACTAAAGATGGTGTAACAGTCGCTAAAGAAATTGAATTAAGAGACGCCCTTGAGAATATGGGTGCACAAATGGTAAAAGAGGTAGCCTCCAAAACAGCTGATCAGGCTGGAGATGGTACCACTACTGCTACAGTATTGGCTCAGGCCATTGTAACTGCCGGAATTAAAAACGTTGCTGCCGGTGCAAATCCAATGGATTTAAAGCGCGGTATTGACAAAGCAGTATCAGCTGTTGTTGCTGATTTGAAAAAACAATCACAGTCTGTTGGTGAAGACAATAAAAAAATTAAGCAGGTTGCCTCAATCTCTGCAAACAATGACGAAGTGATTGGTACTTTGATCGCTGATGCAATGGCAAAAGTTGGAAAAGATGGTGTTATCACTGTTGAAGAGGCAAAAGGTACTGAAACTGAAATGAAAACAGTTGAAGGTATGCAGTTTGATCGTGGATACTTATCTCCATACTTCGTTACCAATGCTGATAAAATGGAAGTTGAACTGGATAATCCTTACATCCTTATCTACGACAAGAAGATTTCTTCAATGAAAGAATTGCTTCCGGTTTTAGAAAAACAAGTTCAAACAGGCAAACCATTATTGATCATTGCTGAAGATCTTGACGGTGAAGCATTAGCTACCCTTGTAGTTAATAAAATTCGTGGTTCATTGAAAGTAGCAGCTGTAAAAGCTCCTGGATTTGGTGATCGTCGTAAAGCAATGCTTGAAGATATCGCGATCCTTACAGGAGGTACAGTTATTTCTGAAGAAAGAGGTTATAAATTAGAGAACGCTGACCTTACTTACCTGGGTCAGGCAGAAAAAGTCGTTGTTGATAAAGATAACACAATCGTAATTAATGGAGCAGGAAAATCTGCTGACATCAAAGCACGTGTTAATCAGATCAAAGCTCAGGTTGAAACAACAACTTCTGATTATGATAAAGAAAAACTACAAGAGCGTTTAGCAAAACTTTCAGGTGGTGTGGCGGTACTTTATGTTGGTGCTGCTACTGAAGTTGAAATGAAAGAGAAAAAGGACAGAGTTGACGACGCTTTACATGCGACCCGTGCAGCGGTTGAAGAAGGTATTGTTGCAGGTGGTGGTGTTGCTTTCATCCGTGCTGTTGAATCCTTAAAAGATCTTAAAGGAGATAATGAGGATGAGAATACTGGTATTGCAATCATCAGACGTGCCATCGAAGAACCATTACGTCAGATATGCCAAAACGCAGGTATTGAAGGTTCTATCGTGGTTCAAAAAGTGAAAGAAGGTAAAGCTGATTTCGGATACAATGCACGTACGGATGTTTACGAAAACCTGATCGGTGCAGGTGTTATCGATCCAACAAAGGTTGGTCGTATTGCTTTAGAAAATGCAGCTTCAATCGCAGCCATGCTGTTAACTACAGAGGTTGTTTTAGCTGATGATCCTGAAGAAGAAAAAGGTGGTGGACATATGCCTCCAATGGGCGGTGGCGGTATGGGTGGAATGATGTAATATCGTTCTCCATTCAAAAGCAAAAAAGCTCCGGATTTTATCCAGAGCTTTTTTGCTTTAAAAACCTATCTATTGCCTTTTATGTGTTGTCTGTCATCAGGAATTTATCTGTATATAGAAAAGGCTTTAACTGCTTAGAATTTTTAACCAAATAATTATCGGAGCTCAATTCTCAGAGATCTCCATCCCAAAAAGCTCTCCAATATGCCTCTTCAATATCTGCTTTACCTCTTCAATATCGGACTTAAACCCTAATTCCCTCTCCATTGAAGTAACATCTTTATCGTCAATTCCACAGGGAACAATATTCTTAAAATAAGAAAGATCTGTGTTTACATTAAATGCAAGTCCGTGCATGGTTACCCAGCGGCTACACCTAACACCCAATGCGCAAATCTTTCTAGCCCGCTCATTATCCGCATCAAGCCAAACTCCGGTATAACCTTCATACCTGCCACTTTTTATTCCATAATCAGCCAGAGTAAGTATTACTGCTTCTTCAAGAGTACGCAGATAAAGGTGTATATCAGTAAAGAAATTGTCCAGATCAAGTATTGGATAAGCTACAATTTGCCCCGGACCATGATAAGTTATATCACCGCCCCGGTTTATTTTATAATAGGTAGCTTTTTTATCTGCTAGTCCTGTCTTATCCAGGAGTAAATTCTCGGGTTTTCCACTTTTTCCGAGTGTGTAAACATGTGGGTGCTCCACGAAAATAAGATAGTTATTGACGTCAAAAACAGTATTATTGTTTCTGTTTTGAGTTTTTACCTGTACAGTATTCGCAAAAACCTGCTCCTGCCTCTCCCATGCCTGCTGATAATCAAGCAAACCCCAATCATGAAATTTAACCTTCTTATTCTTCATGATCATCTGCCACAAATCCAATCATATACCCATTAAATTTCTCATAATGTACTCTGAACTTCCTTTGACGGGAACCAGTATTTAGTAAGGCTAAAAAAGATCCGCTGCCCGGATATTCGAAAGGCTCAAGTTTTATATGCTCTAAAAAACTGATGTTCTTTTTCCCATGAAGCTTATAGATTGCCTCTTTCGCACACCAGGTAACGTAGAGCTGATCGATACGATCATTTTCCTGAATAAAATTAAGTTCCGCTTTGCCAAGAAACTTATGTGCAATTCGCTCAATTTTATCTTTAATGAATTCAATATCTATACCTACAGCCTTATTTTTACTCACCATTACCGCAGCGTAATCATAAGAATGACTCAGTGAAATATGATGTGGAAAATTACTTAGATATGGTTTACCACTTGAATCTACCTTGCAATCTATGTAATTATCTGTGTCCATCATCCTGCGAAGCAATACACGGGTACTGAGCCAATGCATGTTCCTCTTTCCGTTAATTAGAGTATCTAGATAAGACAATTCATGCTCCTTCAACTGAAGTTGTGAAAGTAATTCATCAGCACTTTCTTCGATCTTCCAGATTGCAAAAGATGTATTACGGTCAATTTCCCGGTGGTATGCAAGAGCCATTCTTAAATATAAAATACCTTCAAAATTATCTCAAATAAATCATAATTTAGGCTAAATCTTATGCTTATTTATGATACTTTCTGATAAACAAATTCTTGAAGAAATTGAAAGAGGAAATATAATTATTGAACCCTTCCAAAAAGAGTGCCTGGGCACCAATTCTTATGATGTTCACCTGGGTAAATACCTGGCAACATACAGAAATAGGGTTCTGGATGCTAAACTTCATAATGAGATTGACCATTTTGAGATCCCTAAGGATGGTTTTGTACTTCAACCCAATACGCTATATCTGGGTGTTACACTTGAATATACAGAGACTCACAGACATGTGCCGTTTTTGGAAGGAAAATCAAGTACAGGAAGACTAGGTATTGATATCCATGCAACTGCAGGGAAAGGGGATGTGGGTTTCTGCAATACCTGGACCCTCGAAATTTCGTGCACACAACCTGTAAAAATATATGCAGGTATGCCCATCGGACAGTTGATCTATTTTGTAGTTGACGGAGATGTAGAAACGATATACAGTACAAAACATAATGCCAAATACAACAATAAGACCACAAAACCCGTTGAAAGTATGATGTGGAAGAATTCCTTCTGAACATTATTAGTAGAATAAATCGTATATTAAACACAATTGAGCCTCAATTTTAAAAACTGAGGCTTAATTTTTACTCGAACCAATTATCAGGGTTGAACCCGGCATATACTTTACTGGCATTAAACTTTTTATTCTGTTATAAACTTATGAAAAAGTATTTCATTATTATATTCACGATGCTATTCTCAGCATTGATGTTGGGATTCATCATTGATGATGAACCATTGAAGAAAATTCTCAGACAGGTAGAAAAGTACAGACTTCAATATCCACAAGAAAAAGTTCATTTACATTTTGACAAACCATATTATGCAATAGGTGATAATATCTGGTTTAAAGCCTATGTTGTTAATGCAGAAAAAAATGAATTATCTACATTGAGTAAGATGCTTTATGTTGAATTGATTAATGACAAAGATTCAATTAAGAAGTCTCTGAAAATTCCCTTGGGTATTGGATTAACTTGGGGAGACTTCACTTTAACAGATTCGCTTAGAGAGGGTAATTACCGAATCAGGGCATATACCAACTGGATGCGAAATTTTGGGGAAGAATACTTCTTTGATAAAACCATAACAATTGGTAATTCAATATCTAATACAGTTTTAACTCAGGTTGATTATTCCTATAGTAAAGAACCCAGAGGGCAAAAAGTAGTCGCGAAAATAAATTATAGCGATATGGCTGGGCAGCCCTTTGCCAACAGGGAGGTAAGTTATTATGTTGAACTGGATTCCAGAAGTATTTTAAAGGGAAAAGGAATTACTGATGCAATGGGCAACCTTCAAGTCAGTTTTTTAAACAATCAACCTTTTATATTAAAGTCCGGAAGAATCAGTACCAATATCAGGCTGGATGAAAAGAATAATGTTTTTAAAAATTTTCCGGTAAAATCAACGTCTAATGAATCTGAAGTTCAATTCTTCCCAGAAGGTGGTGATTTGGTCAATGGTATTAGTTCAAGAATAGGATTTAAAGCGCTGAGTTCTGATGGCCTTGGAATCAATGTTAGCGGGTATATCAGCAATCAGAACAATTTAAGATTGGCTGAATTTAAATCAGAGCATGTGGGAATGGGTCATTTTAGATTAATTCCTGATATTAATGATATCTATACTGCCCATATTACTTTTGAAGATGGGTCAGAAAAGACCTATCCGCTTCCTAAAGCAAAAGCAACTGGGTATGTATTATCTGTAAGTAATTCGGACACCGATCTTATCAATATCAATATCTCAACCACCGAAAATACCAAGCCGGATGCAGAAATTACCTTAATTGCACAAACTAACGGAAAAGTTCATTTTATTTCTAAAAACAAGCTGTCTTCCCGGACTTTCAGCGCAAGCATTCCTAAGAAACGTTTTCCGACAGGCATTCTTCAGCTCACCCTGTTTTCTCCGGAAAATGAACCCGTAGCAGAAAGGCTTGTATTTATCAATCATTCTGACTTTTTAAAGATTGATTTGAGTACCGAGAAGCCTGAGTATAAAAAAAGGGAAAAAGTTAAATTGATATTGGATGCAAAAGATGCGGAAGGTAAACCCACACTAGGGAGTTTTTCTGTTGCAATTCTTGATGAATCAAAAGTGCCCTTCAATGAAGCAGATGAAACCACAATTATATCAAACCTTTTGCTAAGTTCAGATTTGAAAGGTTTTATTGAACAGCCCAACTATTATTTTGATGAGATTAATGAAGATAAGGTAAGGCAACTTGACATCCTTCTACTCACTCAGGGCTGGCGACGATTTGAGTGGAACAATATTTTATCCGATGTTTATACTACTTTACTATATGAACCTGAAACTAATCTGCAGATTAGTGGTAAGGTGGTTACAGTTTCTGGCCGGCCGGTTGTTGGTGGAAAGGTTACCTTAATGTCTACTTCCGGGGATGTATTTATGTTGGATACATTAACAAACTCAAATGGTGAATTCAAATTTGACAACCTTTATTTTAATGATAGTACGAAATTCGTTATTCAGGCAAGAAATGAAAAGGATCGCAAAAATGTAGAAATTTTACTCGACCGAATTCCTCCACAATTGGTTACCAAAAATAAAAATGAAGCTATGCTGGAGGTAAATGTTAATCAATCCATGCTTGCTTACCTAAAGAATAGCCGAAACCAATTTGATGAACTGAGAAGATATGGAGTTATTGGAAGAAATATTCTTTTAGATGAAGTAAAAATAGTTGAACGGAAGGCAGATGTTAAGTATTCGGCCAATTTGAACGGTCAGGGAAGAGCTGATGCAGTAATAAAAGCTGATCAGCTTATGAATTGCTTTGATATTGCCATGTGTTTACAAGGAAGAGTGGCAGGATTAATTATCAGAAATGGTATACCCTATCTTATGAGAAATATGTCAATACCGATGCAGGTGGTAGTGGATGGTATCTTTTTAGGGCCTGAATTTTTATCCTCAGTAAATATCATGGATGTGGCATCTATTGAAATACTTAGAAGTGTAGGCAACACTGCAATATATGGTTCAATGGGTGCAGGCGGAGTAATTATTATTACAACTAAACGAGGCGAGGTAGATAATAATTACAGATCATACTCACCAGGAATAATGAGTCATAAGCCTCAGGGCTTGTTTAAAGGCAGGTTGTTTTATGCTCCTGATTATGATGACCCTGCAACCAATGCAAAGATACCCGATCTTCGAACTACCATATATTGGAATCCCAATGTAATCAGTGACAGTACTGGCAGAGCAAGTGTTGAGTTCTTTAATTCTGATGGAACAGGTAATTATAAAGCAGTTGTTGAGGGAATAAATATCGACGGATCTATAGGTAGAAAGATTTTCAGATATAGTGTCAAATAAAAAGATGAATTCAATAAAAGTAAATATCAAAGATAAAATCGCCGTCCTATCACTTGATCGCGGTCGTTCAAATGCTATAAATTCAGAAATGGTATCTGAGTTGCATCAAATGATACGAAATATAGAGAATGATGATACCATTGCCGGACTTATCCTAACCGGAAAAGATGGTTTCTTTTCAGCAGGTCTGGATCTAATCGAACTTTATGATTACGATGAAGATCAGATCAAAGTATTTTGGATTGAATTTCTAAGCCTTGTAACCTCTATGGTTTCATTTAAAAAACCTATGGTCGCTGCAATAAGCGGACATAGCCCGGCAGGAGGCTGTGTTCTTGCTATATGTTGTGACTATCGGATAATGGCAGAAGGCAAATTCATCATCGGATTAAATGAGGTACCTGTAGGAATCATTGTTCCCGAAAGTATTTTTCATCTATATGCATTCTGGCTTGGAAATGCCAAAGCCCATCGTGCATTACTGGAAGGAAAATTGATGAATACTCAGGAGGCATTAAGTGCCGGACTGGTAGATGAGGTAGTGAGTCCGGAAAGTATATTGCATGCTGCAGAACGTAAGATGCTGACTTATATACAGCTTGAACGTAAAACCTGGCAACTAAGCAAAATGAATATTCGTAAAGAACTACTCAAAAAGGTAAGTGCTGATCAAACCGAAATGCTTGGGCATATGCTGGAGCAGTGGTGGTCACCTTCTACACGTTCTATATTAAAAACAATCATTCAAAATCTACAACAAAAATCTTCCTGATATGTATAATGAACCAATGTTACGCGATGATGCCCTGAGTGGAAAAACAATAATTGTTACAGGTGGGGGAACAGGTTTAGGCAGGGCAATGAGCACCTATTTTCTTAAACTCGGTGCCAATGTGGTTATTACAAGTCGTAAAATAGATGTTCTTGAAAAAACTGCAGGAGAAATGCAGGAAGAAGCCTCTGCTAATGGCAAAGAACTAAAATCGAAAGTACTTGCAGTCCAGTGTGACGTACGTAAACCAGAAGAGGTTGATGAGGTTTTAAAAAAAACAATTGAAAACTTCGGAAGAGTAGATGGTTTACTGAATAATGCTGCCGGAAACTTTATTTCTCCCACAGAAAGACTTTCTTCAAATGCATTTTCCACAATAATCGATATTGTTTTAAAAGGAACTGCAAATTGCACAATGGCCATTGGAAAACACTGGATTAAAGAGAAACAAGCAGGAACAATATTAAATATTGTCACAACCTATGCGTTTACAGGCTCCGGCTATGTAGTTCCGTCTGCATGTGCAAAAGGCGGAGTGTTGGCCATGACCCGTTCGCTGGCTGCTGAGTGGGGTAAATATGGCATTCGAAATAATGCAATTGCACCGGGGCCTTTTCCTACAAAAGGTGCCTGGGATAGACTATTGCCCGGCGATATGGCAAAGAAATTTGACTTTAAAAACAGGGTGCCGCTAAAACGGGTTGGAGATCATCAGGAACTTGCAAATCTGGCTGCATTCTTGATGTCAGATTTTTCAGGATACATTAATGGAGAAGTAATTACTATTGATGGAGGAGAATGGCTGCAGGGAGCAGGGCAGTTTAACGGTCTTGAAGCTATCACACCAGAGATGTGGGATATGCTTGAAATGATGACCCGAGCAGCGAAAGGAAGTTAGTCTCAATTGGGATTATATGCAAAAACGTATAAATATATCATCGGGAACTCTCTGGGAAGACAAAGTGGGCTACTGTAGAGCCGTACGGATTGGAAACATCATTGAAGTTTCAGGAACGACCTCGGTTGATAGAGATTCTCTGATTGGAACGGATGACCTCTATTCGCAGACGAAATTTGTTATTCTTAAAATAGAAAAGGCCTTGCAGGATGCTGGGGCTGAATTAACTGATGTAGTTCGTACCCGCATGTATGTAACCGATATTAGTAAATGGGAGGAAGCAGCAAAAGCACATGCTGAATTTTTTGGCACTATAAAACCGGCCACCACCCTGGTTGAGGTTAGCAGCCTTATTGACCCGGATATGCTGATTGAAATAGAAGCCTCTGCAGTGATTCAATAACATTCCCAGTTAAAATAATCATACTGCAATCGATATCCATTCTGTATTTTTGTAAAATGGGAACACAGTTAGAGGAAGAAACACTAACGCTTGAAGAAGTTTTGGCAGCGTTAAAAGTTAGCCATCGTCTGATCTTATGGAATGATGATACCAATACTTTTGAACACGTCATTCATTGTCTGATGAAATACCTTGACTACAGTGAAAAGCAGGCTGAAAGAATTGCATGGACTGTTCATAATGACGGGAAATGCACCATCCTCGAAGGTTCGCTTACTGAAGTAGAAGTTTACCGTAAAATACTACAGCAAGAAGGTCTGACAGTGAGTATAGAATAAAATTAGACTACTCAATCTAAACTATTGAAGATAATGCTTATCGTTTCTTTTTCTTAAATTGTTTGATAAGTTGACAATATTTAATTAAATAACTGAATCAAAGACATGTTTTTCTATTTATCCAAGATCCTTACCTTCCTCATCTCACCAACAGT
>CAMCTU010000061.1 GCA_945878525.1 Sphingobacterium thalpophilum
CTAATTTGAGCTGTGGTAAGACGAGGAGTAAATTGAAAGGTAGTTGGCATCCCAGGAACTGCATTCATCTGAACCCTGAAATCTGGTAAATAGAAACTATGTAAAACGTCCTTTGAGTTTATGTTAATTCGTATTGGTTTGTTTACAGGGATCACAATCTCACCAACAAGCTTGTCATCCCAACTTTTCTGATCTTTAAAATCTATCCCAAGTCCGTTGGTAGCAGTAGTTAACTTGTAATTACGGTAACCAATCTGATTATCTGAACCTGCATATCGAAGCGTCCATTTAAACTGTTCACCGGTAACTTCAATATTAATTGCCTTCTTCTGATCTTCCTCAGAAACATTGGTAATGCCTCTCCAAGTAAAGAATCCCAATAATACCATTACAGTTAACACTATGGCCGGAACAATGGTCCAGATTCTTTCAAGTGCGTTGTTGTGAGGGTAGAAATAAGCTTTTCTATTTTCAGATCCCCGATATTTAAATGAGAATCCGAATAAAGCAATATGAGTTAAAATAAATACAATCGTCGTAATAATCAGGGTTGTATTAAACATCAAGTCAATATCCAAACCATGGATAGAAGCCGATTCAAACATACTCATTGACCCCTGAACCGTATAAGACCAATAAACACCGCAAATACCCAAAATCAGAAAAATTCCAAACAAAACACCCTGAATCCTTCGTCCATTAAAGCTTGGCTTAATGCCTTGCATTTCGCGACTCAACTCATAGACCTTTAAAATTTTACCAATAACTGCAATAAATACACACAACAGTAAGAACATGAGTGCATAGTAGGAGGCTGACTTATATGATTCAGAATAATCTTTAGTTTCAGCGAGAGGCTGCATGTTCGCATACCTGGCCACGGTATCAACTTCTGTGCTGATTAAAGGAGCAGATGATGGTGACAGATCTGCAGATGCTGCTTTTAAAGCCGTATCAATAACTGCAGATGTTGAACTAATAGTGGAATCCTGAACCCGTGCTTTGCTTGAACTGTAAGTCACAGATAGTGCGCATGTAATTAGTAATGCTACTACAGTCCTGATCTTAAAAATTTCTCTTAACCTCATTTTATTCGTAAATTTTCTCTTAGCTATTAAGAAATGTGTTTAAATCTGGTGATTGATACTTTCCTGCAGGAAAGGATGATTTGTTGTTACCAATGACCGTTTTGTTAACTGATTCAAAGTAAGGAATGTAAATAGCCCAACAAAACCAATTGCGATTCCTATCTCAATGATTCCGAATCCTCTATGAGAATCCACAGTTCCTGGCATGATCATCATATAATAATCTAACCAATGGCCACATAAAAGCAGAATACAGACAAACATTAATGTATTCATTTGACGCTTTGAATTTCTCGACATCAGGATAAGTAATGGTGAAACAAAATTTATTATAATATTGAGCCAGAACCATGGAAGATATTCAGGCTCCCAGCGCTTATAAAAATATACTGTTTCCTCAGGCATATTTGCATAATAGATTAAAACGAACTGAGAAAACCAAACATATGTCCAGAAAATGGAGAATGCAAATATAAATTTACCAAGATCATGTAAATGATTCTCATTTATCCAGGTTAAATAACCTGCCTTCTTCATGAAGATAACCAAAAGGGTAATGACACAAAGTCCGCTAACCCACATTGCCGCGAAGTTATACCAACCGAACATAGTTGAGAACCAATGGGCTTCAAGCGACATGATGGTATCAAAGGCCCATATCGGGGTAGTAAATCCAAATACAATCAGGAATATAGCTGAATATTTAAAGTTCTTGTCATGATAAACAAGTCCGCCTTCTAATTCTTGTGCTTTCGTATATTTTGCAAATAACCAGGCAAAAAAGCTGTAAGCTCCAAGAAATACTACCAGTCTGGTTAAAAAGAAAGGCACATTCAGGAAACTTGATTTTCCGGCAATTAGTTTATCATAATTCGGACTATTGGGATCAGTCAATCCTTCACCATTCCAGTGATGATATAAATTATGAGTTAATAAACCTGTAGCAATTACTGCAAACAAAACTAGAGATGCTATAGGAAGCACTTTTGACATCGCCTGAGGTATCCTTAGCAAACCTGTTGCCCAACCTGCTTGCGCTACATACTGCAATGCGAGAAAGAATAAACCAGTTGCACAAACGCAGGTAAAATAATATGCCATTAAAAGCAGATTAGCGAAAGTACGTTCCTGTTGACCTGTCATTAAACCGAAAGCTATGGCAAGAATTCCAACCACTATTGCTGTTAAGGTCCAGGTTTTTAATTTTCCAGAAAATGTAAATTGTTCCGTGAAATTATGAGTATGATTATGATTTCCCATCTGGTTTTAGCAATTGACTATTGTAATTTTTGTAATTCGTGTACGTACATAACAACTTTCCACCGTTGCTCCGGGGATAATTGAGATTTGTGTGGACCCATCAGGTTAACACCATGAGTAATTGTATGATAGATTTTACCATCAGTAAGATCCTTCATACTTCCGCCTCTGGAAGAGTTTCCGGTTGAGTAAGAAGGAGGACCTGGAAATTTTCCAAGTTTAACAATTGAGCCATCACCCTTACCTTCATTACCATGACAATGAGAACACATATTTAAAAACAGTGTTTTCCCCTGTTCAAGAGTGGCCACATTAACAGGTAGTGGATTGGTCATACCTGCACTTGCTGCAAGATAGCCTTCATTCGTATTAGGATAAATATCATATTTATCAAAACCGACAGGCATGGTCCCTACAGGTGGATCCTGAGCAGTTTTACCGTCTTTAAAATTCTTATTTGGCTGATCGGGATTATAAGCAATTGGCTCATACATATTAGGAGCAAATTCATATCCCGTGCTTCTTTTATTTGAACAGGAAGAAATAACCGTAACAGCGGCTACACTTAAAAAAGCGGTAAAAATTACAAGGCGCTTATTCATAACTAACATATTTCCTTTCGTTGTGCTTAACTTCAACAGCACCAGCTTCTTTTAAAATGTTATCTATTTGATCATGCGAAGGATTTGTTTTTGCATCAATCGCAATCACAAATCTATCATTGGTTGCCCTTAAGTCCATTACTCTCGGAGCACGACCCGGAGCCAGGTGATTAGCAAAGAAATAAGTTCCAACCATTCCGAATGCTGCAAACAATACCGTTAACTCAAACATGATTGGAATAAAATCAGGAAATGCAAAATGCGGCTTTCCACCGATATTCATTGGCCAGTCAATAACAAGCATATAAGTTATCATTGATATCGCAGTAATTGTACCTGTAAGACCGAAACAAAAAGCAACTTTACCAAGCCTGGATCTTTTAATTCCTAACTTATCTTCAATGCCGTGGATTGGCATAGGAGTATATACATCGTAAATACTTACGCTATTCTCCTGGAGTTTGTCTATCCCATGCATCAGATCATCTGGATCTTCAAAATGGCCTAAAATATATTTTATATTACTCATCTTTAAACTTTTTGGAATTCAGCAACTTTAGGAGAAATACTATCATACTTTTCAAGTGATTTTAGATAGTATTCAGCCTCTACACTATCTACAGCTTTCTCTGCAATCAGTTTTTTCTTGGCCTGGTCACTTGAACTCTTCAGCAATAATTTTACCTCAGCCATTGCAATTGCAGGTAAAACTCTAAGGAACAGGAGAAATAAAGTAAAGAATACTCCTATGGAACCTATGAATACACCCACATCAACCCAGCTTGGATAAAACATAACCCAGCTTGATGGAAGGTAATCACGGTGCAATGATGTCACAATGATTACAAATCGCTCGAACCACATACCAATATTTACAACAATTGATAAAATCCATGATAAAGCAATACTGGTCCGTACTTTCTTGATCCAGAACAATTGCGGAGAAATTACGTTACAGGTCATCATGATCCAATATGCCCACCAGTATGGTCCGCTTACCCTGTTCAAAAATGCATACTGTTCGTATTCCACACCTGAGTACCAAGCAATAAATAACTCCGTTAAATAAGCTACACCTACTATCGAACCTGTAAGAATGATGATCTTATTCATCGACTCAATATGGAACATGGTAATATAATTTTCGAAATTCATTACCTTACGGGTAATCAGCAACAAGGTTTGAACCATAGCAAATCCAGAAAAGATCGCACCAGCAACGAAGTATGGAGGGAAGATGGTAGTATGCCATCCGGGAACCAGTGAAGTTGCAAAGTCCATGGATACAATGGTATGAACCGAAAGTACTAATGGAGTAGAAACACCTGCTAAGATCAATGATACCAACTCAAAACGTTGCCAAGTTTTTACTGAACCATTCCATCCGAAAGAAAGAATTGAATAAACACGACGTCGGGTTCCCACTGCACGGTCACGGATCGTTGCGATATCAGGAAGCAATCCTGTATACCAAAATACTAAGGATACCGAGAAATAAGTAGAAATTGCAAATACGTCCCAAACAAGTGGTGAGTTAAAGTTAACCCATAATGATCCATATTGATTTGGCAATGGAAGCGCCCAGGTAAATAACCATGGACGACCCATGTGAGAGATAATATATGAAGCGGCACAGATTACTGCAAAAATTGTCATCGCCTCTGCCGAACGGTTGATCGAATTTCGCCAGTTCTGTCTGAACAAGAGCAATACCGCAGAGATCAGGGTACCGGCATGACCAATACCTACCCACCAAACGAAACCGGTAATATCCCAGGCCCATCCCACAGTTTTATTCAAACCCCATTCGCCAATACCAAACCAAAAGGTCCAGCTAACAGAGAATACCCAAAGTCCGGCACCAAGGGCGGAAACAATGAAACCAATCCACCAGGCTTTATTTGGCTTATTTTCTACAGGAACCAATATATCTTCGGTGACCTTGGAATAGGTAATATTTTCACCGGTTACTAAGGGTTCTCTAAGTATAGACTCGTGATGAGATGACATATTCTTTTATATTTCTTGTATTAAACCTCTACAGTATTTCTAACCTTTGTTTGATATCCTACACCCGGCTTAACGTTAAGCTCTTCCAGGACATAGTACGTACGCTCACTCTTCAATGCTTTTGAAACTTCTGATTCAGGATCATTTCCATCTCCAAAGATGATTGCATTAGTAGGACATGTTTGCTGGCAGGCAACTTTTATATCACCATCCTTCAACGTACGCTTCTCTAATTTTGCTTTCAGCTTCCCAGCTTGAATACGCTGAACACACATGGAACATTTCTCCATTACCCCTCTTGAACGAGTAGTAACATCAGGATTTAACACAAGCTGTGTAAACTCATTGTTCATATAATTATCAAAACGTGAATCATTCCAATAATTAAACCAGTTGAAACGACGCACTTTATACGGACAGTTGTTTGCACAATAGCGTGTACCGATACAACGGTTATAAGCCATCTGGTTCAAACCTTCAGAAGAGTGTACAGTTGCTAAAACCGGACAAACAGTTTCACAAGGAGCATGATCACAATGCTGACACAACATCGGCTGATGAATAACAGAAACATTATCTATGTTCTCCAGTTTATCCATTTCTTTCTCTTCGGTTACCTTATCTCCGCCTTCATTAATGGTATAGTAACGGTCGATACGTATCCAGTGCATTTCACGACGACGGCGAACCTCATCACGTCCTACAACCGGAATATTGTTTTCGGCATTACAAGCAACAATACAAGCCCCACAACCTGTACAAGCGTTCAGGTCAATTGCCATTACCCAGCTATGTCCCGGCTGCTCGAACTCATTCCATAAATCATAATGATTTACGTGAGCATGTCCGGTTCCGGAGTTTGGATCTTTTAAGTAATCCTTTAACGTGGTCTCGCGAACGATATTTCTACCTTCAATTGAATGATGTGTCTGCGTTTGAGCAAGCTCATAAATACCTGATGCTTTCGACAAACTCGCTGCTGTAGCAGTATGTAACGTTGCATTGACCAAACGAAGGAAAGGATATGCATTCTTGCCCACATCAGATCCAGCTTTTCCTGCTTTTGTTCTACCATAACCTAAGGCTACAGAAACAGTACCATAGGCCTGACCAGGCTGGATAAGCACCGGAAGTGTAATGGTATATTTATCAGTTTTGATCTCAACCAGATCATTTTGAGCAATTCCTAATTTCTCAGCATACTTTGCATTGATAGCAGCATAATTATCCCAGGTTACTTTTGAAACCGGATCTGGTAACTCTTGTAACCATGGATTATTGGCAAACTTACCATCACCAATGGAAACGTTCTGATAAATATGTAATTCAACAGCACTATCTCCACCTTTAGCAAGTGAACTGCCTTCGGCTAGGATAGTCTGAACAACCGAATTAAGCTCACGTGAGAAAGTATACGTTCCTGCAGATCTCTCAGGAAAACTAACTGAACCTTTTTGTAATAATTCCTTCCAGCTTGAACCCGATTGAGCAAGAACTGTTTTCGCCCAGTTATTCTGAATGTACTGGTAATAATCAGTCACAACACCTTCAGACCAGATCAACAGACCCTGTTCAGCATTCCGTGAATTATTTACAGGATTGATAACTGGTTGTACTATAGTATAATATCCTTCAACAGGATTAGAATCACCCCACGACTCAAGATAATGATGATTTGGAGCAATAACCTGACAAAGTGAAGCTGTTTCATCTTTGCGGTCTGCAAAAGAAACACGCAATTTAACTTTTGCAAGTGCATCCGTAAATGCCTTAGAATCGTTGAATTCGTAAGCAGGATTTGTATTCAAAAAGAAAACAGCATCCACTTCAGAACGATTCATCTCATTCACAAATTCAGCGAATTCAGCATCATTTCCAGCATATTGATAAGATGGATTATCAAGATCAATTGTAGTACCGTAGCTTCCAAGAATAGCATTGATTGCGTTCACAACAATCTGGGTAGAAACATCATTCGAACCACTGATTACTAGTGCTCTTCCTTTTGCTGCAGCTAATTCTTTCGCAGCAAGTGCAATCGCCTTTTCTGCATTCGGATTATTTGCCAGTGGCTTAGTTCCGCTTACCGCACCGCCTAGCGCAGCATATAAATTTAACAGCGCAATCCCTTCTTCTGATGGCTTCAGTGGTAGTCGCGCATCAGCATTGGTACCTGTTAAACTCATCCCGGTCTCGAACTGAATATGACGGGACATTTTTTTGCCCTGAAGTGCGGTGTTATTTCTTTTGGAAGTGTACTGGCGGCTAAACTCCACTGGTGAAATCCAGGTACCCAGAAAATCAGCTCCAAAACTAACAATAAGATCAGCTCTGTCAAAACGATACTTTGGAAGAACTGCCTTACCAAAGCTGTTTTCATTCGCTTTGATGATACCGGTATAAGAAACAGCATCAACCTGAATGTGTTTTGTACCTGGATATTGTGAAGTAAAATCAGCAATCGCGGCCTTAGTCGATGGACTATTAACAGTTGAAGAAACAATACGAATTTTCTTACCACCTGCCTTAATTTTAGCAAGCTCAGCTTTTACGTACTCATCAATCTTTGCCCAGCTAGACTCTGTATCATTGAGAACAGGGTTTTTTAGTTTGGAAACATCATAAAGATCAAGCACCGAAGCCTGTCCTTTGGCATCCAGACTACCTTTACTCAGAATACAATTCGGATTTCCTTCAATTTTAATAGGACGACCTTCGCGAGTCTTAACCAGAACACTGTGCCCATTGAAAGTAGAAGTATAGTAATTAGGAATACCAGGTACTATTTCTTCCGGCTTAACCAGGTAAGGAATTGCCTTATGAACCGGAGTGGTCTGACATGCAGCAAGAGTTACTGCTCCCAAACCAAATCCAAGCGCCTTCAAAAAGTCGCGACGTGGAGCTACGGTATTTAAACCGGCTTCATTCAGAACTTCTTCCATAGGAAGTGGTTCAGCGAACTCGTTTTTGTTTTTTTCAACAAAATCCTTTGTGTTCTGCAGCTCTTCTAAACCTTTCCAGTATTTTTTATTGCTTTCCATTCAAGCTATATAAAGTATACGTAATGTGATCTTAAAATTATTTATTTAGTAATGACACTTTGCACATTCCAGTCCGCCTAAAACAGCAGCCGTAACCTTTTCACCCTTTTTCAATTTATCGTGAGCAGCAATTAGTTTATCATAATAAGGATTGTCCTTGTGATTAACTTCTGTTTCTCTGTGACAGTTAATACACCATTTCATGGTTAAAGGAGAATATTGATAAACCTCCTCCATGGTTTGAATCGGACCGTGGCATTTTTGACATTCAATCCCGGCAACTGATACGTGCTGCGAGTGGTTAAAGTAAGCGAGATCCGGTAAATTGTGAATTCTTATCCATTCAATCGGCTTGGTGTTGGTACCGTAAACTTGGGTATCCTCATTATAATCCAGGGCATTATAAATCTTCATGATCTCTGGAGAAGTCTTTCCATCATATTTTTCGGATGCCTTAACATAATTATGGCAGTTCATACACACATTCAGAGATGGAATAGATGCATTCTTGGAAGTAAATGCACCTGAGTGACAATACTGACAATCAACTTTGTTTATTCCGGAATGTAACTGATGAGAAAATTTAATCGGCTGTATCGGTTGATAACCGGTATGAACACCAGTCTCCCACATACCTTTCCAGCCTGCGGAACCGAGGAAAATCACACTCAGTAAAACAATGAACATAATAAATTTCTTGTTTTTTGTCAGTTTTTTCAGCCCTTCAAAGCGGTCTTTTGGTTCAGCACTTTCCTCTTCAACTTCAATACCTTTTTTGTGAAGCATCACACGCTCTAAAGTTGTGATCACACGATTTAAAACCAGGATAATCAGGAAGGCAATAACTATGACTGCCAGAAGTCCGATAAGCATAAAGTTACTTACTCCACCCTTATCTGCAGGAGCTCCGGCTGCACCGGCTGCAGCGTTTGGATCTGCTGCGGGCTTGACATCACCAACCTTGACATAAGCGACAATGTTTTTAATATCATCATCTGATAACTCAGGAAATGCTGACATCATTGCAGGTGAATACTGAGAGGCTTTAACTGCCAGAGCATCGCCCGAAGCAATAAATGCCGGAGCATTTTTGATCCATTTGAGCAACCATGCTTCTTCATATTTTGTGTCAATACCCTTCAGGGCCGGACCTACAACCGCCTTTTCAAGTCCATGACATGCGGTACACTTCTGTTTGAAAATCGCTGCTCCTGCCGCCGCATCCTGAGCACTGGCCGAAGAAACAGCCATTGAACACAGGAAAGTAGCCAGAATCAATGATTTTGTAACACTTTTAAAAAACAATGAGATGCTTCTCATATTGAGTATTTATTGCTTAAAATTTGAAACGTATAATCAAAAAGTTAACTAGAAGAATACAATCAACCTTTTCAGTTGACAAAAGTATACTTTATTCAAATACCGATGACATTAACATGACCTGTTTTATCAATTTATAATCATTCTAAATTAATTTAAAAGTATTTGATTATCAGGTTTTTAAGTTGCAATTTGTAAAAAATGCAAAATTTTTATTAGTCCCAACCCTTGTTTATAAAAACAAGAATCATTACTGCTTCAAAACCCAGGCAAAAATGAGCGGAACAACTATGGTAGCGTCTGATTCCACAATAAATTTGGGCGTATGAATATCCAATTTACCCCAGGTAATCTTTTCATTCGGAACAGCTCCTGAATAAGAACCATAGGATGTGGTTGAATCTGAAATCTGACAGAAATAACTCCAGAAAGGAATGTTTTCCATTTCCATATCCTGATAAAGCATAGGCACAACACAAATCGGGAAATCACCGGCTATACCGCCACCAATCTGAAAAAATCCAATTCCTTTGCCTGCCGAATTGGCAATATACCACTCGGCTAACCAGCCCATATATTCAATACCGCTTTTCATGGTTAAGGCCTTGAGATCATTTTTCATCACATAAGAAGCAAAAATATTCCCCATGGTTGAATCTTCCCAACCGGGCACTATGATTGGCAAATTCTTCTCGGCAGCAGCAAGCATCCAAGAATTCTTAGGATCTATTTCATAGTATTGCTCAAGCACCCCGCTGAGGAGCATTTTGTACATAAATTCGTGCGGAAAGAAACGCTCTCCGGAGTCGTCGGCATCTTTCCACAGCTTGTGAATATGCTTTTGAAGCCTTCTGAAAGCTTCCTCCTCAGGGATACAGGTATCAGTAACGCGGTTGTAATGGTTTTCGAGAAGATCCCATTCATCCTGCGGACTCAAATCACGGTAATTTGGAACACGTTTGTAGTGAGAATGAGCCACCAGATTCATAATATCCTCCTCCAAATTTGCTCCAGTACATGAGATAATCGAAACTTTATCCTGACGGATCATCTCAGCAAGTGAAATACCCAGTTCGGCAGTACTCATTGCCCCTGCAAGCGTGATCATCATTTTCCCGCCTTCATCCAGGTGAGTTTCATACCCTTTTGCAGCATCAACCAAAGCGGCAGAATTAAAATGCAGATAATTTCTTTCTATAAAACGGGATATTGGCCCTCTTTCAACAATCATAATTAGAATTTAAACCGCAATATTACCCTTCTTTAGGGTATGAAGCAAATTTAGCGAGTAATGAGTAATGAGTATTGAGATGAGTTACAGGTTCCTTTTGGTTGGTGTTGTCATCGACCAATGATATGGTCGTTTCTGGTAAGTAGAACACCGAGCATAGGGGAATAATGCTCAAAAGGACTATTTTTTCTATGGTTTTTAGAAAGCAGTGCCTGTGGCTCTTCGGTCCCGACAGTCCCGTGTTCTGCCCTAGTTTTTGCCCATAAATTACTTTTTCAGGAAAAATTTTGCCCGGGCAAAACGCTAGAGCTGGCACCCGGGTTTATTTGACAGGGGTAGTGGTTCTTTTGCCGGGCTGCGCGGCCCTATGAAAGACAGCAGCGGGTAAAATAAACCTTGCCGGAGGAGGTAGCTACCGGCTATTCGTAATTTTATTTATGAGGGGACTTCTCGCCGGAACTACCCCGGAGGAAAGGACTGAAACAACCTATAAAACACAGGTATTGCTTTTCAAATACAAATTTTTTTTTAAAAGCCTTATTCCACCAATTACAATATTCCATTTGGTTACTGCTATCACCGACCAATAATATGATCGAGCATGGTAAGGTGAAACAACGTCCAGAGGGGAAGATCTGAATCCGTTTTACAGTTTTTTATATTTTTCGATAAACTTCATCAAAAGGCAATCTCATTCTATCTCCCCAAACTCCATTTTCGTCTCTAATTCCACAAGATACAACCATATTGATTTCTGCTCCATGGGGCAACTTTAAAATATCTTTCACTTTTTTACTATCAAAACCTTCCATTGGGCAGGTATCATAATTTTCATTAGCCATAGCCAACATAAATGTTTGAGCAGCCAAAGCACAGGTTTTATGAACCACAACCCTCATATCATTTTCCGAAACCTGGTAAACAATTGGTCTGAAAAGCCCAATAATATTCACTAAGATTTTTCTAATAATTCCCAAAAACCCAAAGAAACTCATGTATAAAAAAGGCATTACTTTTCCATAGTACAATTTCCTGGTTTTTATTCGCTTGGCTTGTTTTAACTCAGGAGTGTTTTTTAAGATATTTTGAGTTTCTAAGTCTAGGATTTTAGCTGCTCTTTTTCGATGTAAATCCTGCCTTGTAACAAAAATCACCATTTGTTGGGCCGAAGTTGCCGATCCTTGATTTAAACAAGCCACAGAAAGTTTTTTAAGTATTGTGATATCTGTTATATGATAAAATTCCCACAATTGCATATTAGAGCTATTGGGAGCTAAAGTTGCAAGTTCAATGCAGTGTTTAACTTTTTCAGAGTTTAAAGGAAGGTCTTTGTAATGTCTTACAGAGCGTCTATAATTGATTATTTCTTCTAATTTCATTTTGTCAAGATGATATTCTTTACGTATAATTTCTTCTCTTTTTTACTAAATCAATCTCTGCGTACGCGTCTCGTGTGTGCTACCAAATTATTTATGGAACTCAGGGTCGGCAGTTACTCGTTTCTGCCCGTCCAAACGGGTTCATCCGGGCGGGCTGCAGGAAAAAAAATAATTATGAGTTAAGAATATGATCTCTAATCTAACAATTTTCCTGTGCCGGTGTATGCATGTGTTGTGTGCTACTAAACTATTTATGGAACCCACGGTACGCGCGCACCATCAGTGAATTTCCCTGCCCAGCCGTAAATTATCTCCTTCATCTCATCACTAAACCTGTTAAAATCATCCGGAGAATTAAGAATAAGCTGATCAGCAGCCCCTGATAATGTATAAATTTTCCCGGCTTCGTTAGCGGTAGCTCTGATATCTTTAAAACTGGCCGTTTGGTCCAACTGTGGAGCAATCAGCAAAACCGGTCTGGGGGCAATTGCTCCTAAGATATCTTGATAATCGTAAGGAATGCAATTTTCATGCCCAACAAAGAAACCCAGGCGTGGAATTAATCCATGTAAATGAGAAAATGCTTTAACTCCTTCAATTCCTTTGCCTTGTACTGCTGAACGCAATGGGGTGAAACCACTGATTGAAACCAATCCGGCAATTCTGTCATCAAGTGCAGTAGCGTAAAGTCCGACTGTTGCACCCATAGCATAACCCGCGACCAATATTTTAGAGCTGTCCACAAAATCCAGATGACTCATTGCATCAAGGGCTCCTCTAACATCAGCAACCATTTTTCCCATTTTCGACCAGTTCGGATAGCGCTCATAAAAACGAGTTCCTTCCTCAATCCGATTTCCAAAACCAATCAAATCGTATGATAAAACCACATAACCCAAGTCAGTAAGGCCCTCAAAGAACGACTGCAGATCATGGTATGAGGACAAACCTTTGGAATAATCGTATTCATGCTGATAAATGACAGCAGGCAATTTACCCGACTTAATATTACCGCCTTGATCCTTGGGATAGTAAATGTAGCCATACAAATAATCGCCAAACTCCTTGTAAGGTGTGATGGCCATTCGCCCCATACGCGGCGTCACAAAGGGCCTTTTAAGAACAGTCCCGAAATACTCCTCTCCAGCTCCTCCGTTTCCCAAACGCTCCGGACCACGATTGTACAAGCCGGGAGGTTCATCACCAAGGATCCACTGTAAGTGTTGCTTTATTTCTGTTTTTTTAAGTACCCAATTTTCTTTTGTTATCCCTTTCCCTTCACTTGTCAAGATGCCCTGTGCGTCTTTGGAAGGATAATTCAATGGATTTATGTTTTCCTTACTTCGCTCCCGCCAACCTTCAAACGTATAATCATAAAATAGCTTGTTTTCCGGCTTTTGTTCGCTTCTCTTGAAAACATAATCAAAGAAGTCGATGTAGTCTTCAATATCCCCCGCAGTGGTTCCATGTTCACCATCCCTGAAGCGGATGGCCAGATTATCCTCGGCATTCAGAAAACGATAGATCTTTTGTGCAGAAGCATATGCCTGCTCAATAGCCCAGGGATTACCGGCGCCTTCATTGATTGCTGAACTCAGCATTAAACCCCTGGGGGCTATCAGAGCCATAAAATGATTTTGGTCAATAGGAAGCTTACTCTCCCGACCAATAAAAAACCGTAAACGGGGGTGAAGCCATGCCGGTTGGGCCGCAGATAATAAGGCAATATCTTCAACATCATATTGCTGAGTGGCATACCGCCATGGGACTTCGGCGCCTGAACCACCGCTGCTCGGAATAACAGCCGTAATGCGTTCATCAAATGCGGCAGCCATCAATGCTAATTTACCATTTCTGGAATGTCCCGTCAAAGCGATTTTTTCTTTGTCGACCTGAGGAAGTGTATGTAAATAGTCGATTGCCCTGAATGTTCCGAAAGCCCTTCGCATCAAACGGGTGAAGTCAAATTTCCCAGCCCATATTTCAGAGTACTTTTCAGTATCATCCTTCGCATCGGAAGCTGCATAAACACAGCCCATATACCCCCGTCTTACCGCAATCTGGGCCCAGCCCCTGTGGTTCCACTGGGTCATAAACACCGGAAAGGGGCCTTTACCCTGAGGAACCATCAATTCAATGGTGAGTTTGGCCTGCTCCTGCGGACCGAATGAAAGTTCAACCAAACGAAGCGTAGTTGAACCATCATTCTTTTCACTCAGAACCTTAACCTTGAAATCCATTGGAAATTGCGGATACGTACCGGTGATATAATATTCCAGCTGCTCTTTCATCCAGAGCCGCTTTTCATCCCATTGCGGAGCCGATGTAACCGGAATATTTTTGCCACCCTCATCCAGAATTAGCGGATCAGGAAGAAAAGGTATGGAAGGCATTGTATCAAAATCCGGCGGAAGCTCACCCGTTCTCTTGAGCCAGTCCTGAAAATTCTTATCCAGAAATGAAACCCGTCCGTTACTAAGCTTATCCGCAGGCAAAACATTCATGATCCTGCTGAGGCTGGCTATACGTTTTAAACTGTCTGATTCTGACTTTGCAGGGACTTTATTTTGAGCAGAAGCTATTCCTGTTAATCCTAAAAAGAATATCAGGCAAATTATTCTGACCGAATACTTCGCCAAAAATTTTGAGTATTGATTTTTCATCATGATAGTTGATAATTTATCAGAATATGAAGATAAAAAATCCTTGAGTTCTGGAAGGTAGTATTGGCATTTAAAAAAGCGACTAACCTAGAGCGCTGAGCTGTAAAGACGGGCAAAATCATATTTTCTATT
Organism: Sphingobacterium thalpophilum; assembly: GCA_945878525.1. GTDB lineage: Bacteria > Bacteroidota > Bacteroidia > Sphingobacteriales > Sphingobacteriaceae > Daejeonella > Daejeonella thalpophilum_B. Next base: position 14,727 of record CAMCTU010000061.1, read on the forward strand.
GTACGATTCTGCATTTCGATTCCAGCGAAGGCTGGAATCTCCTGTTCCCAACCAAACCCTGTCATTCCAGCGAAAGCGGGAACCTCCTGCATCCTGAACACACTTTTCAATCGATAGATATCGGTTGACAAGGTTGGTTTGGGTCATGAGATTCAATCCAAATGATTGCAATCACACCTGGATTTTTTCTAATGACCCTGAAGGGGTCAAATGTTTATAGCATTATGTTAATACGGGAATCCGACCCTGAAGGGGTCGCATGTACTGGGAATTTTCACATTCGACCCCTTCAGGGTCGAAAACGATGTTCTATTACGTTTCTATAAATATGCGACCACCGGGGTCGGTTGGACGCAAACTTATAGGAATAAAAATAGGGACGTATTATGAAAATGGAGGGAGCATGTGAAGTTCCTTTGCTGGCGCACGCCTGTGACTTGTGCTAACAAATTATTTATGGAACGCGCGGCACGCGCGCACCAGCGGCGGAGGTTCCCGCTTTCGCGGGATCCGATAATTATCGGATGACAAACGTTTTGGGGGAGTGAGGAAGATTCCAGCCTCAGCTGGAATCGATTAAGGATAAGGCGCCTCTTCGGCATGTATTTTATTTAAAACAAGAACTATTCATAAAGATCCCCCACATCCGCCTTTGCCAGTTCAATCAAAAAATTAGAAACCTTCAAAGTCACGGCTTTAAAGTATTGTTCACCCTTCTCTTTCGTTGCAAATTCAGGATTCCCAACGCCTGTATCTTT
>CAMCTU010000062.1 GCA_945878525.1 Sphingobacterium thalpophilum
AGAATCCCTGTAAAGAAAGTTGATCCTTAATCTTAAAAAACAATAAACACTACACTCATTTCTCGAAGTTTAATAAAACCTCAACTTGAAATAGTGCTATAAAAAGTTTAATCAATTGTCAGATAATCTAGGCCCCAATAATATAAAAAGCTTTAAAATTCAGCCTAATGGTTCTAAAATTATTTAAAATTTGATTAAATTTGCTTCAAGAAAGATGATTAATACGCAATTCAGGCATATTTTATGTTACAACTAAAATTGCTACTCACCTTATTATTTAAATTCTAAAATGGCCCGTTTAAATCTTCTCGAAGAAACCCGATTCGAAAAACTTCCTGTAACTGTTTATGCCAACCAGGATATTGCTTCTAAAAAGGTGGCACGCCGCATTACCGACCTAATTGTTAGCAAAAAATTGAAAGGCGAAAATGCAATTCTTGGACTTGCAACCGGAGTTACACCAATAGGAGTTTATCGCGAACTTGTACGTATTCACAAAGAAGAAGGTCTCAGCTTTAAAAATGTAATTACATTTAATCTTGACGAATATTTTCCGATGAAACCCACATCTCCTCAGAGCTATGTGATTTTCATGAAAGAAAACCTATTTGACCATATTGATATTGATATGGCCAATGTTCATATTCCGGATGGAACACTGGCTCTAGAAACAATCCACGGCTTTTGCCTGGAATATGAAAAAAAGATAACTGAGCTGGGGGGCCTTGATCTTCAGATACTGGGAATTGGACGTACAGGACACATTGGATTTAACGAGCCTGGTTCTGCTCCAAATTCAGGAACCAGGCTGGTAACTCTGGATGATTTGACCCGACGTGATGCTTCGCGTGACTTTGGAGGAAAAGAAAATGTCCCTACCAAAGCAATTACTATGGGGATCGGTACAATTTTTAAAGCAAGAGAAATTATTTTGATGGCATGGAGCCTTAAAAAAGCATCCATCATTAAAAAAGCTGTAGAAGGAGAAATCTCTTCCGAAGTACCTGCAACTTATCTTCAGCTTTCAGAAAACGTAGAGTTTATCCTTGATCAGGATGCGGCAGCCAACCTTACCCGATTCAATACTCCCTGGCTTGTTAAAGATTGTACGTGGGACGACTTTATGGTGAAAAAAGCAGTGATATGGCTTGCCAATACTCTAGGTAAACCAATATTAAAGCTTACGGAAGAAGATTATAACAATCATGGGATGGCTCAACTGGCAACAGAAAAGGGTCCTGTTTATAATATCAATATTCATATTTTCAATAAACTTCAACATACAATCACCGGCTGGCCCGGAGGTAAAGGTAATGCTGATGATTCACAAAGGCCTGAACGGGCAGTTCCTGATAAAAAGCGCGTAATTATATTTTCTCCGCATCCAGATGATGATGTGATCTCAATGGGTGGAACATTTATCCGTCTTGTAGATCAGGGTCACCATGTGAGTGTAGCGTACCAGACTTCCGGTAATACAGCCGTTTGGGATGACGATGCACTCCGCTTTGTAGAGTTTGCACGTGATTTTAGTAAATCTATAAGTTTGGATACTCAAAAACTGGATGATCTGTACTCGTCCATGCGAAATTTTCTGGTCACAAAACAACCCAACCAAGCGGATACCCCCGAAATTCAGATTTTGAAAGGACTGATACGAAAAGGAGAAGCGATTAGTGGTGCACGTTTTGCCGGTCTTCATGATGAGCAGATCCACTTTATGTCATTACCTTTTTATGATAAAGGTAAAACACATAAAAATCCGGTTTCTGAGCCTGATATCAAAATCACAATGGAGTTGCTTGAAAAAATTAAACCGCATCAGATCTTTGCTGCCGGCGATTTTGCTGACCCTCATGGCACTCATAAAGTATGTTTCAATATAATCATTCAGGCTCTTGAGCGATTGAAAGACAGCGAATGGATAAAAGATTGCTGGTTATGGCTTTACCGCGGTGCATGGCATGAATTTGAAACTCATGAAATTCAGATGGCCGTTCCCTTGTCTCCTCAGGAGGTTGAACGCAAACGCTTAGCTATTTTTAAGCATCAGTCTCAAAAAGACAGACCGGTCTTTCCCGGTGACGATGCCAGGGAGTTTTGGGTCCGTGCCGAAGACCGTACCCGCGAAACTGCAAAAGCATACGACAAACTGGGCTTGGCGGAATATGAAGCAATGGAAGCCTTTGTCAGATGGAAATACTAAACTATTATGAACTGAAAGCATGAGGAAAACAATTTTCCTTCTGATTTACTTTCTGTCAACATTCCCGGGAGTCTTTGCCCAAAAAGTCTCTAAGCCAAATATTATTATCATTCTGACAGATGATCATGCTATTTCTACAATCGGTGCATATGGTTCAAAATACGGTGCAACTCCCAATATCGACCGTCTGGCTAAAGAAGGAGCACTATTTAAAAGAGCCTTTGTTGTAAATTCTATTTGTGGTCCCAGCCGGGCAGTTTTACTAACCGGAAAGTATAGTCACATGAATGGAATGCGGAATAACAAAGACACTTTCGATGCTTCCCAGGATGTTTTTCCTGCACGCCTCAAACAATCCGGATTTCAAACCGCATGGATCGGCAAATGGCACTTGGTTTCATACCCACAGGGATTTACCTACTGGAATATTTTACCAGGACAAGGACAGTATTATAATCCTGATTTAATTAATATGCATGGTGACACCACCCGAAGGGAAGGCTATGCTACTGATGTCATAACAGATCTTACCATTGATTTTCTGGATAAACGAGATGCTTCAAAACCTTTTTTCGTGGTAGTTGGAGAAAAGGCACCTCACCGCACATGGATGCCTGATATTCAGGATCTGGGTAAATTTGATGAGGTCAAATTCCCGCTTCCAAAAAATTTCTATGATCAGTACGAAAACCGAATAGCAGCCGGAATGCAGGATATGTCTATAGAAAAGACTATGAAACTTGGCTATGATCTTAAAATGAAGAGTGAACCTGATGCGTTTGCTGCTTCATTTCTTGCTCGGATGAATCCTGATCAACGGTTAAAATGGAATACATATTATGATAAAATAGACGAGGATTTGCAGAAAGGAAAACTTAAGGGAAAAGAACTGACAGAGTGGAAATACCAAAGGTATATGAAGGATTATTACAGCACCACACTGTCTCTCGATCGTAATATTGGGAAAATTCTAACCTACCTTGATAAAAATGATCTTACAAAAAATACTATTGTGGTCTATACGTCAGATCAGGGCTTCTATATGGGTGAGCATGGCTGGTTCGACAAACGTTTTATGTATGAAGAATCCATGCGCACTCCTTTGATCATAAGATATCCTGGTACAATAAAGCCTGGTACAATTTCAAATCAGATTGTATCTAATGTTGACTTTGCCCCTACATTTTTAGAGATTGCCGGTTTGACTACACCAAAAGAAATTCAGGGTAAATCAATGGTACCACTATTCAAAAAAGCTAATGTTAGCATCCGAAATTCAGCTTATTATCACTTCTATGAATTCCCTGGTGAACACAGTGTTTTAAAGCATTTTGGGATAAGAACAAGTCGATACAAACTAATCCGTTTTTATGACCATAAAGATTTCTGGGAGCTTTATGACCTGAAAAATGACCCAACTGAGATGAAGAATCTTTATGGCCTGAAAAAATATCAAACCAAAACCAACAATCTTAAAGATCAACTTAGACAGCTCAGTTTAGAAAATAAGGACGAAACAGCTCAGAAAGTTTTAGCTCAGAAACTTTAAGAACAGGATTAAATCCAGTATTTCAGGTCAAATAACGCACAATCTTCTGGCTTGTCTATTAAATCAGTCAATCACTTTTATATTTTAATAAAAAAGTGCAGATTTAATATTCAAATAACAATACACTCATGTCCCAATCTTCTATTCTTCAACAATCTCCAGCCAGACTATTATCTCTTGATGTTTTCAGGGGGCTGACTGTAGCAGCAATGATTTTGGTCAATAATCCTGGTAGTTGGGCGCATATTTATGCCCCCCTAAAACATGCTGAATGGCATGGATGTACACCTACGGATCTCATATTTCCTTTCTTTTTATTTATTGTTGGAGTTTCTATCAGCTATGCACTTGGCAGTAAAAAAGGATACATGAGCCACTCTAAGCTTATTATTACTGCTTTAAAAAGAGCTCTTATATTATTTGGATTGGGCTTGTTTCTAAACCTATTCCCAAAAGTATTTACTGAACCTATGGAAGCATTCGAAACAGTTCGGATCCCAGGAGTATTGCAGCGAATAGCCGTCGTTTTCTTTATTACTGCGGTTATTTTTGTAAAAACAAGTCCAAAGGCTCAGCTTCGATTATTAATTGGTATCCTGCTTGCCTATTGGGCAATGATGACGCTGATTCCAGTTCCGGGACTTGGGTATGCTAATCTTGAAAAAGAAACCAATCTGGGTGCCTGGATCGACAGAACACTGCTGACAGAAGCACACCTATGGCGTTCTGCAAAAACATGGGATCCTGAAGGAATACTGAGCACTCTTCCGGCGATAGGAACAGGGATTTTTGGGCTGCTGATTGGTACTTGGCTAAAGCGAAAAGACAGAGAAGAAAGCGTGAAAATTTCATGGATGTTTTCCATTGGAATCTTAGCGGTTATTCTTGGATTAATCTGGGACCTGTGCTTCCCTATCAATAAAGCACTTTGGACAAGTTCATTTGTACTTTATGCCGGCGGACTTGCAACCATCGGACTTGCCTTATGTTATTGGCTGATTGATGTTCAGGGGTATAAAAAAGGTACCACACCATTTGTTGTTTATGGCATCAATGCTATAACTGTGTTTTTCTTGTCCGGACTAATTCCAAGAATTCTGACCATGATCAAAGTTAATATGCCTGATGGAAGTATATTAAACTCCCGTGAATGGCTTTATCTGTCATTCTATAGTCCTTACTTTTCACCAATTAATGCTTCCCTTGCAGGTGCAGTAACTTTTATTCTGATTTGGCTTGGTATCCTTTGGTGGATGTACAGTAGAAAAATAATAATCAAGGTGTAACTTTTTGTATTTTTAGAATCCAATTATAAACCCAAAAAAATGAGAAACATAAACAAAAAAGTACTCGCCCTTGCGGTAGCTGTGCTTCTTGCTTTTACAGGAGCGTTAAATGCTCAAACTGCAGCCAAAAGTAAGAATCCAAGTACTGCACCCAAACCAAGTTCTGCAGATGTCATTCCCTTAGATCCTGCAGTAAGAACAGGTAAGCTTCCAAATGGTTTTACCTATTATATCAGGAAAAATATTGAACCTAAAAACCGGGTTCAGTTATACCTCGCCAATAAAATAGGATCCATAATGGAAAATGATGACCAACGTGGACTTGCACATTTTATGGAACACATGGGCTTTAATGGCACAAAAAATTTCCCTAAAAACGATCTTGTTAATTATCTTCAAAAAGCAGGAGTACGTTTCGGTGCAGATCTGAACGCCTATACAAGTTTTGATGAAACTGTATACCAGCTTCCAATTCCATCAGACGATCCTGAAGTACTGAAAAATGGAATTCAGATTATGCGCGACTGGGCGCAGGATGCGACTTTAGACGCCGCAGAAATTGATAAGGAACGTGGAGTTGTATTGGAAGAAAAACGATTGGGAAAAGGCGCACAACAACGCATGCAGGATCAATATCTTCCAATGCTTTTCAATAATTCGCGCTATTCAGACCGCCTTCCTATTGGCACAGAGGAAGTATTAAAGAATTTCTCACCTGAAACTATTAAACAATTCTACCAGGATTGGTACCGTCCGGATTTACAGGCATTGATAGTTGTCGGAGATATTGATGTTGACGCAATGGAACAAACCATTAAGGCAAAATTCTCTGACCTAAAAAATCCGGCTAAGCCACGTCAGAGAACTCAATATTCAATTTCATTATTGAATAAAAATCAGTTCATCGCAGTTACCGATAAAGAATTTCCTGTCAGTGTAGCACAGGTAATGATTAAGCATCCTGAAACGAAACTTATCACTTCATCCGACTACAGAAACAGCATTTTAAGATCCTTATTTAATTCTATGATTGGCACCCGCTTTGCCGATATGAGTAAACAGGCTGATCCTCCTTTTTTACAAGCAGGAGCTAGTATAAGCGGCTTTTTAGCTGGCCTTGACATGTACAATGTATTTGTTGTGGCAAAACCGGGAGAAATGGAAAGAGGGTTCAAAGCAATTGTTACTGAAACTGAAAGGGTACAGCGTTTTGGGTTTACACAAACTGAACTGGATCGTGCAAAACAGTCTTACATGACCAATATGGAATCTTCCTTCAAGGAAAAAGATAAAACACCATCCGAAAGTCTGGTAAACGAATATCTTCGTAATTTTCTTGAGCAGGAAGCTAGTCCGGGTATTGAATCGGAATTCAAAATGGCCAATACCATGATTGGGGGAATTAATTTAAGTGATGTAAATGGACTGGCCAAAAAGTATATCACAGATGTTAATCGTGATGTGATTATCATGGGTCCAGAAAAGGATAAAGCTAATTTACCAGATGAAGCCAAAATCGAAAGCTGGATCAGTAGCACAAAAACAAGTGATATCAATGCCTATGTCGATCAGGTTTCAGACAAACCGTTATTGTCCGCAAAACTAAGTGGTGGAAAAGTCACTTCAGAATCTAAAATTCCTGAGCTAGGAATTACCGAGTTTAAATTAAGCAATGGTATAAAGGTAGTTTTGAAACCAACCGATTTCAAAAACGATGAAATCAGTTTTTCTGCATTTAGTGCTGGTGGATCTTCACTATACAGCGATGCTGATTTTCAGTCGGCTTTATATGCTACAACGATTATAAGAAGTGGCGGACTAGGCGAATTTAATTCTGTTCAGCTTCCTAAATTACTGAGCGGGAAAAAAGTTTCAGTATCCCCATACATATCTGAGAGGTTTGAAGGAATATTAGGTTCAACCAGTCCGAAAGACATTGAAACTGCATTGCAGTTAACCTACCTTTATTTCACAGAACCCCGAAAAGATGCTGAAACCTTTAAAGGTCTGATTGCCCAACAAAAGGGTGGATTGGCAAATAGAGGAAATGATCCAAACAGTGTATTTGCAGATTCTGCAGCTGCTATTCTTGGTAATTACAATGTCCGCAGAACAGGTCCTTCAATTGAAAAAATAAATCAGGTGAGTCTGGATCGTGCATTCGAGATCTATAAAGATCGCTTTGCTGATGCAAGTGACTTTACTTTCGTTTTTGTAGGAAGTTTTAAGCCGGAAGAACTTAAACCTATGCTTGAAAAGTACCTTGGTTCACTTCCATCGACTAATCGAAAAGAAACTGCGAAAGATCTTGGAATTCAGATCCCGGGAGGTAAAATTGATAAAAAAATTTACAAAGGTCAGGAGCCAAAGGCAAGTGTTCGGCTTGTTTTCAGTGGTGATTACACCTGGAGCGAAAAACACAATAATCAATTAAGTGCGTTGGCTGAAGTTTTGACAATTAAACTAATCGAACGTCTGCGTGAAGATGAAGGAGGAGTATATGGTGTTGGAGCACGTGCTTCCTATACCAAATTTCCAAAAGGACGCTATAGCTTTAATATTTCTTTTGGATGTGCCCCTGAAAATGTAGAAAAATTAATCAGTTCAACACTTGATGAAATAAATAAAATCAGAGTAAACGGTGCCCTTGCAGGAGATATTGAAAAATTCATTGCTGAGGAAACCCGTTCAACCGAAACACAACTTAAGGATAATGGTTTCTGGTTAGGTTATCTTGCAAATCAGCTTCAAAATCAAGATGAACCTAAACAGGTATTAACATATCTTGAATCTTTGAAAGAGCTTAACCCTGAAGCGCTAAAAGCAACTGTTCAATATCGTTTGAGTCCTGATAATTTCATCAGGATGGTATTGCTTCCGGAGAAAAAATAAAATCTCTAAAAATGAAAAAGCCGTTCATCATCATGAACGGCTTTTTTTATGATTATAGAATCTTAAAATCTCGGACTTGCAGTAACAGCATTTGAAGCCGGACTTTCATTCTTAAGTCTGTCAATTGCAGTAACCACGTAAGTATAACTACGGTTAGCATTAACTAAAGTATCTGTAAATGTAGTTTCTGACGCTTTAAACGAGACCTTCAGAATATGATGTGCCTGTTCAATATCCATTCTTTCACCGCGGTTAACCCGGTAAATTACATATCCAAAAGCCTTATCTCCATCACTAGCTTCAGTCGGTGCCTGCCAGCTTAATTCTATCCCCTTCGCTAGGGCTTTCGCTGTCAGTACTGTTGGAACATTGGGTTTTACATTATCAAGCCATGTCATGGTTGGTTGAAGTGCGGGATACCGATAAAAATCATTACGTAAAGAGTCCCTAACTCCAGCCATGTTATTTGTAACTGACTTGGAGCTGAAAAATACGCTACCATGAGTATTTTTATTATTCCTTAAATATCTGATTTGCTTTGGAATCTGTGATCTATCACTCCAACCGGGCCGGTTCTCCATTGCCCTGTAAACCCCTTGTCCAATATATAAATGCTTACCAAAGCTATTATCACTCCACCAGTCAAGTAATTTATCGTAAGGCGCAACTTGGTATCCAAAAGGAAAATAAATTTGAGGGTTGATATAATCAAGCCATCCTGATTGTACCCATTTACGTGCATTTGCATAAAGTTTACCGTAACCGTCAAATCCATTGCTTTCAGAGCCCTCAGGATCCTGAGATTTATTTCGCCAAATACCAAAGGGGCTTACACCAAATTTGATGTGTTTTTTTGCACTATGAATGCTGTCTGATAAAGTATGAATCAGCGTATCCACATTATTCCTGCGCCAGTCTTCAATAGTGTTGAAAGCCCTTCCATATTTATAAAACGTTTCGTTATCTCTAATCGGTTGAGCCTCAGGATATGGATAAAAATAATCGTCAAAATGAACACCGTCGATATCGTATTTACGAACTACATCCATAATTACACTCACAATATAATGTCGTACTTCAGGCAGCCCCGGATTAAAAAGCTTCTTACCTCCATAAGTAAAAAACCATTCTGGTTTCTGTTTGGATATATGGTTGGCTGCGGTATGTGCATCAATAAGATTATGTGTCGCACGGTAAGGGTTGAACCAAGCATGCAATTCCATACCCCGCTTATGTGCTTCTTCAATTGCGAAATCAAGCGGATCATAAATTGGAACCGGTCCATTACCCTGAGTACCTGTCAAAAAACGGCTCCATAGCTCACGACCTCTGCCATAAAATGCATCAGTCGCCGGTCTGACCTGCAACATAATAGCATTAATTCCGCTTTTCTGATGATCATCAAATATGCGTATAAGCTCAGCTTTTTGCATTTCAGAACTTAATCCCGGTTTGGAAGGCCAGTCAATATTGGCAACTGTAGCTACCCATACCCCTCTGAACTCCCGTTTGGGATTAGATTTAATTTGAGATTTCAAATAAACAGGTGCAATAACAAGAAACGTGAAGATGAAAACTATTTTTCTAAGCATGTAAAAGAGGGGTATTCCATTTGTAAAGATAATTAATCTAATTAATTGCAATATTGTATTTTAAGGAACAATTTGAAATAAACAATGGCAAAAATAGTGTAATTTAAGTCCTGAAGTTGTGTTATAGCCTATGATAGAGTAAAGCCATTTCAAAATTTGTTAAAACCCAGCTCTTAAGTAATATATTTGTCGCTATTGATGTTTAAATAACTAAACTCAAAAGGAACATTTTGTATCGTTAAACAGATAATTGAACATGGAAAACCCTAAACAGGAGCAGCCAACACGAAAGGACTCAAATAAGATTTATTTTTTGGTTGCCGTGATACTTGCTTTGCTTGGAACCAATACCTATTTATTTTTTAAGGATAAGAAAGCTAATGATAGGATAGTTACGATGAGTGATGAAAAAACCAGAATGCAGACCGAAATTGATAAAATTGAGGCTGAACTGGATATTGCAACCAGCAATAATTTGAAACTCTCAGATCAAATGCTGAAAGAACAGACCATAGCTAGAGAAAAGATTGATGAGTTAAGGTCTGCCCTCAAACAAGGACAACTCACACAGGGTCAGCTTGCAAAGGCACAGGAAGAGATTAAACAATTAAAATATTTTGTTTCCAAATACTCTACAGAAATTGATGAACTTAAAAAACAAAATCAAGATTTAACAAGTGAGAGAAATGAGCTATTGTCGACTGTTGACTCTGTTCGCACAAAAGCCAATGAGCTGGAAAAGCAGAATGATGAATTAAATACTAAAGTCCAGGCTGCTGCCGCGATAAAATCCGGGAATGTTTCGATCGCTGCATTCAATATTCGCAATAGCGGAAAAGAAAGCATGGTCACCCGTGCCAATACTACTGATAAGCTAAAAGTAAATTTTTCATTGGTAAATAATTCTTTAGCTCAAAAAGGTTTACATACAATTTTTCTAAGAGTAATAGATCCAAGCGGCAACCTGGTAATTGCCAATAATGGAGGGCTTTTTGTTTCTGACGATCAAGAATTACAATACTCCTACAAAACAGCTATAGAATTTGCCAATGACGGAAGAACCTATACCATAGACTGGACGGATGGAAGATCATATCAAAAAGGTTTGTATACAATAATACTCTACGCAGACGGATACACGATGGGGAAAGGTTCGGTGAGTCTTAGGTAATTATTATACCTAAATCACTCGTGTTTGGAGAATTGAATAAGGTAAATAAACATTCTAAAAACAGGAGTAATTCAGGGAAATTCAATAATTACGATTATAATTCCGCACTAAATGTTGGTATGCTGCGGTCAACCTTCCTTATAAGACCCTGCAATACGCTACCCGGACCAACTTCAGTAAAGGATGTCGCTCCATCCTGCAACATTTTTTCAATAGTCTGGGTCCAGCGAACAGCACCTGTTAACTGAGCAATGAGATTATGTTTAATATTGGCTACATCAGTGTATGGTTTTGCATCAATATTCTGATAGATTGGGCAAACTGGTTCATTAATTTCAGTGTTCTCAATTGCTGATTGCAACTCAACCCGGGCAAGTTCCATTAATGGGGAGTGGAATGCTCCACCCACATTCAGTTTTAAAGCTCTTTTTGCACCAGCCTCAATTAATAATTCACAAGCTTTATCAATGCCTTCAATTGAACCTGAAATAACTAATTGGCCTGGACAATTATAATTTGCAGGCACAACAACATCACTTACACGAGAACAAATATCTTCCACCGTAAAATCATCAAGTCCCAGAATTGCTGCCATGGTAGAAGGCCTGATTTCACATGCTTTTTGCATCGCATTTGCACGGGCACTCACCAGACGCAAACCATCATCAAATGATAAGGCCTTTGCAGAGACCAGTGCAGAAAATTCACCCAGAGAATGACCAGCAACCATGTCGGGCATGAATTCACTTTTCAATTCCTTGGCAAGGATTACTGAATGAAGAAAAATGGCCGGCTGAGTTACGTTTGTTTGTTTTAGATCTTCATCTGTACCCTCAAACATTATATCGGTAATCCTAAATCCAAGAATCTCATTCGCACTTTCGAATAGATTTCTTGCTGCCTCAGAATGATTGTAAAGATCTTTACCCATTCCAGAAAACTGGGCACCCTGCCCTGGAAAAATATATGATTTCATATCAATAAAACCCTCAAGGGCTATAAATGTTTAGTATTTTAGATTAAAAAGATTAACTCAAACTTGCCGTAATCAGCCTTAAAAATTCTGAACGGGTAGTTTCATTTATAAATTCACCTGTAAAAGCAGAGGTAGTAGTCAATGAATTTTGCTTTTGTATACCTCTCATAGACATACAAAGGTGTTTGCACTCTAAAACTACAGCAACCCCAGAAGGATTAAGTGTATCCTGAATGCAATCACGGATTTCATTGGTTAAACGCTCCTGAACCTGCAGCCGACGAGCGAAAGAATCTACAACTCTTGGAATTTTACTCAAGCCGACAATATAACCGTTAGGAATATAGGCAACATGAGCTTTACCAAAGAAAGGTAGTATATGATGTTCACACATTGAGAATACTTCAATGTCCTTTACTAACACCATTTGACTGTATTCCTCCTTAAACATGGCACTTTTCAAAATTTCTGCAGGCTTTGCATTGTACCCATGTGTGAGAAACTGAAGCGCCTTTGCCACACGGATAGGGGTTTGTAAGAGTCCTTCACGAGTTGGATCCTCACCTAAGTCAGCTAAAATTGCTTGGTAATGAGAGGCAATACGTTCAATCTTATCCAGATTGTAATTATCTATCTTAACGTAGCCCGCAAGCTTATCGATTTCAGAATTATCGCTTTCTATTCCCATCTTTCGTAATTAATATGCAATTTTAACCGAAATACTCAACAAAATTGTTTTCTGTTTCATATAATTTAATTGAATGGAGTATTGCTCCCTCCTTTTGAACATGTGGCTCAAGAACATCAAAAATGGCTACTGCGAGTACTTCTGTGGAAGCCATTTTGCCCTTCATGAAATTAACATCCAGATTGATGTTTTTATGATCCAATACATCAATAACATAAACTGTAATTATCCTTTTTAGTTCTTTTAAATCAATTACAAAACCTGTTTCAGGATTGATCTCTCCCTTTATAGTTACAAACAGTTCATAGTTATGGCCATGCCAGTTAGGATTGGAACATTTTCCAAAAATTTCCAGGTTTTGTTCATCGCTCCATTCTTCTCTAAAAAGCTTATGTGCCGCATTAAATCGTTCTCTTCGTGTAATATGTATCATTTTCAATAAATTAAAATGCAAATATACTCAAACTAAAAATGCCCCAAGGACAAATTAAGCTAATTGCGTAACTTCGCTTAATGAATATACTTCTTGTTGCCGCAACTCAGGCCGAGATAGAACCATTTCTGCTCCATCATGGTTTTCTTCAGTTTCCAGTCTTGGGAAAAAATATTGGAGACTACCAGTTGAGCGTTCTGATCACTGGTGTTGGAATGGTAGCCACAGCCTTTGCATTAGGTAATCTTTTGAACTCAAAATCATTCGATTTAGCTGTAAATGCTGGTATTGCCGGCAGTTTCGATCCTGCAATATTGCCAGGTGACTTATGCCGGGTATCAGAAGATATCCTTGCAGAATTCGGAGCGGAAGATGGCAAAGCTTTCTTGAAAGCTGAAACTATCGGTTTGGGTAAAAGTCAATTTTCAGCAAGCCCAATTGCTGGATTTAGAGTCTATGATCAACTGCAGGAAGTTAAATCAGTAACAGTAAATAAGGTTCACGGCAATGAAGAATCAATCACTGAATTTGTAAGCCGATTTAAACCTCAGATCGAATCAATGGAAGGAGCCGCCTTTTTCTATGCCTGCGAACAAGCTGGTATTCCGGGAATTCAAATCAGGTCGATTTCCAATATTGTGGAACGTCGTAATAAGGAGAACTGGCAAATCGGACTGGCAATCAAAAATCTGAACGATACCCTTATTCAATTATTTAACTCATGAATCTGAGCCTAGGTTTTTCGCCCTGCCCAAACGATACCTTTATTTTCGATGCAATGATTCATCAGAAAATCGATACTGAAGGCCTCAGCTTTGAGGTGGTATTTGATGATGTTGAAACACTCAATCAAAAAGCATTCCGAGCAGACCTTGATATCACTAAATTGAGCTATCATGCTTATGCTTACCTCACTGAAAATTATGTTTTACTTGATGCGGGAAGTGCCATCGGTTTCGGGGTAGGTCCATTACTCATTTGCAATAATGAAGACTATATTTCAACTGATGGTTTGCAAAATCTCAGATCTCAGTCCTCAGGCCTCTGGTCTCAGGCCTCAGACCTCCGAATTGGCATTCCCGGAAAATATACCACCGCCAATTTTTTACTAAGCACAGCATTCCCCGAAGCAAAAAATAAGATTGCGATGAAATTTTTTGAGATTGAATCTGCTTTGTTGAATGATCAGATTGATTTGGGTGTAATTATTCATGAAAATCGTTTCACCTATCAGGATAAGGGCTTAAAAAAGGTCATTGATCTTGGAGAATATTGGGAGGATCTAACCCATGGTCCCATTCCTTTAGGGGGAATTATGATCAAAAGGAATCTTCCGGAAGAAATAAAACAAAAAGTAAACCGCATCATTCGAAGAAGTGTTGAATATGCCTTTGATCATCCGGAATCAGGACTTGATTTTATCCACTCACTCTCGCAGGAAATGAGCACGGAAGTAATAAAAAAGCACATCGATTTATACGTCAACAAATTTTCAATCGATTTAGGTGAGCTAGGGAGAAAAGCCGTTGAAACCTTTTTTAAGGAGGCTCATAAACTCAGTATCATCCCGAAAACAAAACAAAACTTATTCTTATAATTACATTAAAGACCTAATTACAATGATCATAATTACAGGAGCAGCCGGATTTATCGGAAGTTGTTTAGTACAAAAATTAAATGATGAGGGGTTTTATGACCTGGTTCTAGTGGATGAATTTTCTAATGAGAACAAGAACAAAAATTTTGAAGGCAAACGATACTCCAGGCAGGTACGCCGGGATGTTTTTGCAGATTGGCTTGCTGAAAATCACCTGCATGTACAGTTTG
The DNA here is from genome assembly GCA_945878525.1 of Sphingobacterium thalpophilum. Taxonomy (GTDB): domain Bacteria; phylum Bacteroidota; class Bacteroidia; order Sphingobacteriales; family Sphingobacteriaceae; genus Daejeonella; species Daejeonella thalpophilum_B. Next base: position 14,621 of record CAMCTU010000062.1, read on the forward strand.
TGTTCCATATCGGCGCCCGAACCGATACCACGGAAATGGACACAACATTATTCAATCGCTTGAACCTTGATTACACCAAGTCTATCTGGAATATCTGCACAGAATTTGGTCTACCGCTTGTTTATGCTTCTTCAGCTGCTACTTATGGCCTTGGAGAATATGGCTATCAGGATGATGAATCTAAAATTCCAATGCTGAAACCCCTGAATCCTTATGGTGATTCGAAAAATGATTTTGATATCTGGGCTTTAAAACAGGAAAAGAAACCTTATTTCTGGGCGGGACTAAAGTTTTTTAATGTTTATGGACCCAATGAATATCATAAAGGACGTATGGCTTCTGTAATCTTCCATACTTTCAATCAGATCAAAAAAACCGGGGCCATGAAATTATTCAAATC
>CAMCTU010000063.1 GCA_945878525.1 Sphingobacterium thalpophilum
ATTCAACCTTTCAGCTATTTCAATCAGGATAGTATATTAGTTACTGAAAAAGATTTTGATGGGAAGATTTATGTCGCAGACTTCTTTTTCACATCCTGCAATACAATTTGTCCGATCATGCACCGGAATATGCTGGATGTTTACAAGAAATTCAAGGACAATCCAAAAGTTAAATTACTTTCTCATTCCATTGACATCAAATACGATTTACCCTCCCGTTTAAAAATATATGCTACCAAGCTCGGTATCGAAGGAAATCAATGGGATTTTGTTCATGGGAGCCGCGACTCAATATTCAACATTGCAGCAAAAAACTATTTGGTTTCTGCATTTGAAGACAGTACTGACCCTCAGGGTTTGGTACATCAGGGTTGGTTTATTTTGGTCGATACTAAAAAACAATTACGAGGCGCTTACGATGGCACTAAGGCAGACCAGGTAAAATTATTAATGGAAGACATGGATAAACTGCTCATGGAAGAAGCCACACATGAAAAATAAATTAATCTGTAGCTTATTCTTTCTGTTCTGTACTACTTTAATAGTACAATCATGTCAAAATGAAGACAGCCTCAACTACAAGCGTTATTATGTAAATGGTAAGGGACTGTATGAAAAGAACTGCCAGAATTGTCATGGTGCTGATGGAAAAGGCCTAGGAACACTTTACCCACCGCTTACAGATAGTACCTTTCTGCTGAACAATAAGAAAAAACTTGCCTGCATCATCAGGAATGGACAAAACGATGAAATCATCATCAATAATATTAACTACCAGAGTCAAATGCCAGGCAATAACACACTGGCAGATATAGATATTGCCCAAGTCATTGTGTATATCAGTAATTCATTTGGAAATAAACAAGGCTATTACGATCAGTCTGAGCTTGTCAAGGATCTTGCAGCCTGCAAGTAATTTAACGTGAGTTCGATATTAAATTATCTGAATATTAAGATTTAACCACATAGAATGGCATTTATAATGCTTTAAAGGTAACATAGATTGTATATTACACAGATTGAAGCGAAGCTTCAAGACTATCTGTGTCTAAAATGTAGGTCAAAAACTATAAGATGCTATGTTTCCCAGCCTGCTGGCAGCTACCGGCAGGCAGGTATGCGGTTTATTTAAAAATTATGTTGAGGTTACGTTAATTTACATTAGTAACAGTCTTTCTTGATTGGCTTGTGGTTAACAGAACGATTTGTATTTTTGCAATTCATTAAAAAAACATGGCTAAGCGAATAAAAATTAAAGATTTACTAAACAGTACTGATTTCGGACAAGAGGCAATTGTAATGGGTTGGGTTAAAACCTTCAGAAACAACCAGTTCATCGCTATTAATGACGGATCAACAATAAAAAACATTCAGGCTGTTGTAGATTTTAATTCTTTCGATGATAGTGTGTTAAAAAGGCTGACTACCGGAGCTGCAATTTCTTTAAGAGGTGAAATTGTTGAATCCCTAGGTAAAGGACAGCGCATAGAAATCAAGGTAAACACCCTGGAAATATTGGGTGACAGCGATGCAGAGAAATTTCCTTTGCAGCCTAAAAAACACAGTCTGGAGTTTTTAAGGGAAATTGCCCATTTACGTTTTCGCACCAATACCTTCAATGCAGTATTCAAAGTCCGGCATGCACTGGCCTTTGCAGTCCATAATTTTTTTAATGATAAAGGATTTTTGTATCTGCACACTCCGATAATTACAGCTTCAGATGCTGAAGGTGCAGGAGAAATGTTCAGAGTGTCTACAATAGACCCAGATAATATCCCCCGAAATGAAGATGGCACGGTCAATTATAAAGAGGATTTCTTCGGAAAGGCTACAAATTTAACAGTATCCGGACAGCTGGAAGGTGAGCTTGCTGCTTTGGCATTCGGAGATATTTATACATTCGGACCAACCTTTAGAGCCGAAAATTCAAATACCACCCGACATTTGGCAGAATTCTGGATGATAGAACCTGAAATGGCCTTCTATGATCTGAGTGATAATATGGACCTGGCAGAGGAATTGCTTAAATATGTCATTTCTTATGCCTTGGAAAATTGCGCCGATGAACTGGAGTTTCTGAACAGCAGATTAGCTGAAGAAGAAAATTTAAAGCCCCAGGTAGAACGTTCGGAGCTGGATCTGCTTTCCAAGCTTAAGTTTTGCCTTGAGAATAATTTTGAACGAATCACTTATACCGAGGCAATACAGATTCTCAGAAATTCAAAACCAAATCAAAAAAAGCAATTTAAATATCTTATTGATCAATGGGGTGCTGATCTGCAGTCGGAACACGAGCGCTTTCTGGTAGAAAAGCACTTTAAAAAACCTGTGATCTTGACCGATTATCCGGCAGCTATCAAGTCATTTTATATGAGAATGAATGAACCAGATTCTGAAGGCAGAACAACCGTAAGAGCAATGGATATTCTGTTCCCTGGAATTGGGGAGATTGTTGGAGGCTCACAACGTGAAGAGCGTCTGGAGAAACTGGAAAAGAGAATGAAGGAATTACACATACCATTAGAAGAAATGTCCTGGTATCTTGACACCCGTCGTTTTGGTTCTGCTCCTCACGCAGGCTTTGGCTTAGGTTTCGAACGCTTGGTACTTTTCGTTACAGGGATGACCAATATCAGGGATGTTATTCCTTTCCCAAGAACTCCAAAAAATGCAGAGTTCTAAGATATTTTGAAAGCGCCATGTAGCATGAGATTTTATATACTGGAACTATACCGGTAAAATTCTGAATTTCAATATGCTGATTAAGATCTATCCGGACAATCCAAATGAAAAAGTTATCCAGCAGGTTGTTGATGTCCTCAAAAAGGGTGGAATCATAATATACCCTACGGATACTGTTTACGGAATGGGTTGTGATATCAGTAACTCCAAAGCAATTGATAAAATCTGTAAAATTCGGGGGATTAAGCCTGAAAAAGCAAACTTCTCCTTTATCTGCTATGATCTTAGTCATATTTCTGACTTCACGCGTCAAATCGATAATGAAACCTATCGTGTGATCAAAAAAGCACTCCCGGGTCCGTTTACTTTTATATTCAATGCAAATAAGAATGTCCCCAAATTATTAAGTTCAAATAAAAAAACTGTCGGTATCAGAGTCCCAGACAATACTATAGCTCGCGAAATAGTAAAAATGCTGGGAAATCCAATTCTCTCCACTTCCATACATGACGATGATGAGATTATAGAATATTCAACCGATCCTGAGCTTATCCACGAAAAGTATAAAGACATTGTTGATCTTGTGATTGATGGTGGATATGGCGACAATGAGCCCTCTACAATTGTAGACTGCAGTGTTGGCGATTTTGAAATTTTAAGACAGGGTAAAGGAAAATTGGATCTGTACCTATAATAACCAGATTTTGAATTTTTTAAAAACTTATAAAGACTCTTTTTAAAATCCAGAGACTCAGTTTACCAATTATTCATTACATTGGAAAGCTATGGCCAGACAAATAAACTTAAAACCATTCAGAGATTTCTTCCTTTCCGAACAAATTGGTGGCATCATTCTACTATTATGCGTTATTATTTCCCTTACTGTTGCAAATTCCAGTTTAGCTAATTCATTTGAGGATTTACTTAAGACTAATCTAGGTTTTAGTACTTCAAACATTCATTTGGAATATTCAATTTCACTTTGGATCAATGACGGGCTGATGGCCATATTTTTTCTACTCGTTGGACTGGAAATCAAGCGTGAAATCATTGAAGGGGAATTATCAAGTCCCAAAAAGGCCACAATGCCAATTATGGCTGCTATTGGTGGCATGCTTTTTCCGGCAGCAATCTATTCATTTTTCAATATAGGTACCTCCACTGCAAATGGCTGGGGTATCCCTATGGCAACCGATATTGCTTTTGCCCTTGGTATAATCTCCCTACTTGGAAAACGTGTTCCTGCAAGTCTTAAAGTATTTCTGGCTGCCTTAGCAATTGCAGATGACCTTGGTGCGATACTTGTAATTGCCATATTCTACACCAATGAACTTCATTGGATGCAACTTCTATATTCGGGTGGAATTCTTGCATTATTGATTATTATGAATCAAACAGGTGTAAAAAAATTGATTTTTTACATCATTCCAGGCCTGTTTTTATGGTATTTTGTACATCATTCTGGAATACATGCGACCATTGCCGGTGTGTTGCTTGCTTTATCAATTCCAACTAATCCTATTAAAGAAACCTCTCCTCTCGAAAAGCTTGAACATATTATAGTTAGGCCGGTTAACTTTTTAATTATGCCCATTTTCGCTTTGGCAAATACAAATATCCGGTTTGAACATAAAATGATTGATGGCCTTTACAGTCCGCTTGGCCTTGGAATTCTACTGGGACTTTTTGCAGGTAAACCCATTGGTGTTGTCATATTTTCCTGGTTATCTGTAAAGTTAGGACTCGCAAGCCTACCTTCAAGAGCGAACTGGAAGCACATTATTGGATTAGGATTTCTTGCAGGAATAGGATTTACAATGTCAATTTTTGTGACCATGTTATCACTCGATAAACCTGAATTCCAGATAGAGGCAAAATTTTCAATTCTGGCGGCTTCAGTTCTATCCGGAATCACAGGCTATATTTTCCTTAGTTTATTGAACAATAAGAGCTATAGAAAGTTTTGATTTCGTCATAATTAAGGTCGAATTGACCTGATAAATTCAGGAATCCGTTTCATGGCATTTTCTGTATCCAGAAATTTCACAAAAGCACTTCCAACAATTGCCCCACGGGTATATTCTGCCGCTTTATTAAAACTCTTAACATCAGAAATACCAAAGCCTATCATCGTTGGATTATTAAGTTTCATATCCCTGATCCGCGAAAAGTAAGCATCTGCCTCGTTTGAAACCTTTAGATTTTTACCAGTGGTTGAGGAGGAAGAAAGCAGATAAATAAAACCATTACTGAGTTCATCAATTTTCCGGATCCGTTCATCCGAAGTCTGAGGGGTAACCAGAAATATATTGCTCAGATTATTTTTAATAAAATTATCCCTGTACAGGTTTTCATATTCATACATAGGAAGATCCGGTACAATAACCCCATCAACCCCTACTTCAGCACAGGAATCACAAAAATTAGCGACTCCATATTGCAAAACTGGATTTACATACCCCATTAGCAATACCGGAATAGATACTCGTTTACGCAGATCTTTAAGCTGTTGAAAAAGAATTTTCAGATTCATCCCATTCTGAAGAGCGATATGTGAACTATTCTGAATTACAGGACCATCTGCTAAGGGATCTGAATAAGGAAATCCAATTTCCATAAAATCGGCACCGGCATTTTCTATCGCTTCAGCAATATCCAGTGTACTGTTTAAATTGGGGTATCCTGCAGTAAAGTATATTGATAAAAGAGGTTCCTTTTTATCCTGAAATAATTTGTTAAGTCTGTTCATGAGCATTCTTGTGTAAAAAACCTGATTGATAATCAGGCAAGGCAAGAGTTTATTAAAATTATAAATTAAAGTATTTCATATAGGTATCCAGATCCTTATCTCCCCGACCTGAAAGGCAGATCACAACAGATTCTTTACCGGTAAAAACCATCTTCTCCAGATGTGCAAGCGCATGTGCAGTCTCAATGGCAGGTATAATACCCTCCAGTTCGGCACATAATTTTCCAGCCGCCATTGCCTCTGCATCAGTTACACTGACATATTCACATCGGTTTTTCTTAAATAAATGGGCGTGCTGCGGACCGATACCCGGATAATCAAGTCCGGCAGAAATTGAATAAGGCTCAACAACCTGTCCGTCTTCTGTTTGCATTAACAGTGAGCGGCTTCCATGCAATACCCCCTCTTTACCCAGGGCAGTCGTTGCAGCAGATTCCCCACTATTTACACCCAAACCTGCAGCTTCAACTGCGATCAGCTTTACATCCTGATCATCCAGAAAATGATAAAACATACCCATTGCATTACTGCCACCTCCTACGCAAGCCATAACGATATCCGGATTTTCAGATCCGCTTCGCTCCTTCAGCTGAATTTTTGTTTCCTCTGAAATAATGGATTGAAAACGAGAAACCATGTCAGGATAAGGATGAGGACCAACCACTGATCCAATGATGTAATGAGTATCAACAGGGTTATTGATCCAGTCACGCATCGCCTCATTGGTAGCATCCTTCAACGTTTTACTACCGGAAGTTGCAGGTACAACCTTTGCTCCCATCATCTTCATCCTGGCTACATTTGGTGCTTGTCTGGCTATGTCAATTTCCCCCATGTAAACAACACATTCCAAACCCTTTAAAGCACAAACTGTTGAAGTTGCAACACCATGCTGTCCGGCTCCGGTTTCGGCAATAATCCGCTTCTTACCAAGCCTTTCGGCAAGAAGGATCTGCCCAATGGTATTGTTGATCTTATGCGCTCCGGTATGATTTAAATCTTCCCTTTTTAGATAGATTGTAGTTCCATACCTTGCAGATAAACGCTCTGCATGAAATAATGGAGAAGGTCTGCCGACATAATCTCTCAAAAGCATCTGGAATTCATCCTGAAAACCAGGCTCATAAATAATGTCCAAATAACGTGTGCGAAGCTCTTCTACATTTGGATAAAGCATTTCAGGTATGTAAGCGCCACCAAAGTCGCCAAAATAACCATCATTATTTACACCCCATTTAACCGAACTCTTAATCAATTCTCTGTTCATATGCTAAAATTATTCCCCTTCAGGATTTTTGGTTTGCCCTTATTAACTGAAAGGCTGATTTTAAACTTTCTATATTCTTCAATCCCGGCTCAGTTTCAAACTTACTGTTCAGGTCCAGAGCATGGATTTTTTTTGTTGCTAAATTAAAAATGCCTTCAACATTTTCTGGACTTAGGCCTCCACTTAAAAAAAACATCTTCTCTCCAACATACTGATCCAAAATAGTCCAGTCAAATGTAATACCTGATCCGCCATGTTCTGAGGTTTTGGTATCAAATAAAAAATAATCAACTACATCATTATATGCTTCAAGCGTTGAAAAATCGAATCCGGAATACACTCCAAAAGCCTTTATTAAATCAATTTTAACCGCAGGTAACTGATTCTTAAACTTCTTTCTTAAATTCTCACAATACAATGGCGACTCTGTTCCATGGAGTTGCACAGCACTTAAACCATAAAGAACAAGCTTCTGAAAAACATCCTCCTCCTTTTCGTCTACAAAAACCCCGGTCAATTTAATTGAAGATGGCAATGAACTCAGAACTGCTTTATCAGGATCTGAAACAAAACGCTTCGATTCAGGGTAAAATATTAAGCCAATATAATCAGGGTTTAATTTGGCAAGACTTAGTATATTTTGCGGATTCCTCATTCCACAAACCTTGATTTTCATGATAATAACCTGTTAAAACTCCTTAAAGCCATTCCACTGTTCAAAGATTCTTCAGCCTCATAAAAACAATCGGCAAAAGATTTGTTTGGCTTTATGGTTTGGATTGCTAACGCTGCATTACATAGAACTACATTGTTTTGTTCTTGACTACCTTCACCATCAAGAACAGCTTTAAAAATTTCAGCAGATTCCTGAACAGTACTTCCACCTCCTATTTTAGCAGGATCAATCCGTTCAAAACCCAAATCAGAAATTGAATAAATATGCTCACCTGCAGGTGAAAAAGTTTTGAAATCGCAGGTCAATGAAATTTCATCGTATCCTTCCAATGCATGTACGATAGTATAGCCTGTTTTGGATTTCTGAAAAAGATAAGCATACAGGCGAGCCAGCTCCAAACTAAAGACCCCCACCATCTGGAACTTGGGTCGCGCAGGGTTAACCAGAGGCCCAAGCATATTGAAAAAAGTTTTAATACCCAGTTCCTTTCGTATTGGAGCAACCGTTTTCATTGCAGCATGAAAAAGCGGGGCATGTAAAAAGCAAATTCCAGCATCATCCAGACTCCTTTTCAAATAGTCAATATCATTACTGAATTTATAACCCAGATACTCCATTACGTTAGAAGATCCGCATCCTGAAGAAACCCCATAATTCCCATGCTTCGAAACTTTATAACCGGCACCTGCAACCACAAATGAAGCTAAAGTTGAAATATTAAAGGTATCCTTACCATCACCACCGGTTCCGCAAAGATCGATAAGCTCATAATCACTCAGATCTGTTTTAAGGCAAAGTTCAAGCATCCCATCCCTGAAGCCCTCAAGCTCCTCAACTGTAATACTACGCATACAATAAGCCGCCATAAATGCAGCCATTTGGGAAGGATTGTACATGCCAAGCGTAATGTTCGTGAGTATTTCTTTCGATTCATCACGACTGAAGGTTTTATGTTCAAAAAGATGATTTAATATTTTCTTCATAGCGGTATTATGTATTCATGTTTTTCTAAGGGAATCAATTTTACAATTCTTATCTAAAATTATACAGGGGCACAATCTTTGTCATAAAAAAAGGGCTACCTTTTGGCAACCCTTAGTTAAATAATTTATTCTATAGAAAATTACATACCTCTGTTGATTGCCAAATTCTTGTCAATTTGCCAGCACCAAATCATATATAATGAGCTCTTATTCATCTATAATACAAATATGAATAAACTTTTCCTTAGCACCAAAACTTTAAGTTAATTTTAAAAGTATGAAAGCAAACAAAAGATCAAGAAGATCATTACGAATTAAAATCTTTGTTGGCAAAGCGGCTCTGATTCTATTGGGAGTTGCACTCGCATCATTTGGCTTAAAAGACTTCCTTCTGCCCAATCAATTTATAGATGGTGGCATTACAGGCCTCATTCGTTCGACATAAAGCTATCTTACCCGATTGAGATATTTTTGCTCCTAACATAAATGGCAATTATTTAAAATTTCAATCAATAAGTTTATTATTCGAATCGCTACTTTCTTTAATTGTTTCTGAGGCCAATTGCTTTTCAAATTTATTATGAATAACAAGCACCATTAGTCCAAATAGAATCGCAGTAATAATCAAGGCAGTACTAATAATTCCGCTTACAGAAAATGATATCCTGATTAAGATAGTTGAAATAATAAAGCCGGAATTTCTAATGACTTTATGGAATTCGTCGGTATGAAAGAAAGAAAATAAGAGTAAGATGACATCAGCAATGACCAAAATATTAAAAAACTGCTCGAAGAAAATATTATTAATGTTCTTGAAAGAAATGCCGATAGCAGCATTGGATGAAAAAACACCAGCACTCCAGCTTAAAAATGAATAAATAGCAATGAAAAATAGAATAGGTACTAAAGCAGTAGCTATCCATTTTTTAGCGTTAATAAATTTTGAAATACTTTTATACTGGGCTTTACTTTCGTCAACTTTTCTATAAACTTTGATTCTTTGAATATGAAACAGATAAATCAGATAAAATAAGACAACTGAAGCAACTAAATCATAAGTAAACTGCAAATCATTTTTCAGGTTAAACCAATCAGGAGAAAGTGATAAATCGGAAAGATCTTTGAATAAGCGTCTGATAATTATAAGTGTAATAATTTCATACTGCTTTGAGATATAAATCGATGTTGATTTAGGGAGGTAGTAAACTAGAAGGTAAACCTCATAAACTAAAATAAAAGAAAAGGGAGTATAAATAGCCGCTATTGGGTTCTTTAATAAGTTGGTTGGCTCATTGATAGGAATAACATTAAAATTGACCAATCCAATAATCAATAAATGAACAATAAAACTCACTAAAGCAATCCACAAGATAGCTTTCTCACTGCTTTCTTTGGTTTTTTCAGAAAGTAGTTTTTGGTAAACTTTGTTAAAGAAATTTTGTGATTCCATTTTATTTGGTTCTGGTCAAAATAATACGTGCTAAAACGTTAGTTACTAAACTGTGCATGCGGTTGTTCTTTAAAAAATGAGTTAATGGAATTGTTTTATCAATATCCTTAAAAGCAGCATATGCTTTTTTATCCTGATTGACTTTTTTAGGCACCAAACATTCCATTTGTTGGCATTTTATGCAAGCCTAATCATTCTTTCTTTGAAAATATCAAAATAAAAATGCCTTAACAATACTTTACTCTCAATAAGAATAACCTAAAGATAATGCATTATGTCTTCTAATTTTTCATTTTTTTAATTGCCATTTTTTAAAAATATAACGTGGTTGGAAATACCCCGACCTTCCAGTATGATAAAATCTAATTAGTACGATCAATTGTTTTAATCCTTCAAAATCATTTTCAAAAGGGTAGTTGATGTTTATAGCAGTTATTGAATCTGAAGCTATTTTTTTTACAGCTATAGGCCAATATAATCCATGCTTATTTCATTTCGTATGAAGTATTTTCAATCTGAATTTTATGCTTTCATAATGTTTGACATTTCCGGTTGAATAATTTTCATTTTCTGTTAATAACAAGGATTATAAAAAAAACAGTTCTCGGCTACCCGAAGAGCAGGGATTGACCACAAAAATTGATTAGAAAAACGAATGTGTAATTACTCACAAAATCGTCATTTTAAAAGGAAGCCCGATATAAGGGCGAGGGCTATTACTGACCTGTTTTATAAATTAAATCTAAAAAAGAAAAACGCAACCGCCGCCCATTGCTTATTAATTCCTTTTGCATAGCCAATGGTCGAATAGCTACTGTTTTGCACTTTACCATCATCCTTTATATAGCCAATAGTTGAATAACTACTATTTTGCACTTTACCATCGCTTCTTACATATCCAACAGTTGAGTAACTACTATTTTGAATAGTCCCGTTACTTTTTATGTATCCAATGGTTAAATAGCTACTATTTTGAATAGTTCCATCTGATTTTATATATCCAACAGTTGAATAGCTACTGTTTTGAATGGTTCCGTCTGATTTAATGTAACCCGTTATACTGAAATTACTAGATTGGATTTTTTGCGCACTCACAAAGCCCAATGGAAACAACATCATCATTATCATTGATAATTTTTTCATTTTGTCATTTCTTAGTTCAAGTAATTAGTGTCATTTTTCGAATAGCACTTTCCAAGGAGTTTTATAATTAAATTTTTAACCGATCATTTGTTTTAATTATCTCTTTACAATGTACCTCTATTCATTTTTCAGTACGCCAAGGTCATTTTCTTAGGGAAATACATTTTATTTCCCCAACCTACCTCCACTCAAAAACAAAGTCCCAACAAAGCCAAGAAGGAATAGCATCCCAACAAACTGATGCATTATTGCATAAATCAAAGGTATTTCCCCACGGGTGTTAACAACTGTCAGTATACCCAAAAGAATTTGAACAAATAACAATAATATCGGCACAAAACGGATTTTACAAAGCAGACTGTTCGCAGGAAGATATTTAGTCTTAATTGTCCAAATAACGACCGGAATACAGATGATATAGGCAAGTGCCCGGTGAATAAAATGAACAGTAATCAGATTATGAGTGATGTCCTCCCAAAATCCCCCCAAGGTAAGCATCCCGGCCGGAATCCATTGCCCGTTCATATCCGGCCAGGTAACCGCTGCAAATGCAGCATGTAATCCGGCCATAAATGCAGCGTAAATCAACTGAAGTGTAATTAATACAAGTAACCAGATATTAAGCTTTTTGAGAAAAGGAACATGCAGGATCTGATCGGAAGAAACTCTGACTTTCATCGCAAACCAAAGGGTATAGGACAATAAAGCCAAAGCCGAAATAAAATGTATTGCAAGCCGAATATGGCTGACATAAAGATCCTCGGAATTAAGTCCGCTTTGAACCATGATCCAGCCGATTGCTCCCTGCAATCCACCCAGAAGAAATAAAATGATCATCGGCTTAACCATATCCTTCCTGATTTTTTTCTTAATCAGAAAGTAAATAAATGGAAAAATAAAAACGAGTCCCATTAACCTCGCCCAATCGCGATGAAACCATTCCCAGAAATAAATCAATTTAAAATCACTCAGACTGAAATGGCTGTTCAGTTGCTTGAACTGCGCAATCTGCTTATATTTATCAAAAGCAAGTTGCCAAGCTTGCTCATTCATTGGTGGAAAAGCTCCCAAAATTGGCTTCCATTCAGTAATGGATAATCCCGAACCGGTTAGTCGGGTAAGTCCGCCAATTAATACCTGAATCATGATCATGCCAACCCCAATAAATAACCAGATGGCTACCGGGCGATTATTATTAAAAGAGCTGTTCTCCATTTAATTTTATAATTAATTAATGTCCAAATCAAAGGATTTGTATTTCCAGGTTCTAGCCGACCATTTAGCTTTATGACCTGATATACAATCAGATCTTAGGATCTTGTTTCGAAAACCATTTCTTATCTGCATAAAATGTACCGAACGGAATTAACGATGCAATGAAACCCATACTCAGTTTCCAAAAAGGCCATTTGTAAAGATAAGTCACCTGAAAAAGCAATAAAACATAAACGATAAAAAGTACTCCATGCACCATCCCAACTACGTAATTAGGTCCGGGCATATTGTACCTGTATTTAAGAATCATGGTTAGCCCGATCAGCAGAAATGAACAACCTTCTATAAATGCAATGAAGCGGAAACGACCCAAAGGAGTACTCAACATTTTTCTTTGTATTTTTGATTAATTGTTCCTCAAAATTAGAAATTATCCTGAGCAGAAAAATCACTGAAAAGTAAAGCCTGAAATATTATTCCCTGGTTCAGGATGGTTTTTAAATACAAAAAGATAAAATCAATTAAGAAATATCCTTGTTACCGCTTAATTGCTATTGATTTGTCAGAATTTTAAGGGTTTATGTAACATTTTAGGTCACACAGTTCTATATCTCACGAACCATTATTTCAGTCTTCGCAGCACCCCCAAAAAAAATATCGTCAATTTGTTTACAATTAATTGTAAGTCAATTAATTGTAAAAAAAGTAATTTTCACAAATGAAAATTACTGCTTCAATTCAGCATTGAAATAAATCACCATTTTCGCAGCTTCTCTATTGGAGCCTGTATCAATTCCAGCTTTCCATGCTTAAATTTGTGTAAACAATTGTATAAAACATTATTAATTCTTTATCATGAAAATTCCAGGCCACCAAAACCTCAAAGGATTATTGTCAGGATCTCCTTTATTAATGATCATTACCTTGTTTTCCCTGAATGTTCTAGTTTCATCGAATGTATTCGCACAGAGCGATACCATTAGTTTTAGCCAATTCAAGGGGCGTATTCTGGACAGTAAAACCAATAAAGAACTTGCATTTGCTACCTTATCGGTGATTGGGACTAACATTGCCGGGGTGAGTAACAGCGAAGGCGAATTTTCATTGAAAATTGCAAAGGATAAATTAAATGCAAATTTAATGATCTCATTTCTGGGGTATAATAACAAAGTCATCAGTCTTAGGGAGCTAAAGCCTGAAAAGAATCAGATTCTTCTTGAAACCTCCAATATTACCCTGGGTGAAGTTGTGGTTTCAACAAACGATGCTGAAAAAATATTCAAACAGGTTATAGAAAGAATTGAACAGAACTATGGCAATGATCAAAATTTAATGACCGGATTTTATCGTGAGACTATCAGAAAGCGCAGAGCCTATTTATCACTCTCAGAATCTGTTGTTGAAATTCAAAAACAGCCTTATACCAGTAAATTGGATGATTTCATTGATCTTTTTAAGGGAAGAAAAAATACAGACTATACCAGATTAGATACCCTGACTTTCAAATTACAGGGAGGTCCCTATACCACAGTTTTTTTGGATATTATGAAATATCCGGATTTGATGTTCAGCAGTGACGCTTTGAAAATTTATGATTTCACTCTCGAAAACAATACTCAAATTGATGATAAAAAAGTCTATGTATTGGCTTTTAAACAAAAACAAGTTATAACTACTCCATTATACTTTGGTAAATTATACATCGATACCGAAAGTATGGCAATTATTAACGCCACATTCAATTTGAACGTTGAGGATAAAATAGCTTCCGGATTGCTGTTTACCCAAAAGAAACCCATAGGAGCAGATGTATACCCACTTCAGGCCAGCTATCAGATCAATTATCGCGAACAGAATGGGAAATGGATTTTTGCTTACTCACGTGGTGACATCACTTTTCTAGTGAACTGGGATAAAAAATTATTCAATACAACGTATGAAACTTCAGTTGAACTTGCCGTTACCGATTGGAAAAAGAAAAATAATGATACGCTGAAGGAAACTCAAAAGTTAAGACAAAACGTGATCATGATGGATAAGGTATCAGACTTTGCTGATCCTGAATTCTGGGGAGAGTATAACATTATTGAGCCTGAGAAATCGATTGAAACAGCGATCAAGAAAATTCAGCGAAAAATGTAGTAAGCTGAATTCGAAGTAAAATCTTGCCGAGCTGATTTATATTGTAGATTTTATCTTATTAGAAAGCCGCATATTTACATATGACCCAGAATGGGTCACATGTTTGTAGAATAATTTTCAAAAAAAATCCCGCGACCCCGAAGGTGGTCGTATGTGGAAATGGTAGACATACGACCACCTTCGGGGTCGGTGAACGGTTTGTATGGTCTTTCTATAAACATGCGACCACCTTCGGGGTCGGCTAATCTAGGATGACATTTGGCCTCTAAAGGGCGTATTATCTCTCCCTTTTTATATGAAAACCTCAGGCTGATAAAATTCATAACTATTGAATTTTAATGAGGTTTTTCAGCTTTTGGCCATAAATTCCAGAATGT
>CAMCTU010000064.1 GCA_945878525.1 Sphingobacterium thalpophilum
AAAAAAAAATTAAAAATCATCTGTTCTTCATCTTGTGCCAATAGGTTTACATAAAAAAACACATAGATATGAAAAGATACACCACATTTAAGAATGCTTTACTGATAGTCAGTATGGGTATTTTGACACTTAGTGCCTGTAAAAAGGACAATGTACTTTCTTTGGATGATGAACTTCAGTTGGTAAAGCTTGAAGCCATTACTATCAGCAGTACTTCTGCAGTTAGTGGTTCTGGAAACGCAACTGATTCCTTATATGCCATGGATGCATGTAAAAAGGGGAATAAAAAAACCCGGGTTGAGCAAAGTTCACTATCTGCTTCAATTAAAACTTATATAAGTGCCAATTATCCAGGTAATACATTTCTAAAGGCCTATCAAATTTCAAATCAAACTAGTTCTGTAATAGAAAGTTTTGTAGTAGTTGTTCAATTTAATGAGAAACCAGTAGCCATAAAATTTGATGCCAGCGGAATCTTTCTGAAAGTTCTTGAGATTAGAGAAGGACGAAATATGAAAGGTAAGGGTGGATGGCATGCAGGAGGCCTTTTTGATAACAGGGATGGAAAGCATCGCGATACATTGGCCATCAGTGCTATTCCTTTAGCAATTAAATCTTACATGCTATCAACTCACCCTGCAGATACCCTTGTTCATGCTTTTGTAAATAAAGATCAGAGTATAATTCTAATCAGTAGAAATATTGAGTTTTATGCGACCTCCTTTACAACTGCAAATGTATTAATTAAACGTATTCAACTTCCTGCAGGTCCAGCAAAGGTAAGGGCCATAGAAGCCTCAGCATTACCTTCTAAATCATCTGCTTACCTAACCACAACTTACCCTAATTATGTCTTCAAGAAGGCATTTGAGCTCAAAGTAAATGGAGCGCTGAAAGGATATCTGGTTCTGATTGATGCTAATTTAACCAAGTATGCAATTCATTTTGATGCAAGTGGTCAATTTTTGAAGGCTGTAACTATCCGATAAAACTCTTTTATAAATCATTTTTTTGAAGGCCGTATTCTGTAAGGAATACGGCCATTTTGATTTTGGCAATCGGTTTGTTTATGATGATTAGCATCAGATTTTGAATCATTTTTTAGGGTTCATAATAATTATATAAATTGCCCTCCTGATCATTTATTCAATAATAATTGGTTAAATATCCCAAGGATACGGTTTTATAAAGTTTATTCAATAAAAAATACATTTTAATGAAGTTTACGATTCAATTTTTATTCTGTTTTTTCATCACAGTTAAGACATTCAGCCAGGCAATTAATCCTGAAACAGCAATAATTCCTAAACCTGTCCAAATGATTGTGGGTACCGGTCATTTTAATTTGGACGGGAATATCAATATCTATTTCAGCCCAGCTCCTGAATTAGCGCAAACCATTGCCATTTTAATGGATAGGCTGACAGTTCCTACTGGTTTTCAAATATCCTCTAACGGGAGTGCAGAAAATGCTTCAATTAAATTATTAATCAATTCAGTTACTGAGCCTAAATTGGGTAATGAAGGCTATCACCTTTCTGTAACTTCTACACACATAAGCATCAAAGCAAATCAACCGGCTGGTTTATTTTATGGGGTCCAAACATTGCTGCAGCTTTTGCCAAAGAAAATAGAAAGTAAAACGATTGTAAAAGATGCCAAATGGTTAATCCCCGCTGTTGAAATTACTGACTATCCAAAGCTAGCTTGGCGCGGTTTAATGTTTGATGTTGCAAGGCATTTTTTCACCAAAGAAGAGGTGAAGCAGTACATCACTGCAATGGCCCGTTATAAATTTAATGTATTGCATCTTCATCTTACAGATGATGAAGGCTGGAGAATAGAAATTAAGGGTTTCCCTAAACTTACAGAGATTGGTGCATGGAATGTCAAAAGAGTAGGGGAGTTCGGTGATTTCATTCCTCCAAAACCTGACGAGCCTCGTGATTATGGAGGATTTTATACTCAGGAAGATATTAAAGAGCTGGTTCAATTTGCTAAAGATCGTTTTATAAATATTTTACCTGAGGTGGATGTACCGGGTCATAGTCTTGCAGCTATTGCTTCATATCCTGAATTGTCATGTACCCCCGATGCTATTAATTATAAAGTTAGATCAGGAGAAAAGATCATGGATTGGTCGAGGGGTGCTCCTCCAATTGCATTATTGGATAATACACTCTGTCCGGCAAATGAACTGGTTTATGGTTTTATGGATACTGTGATTACACAATTGGCAGAATTATTTCCATTTGAGTACATACACCTCGGTGGTGATGAAGCACCGGTAAATTTCTGGCAGAAGAATGAACAAATAAAGGCTTTAATGGTGCGTGAAGGAATCAAAGATATCAAACAGGTGCAGGGCTATTTTACCAGAAGAGTTGAACAGATTGTAGAGTCCAGAGGGAAAAAGATGATGGCCTGGGATGAGGTTTTGGAAGGAGGTGTAAGTCCTTCAACTGCAGTTATGAGCTGGCGCGGAATGAAATATGGGATAGAAGCTGCTCAAAATAAGCACGAAGTAGTGATGAGTCCAACAACTTTTGCCTATCTCGATTATATGCAGTCTGACGAAATATCTGAACCCAGAGTTTATGCTTCTCTTCGTCTGAGTAAATCTTATGAATTTGAGCCTGTTCCTGAAGGAGTTGATGCTCAGTTTATAAAAGGAGGTCAGGCGAATTTATGGACCGAGCAGGTTTATAATATACGTCAGGCGGAGTATATGACCTGGCCAAGGGGCTTTGCAATTGCAGAATCCGTTTGGTCACCCAATCAACTGAAAAACTGGCCTGATTTCATTGCAAGAGTTGAGACCCACTTTGCTAGGCTCGACATTTCTGAAACCAAATATTCTCCTGCAGTTTATGATCCTGTATTCAAAGCGGGTAAGACAGCCGATAGAAGGTTGACAATTGATTTGAGTACTGAAATTGAAGGCCTGGATATATATTATTCCTTTGATAATTCTTTTCCCGATAGATTTTATCCTAAATATATGAGCACTTTGATTGCGCCTATCGATGCCAAACAGTTAAAAGTGATTGCTTACAGAGGTAATATGCCTGTAAGCAGAATGCTAACTATGCCAGTCGCTGAATTAAAGAAGCGGGCACGACTCTATTAAGGCTACAAAAAAGAGGCTGAATTTTAATCAGTGTCTTTTTTCAAATGTACTATATAACTTTTATACGAGGGAATACAATTCACCACGCTGTTGTTTCACCACATCACTATTGATGTACTCATCATAAGTCATTAATTTATCAATAATTCCTCCTGGAGTTAACTCGATAATTCGGTTGGCAACAGTTTCTGTGAGTTCATGATCTCGTGAAGTGAATAAAATAACCCCTTTAAAGTCTTTCATACCATTATTCAGAGCAGTAATTGATTCCAGATCTAGATGATTTGTAGGCTCATCAAATAACAAAAGATTGGCCTGTTGAAGCATCATTCTTGAGAACATACAGCGCATTTTCTCTCCTCCTGAAAGGACTGAGGATTGTTTTAAAACCTCTTCGCCAGAAAATAACATTCGGCCTAAAAAACCTCTGATAAATTGTTCGTCCTTATCTCCTTCTGAATAATCCCGTAACCAATCAATTAGGTTTGTATTTTTGGTTGTAAAATAGTTTGAATTGTCATTAGGGATATCTGCAATGTTTATGGTTACACCCCATTTATATGAACCTTTATAGTCAGAATCTCTGCCACTAAGAATATCATAAAATGCAGATGTAGCTAAACTATTTTCCGAAAGAATAGCTATTTTATCTCCTTTATTAACCATTAGATTAATACCAGAAAACAATACCTCACCATTTAATTCTTTCTTCAGATTTTCTATTTGAAGAATTTGATCACCTGCTTCTCTGCCCTGATGATTAAAGATGATTCCTGGATATTTACGATTGGAAGGTTTAATCTCATCAATATTAATTTTATCTAATGCCTTTTTACGACTAGTTGCTTGCTTAGACTTAGATGCGTTAGCACTGAATCGACGGATAAATTCCTGTAGTTCCTTGACTCTTTCTTCTGTCTTTTTATTCTGGTCAGAGCGTTGCTTTAGTGCGAGCTGACTTGATTCATACCAGAACGTATAATTACCGGTATAGATATTCATTTTACTGAAATCAATATCCACCACATGGGTACAAACTGTATCTAAAAAGTGCCTATCGTGAGAGACTACAAGAATGATTCCCTCATAAGAAGCCAGGAAGTCTTCTAGCCATGCAATGGTTTGAATGTCAAGGTCGTTGGTAGGCTCATCCAGCAAAAGAATATCAGGTTTTCCAAACAGTGCCTGTGCAAGAAGCACTCTAACCTTTTGATTGCCATCTAAATCTTTCAATAAACTAAAATGGAATTCTTCTTTAATTCCAAGATTACTTAGCATGGTAGCTGCATTATTCTCAGCATTCCAGCCATCCATTTCGGCAAATATGTTTTCAAGTTCACCTGCCCGTTCACCGTCAGCTTCAGAAAAATCTTCTTTTGCATACAAGGCATCCTTTTCCTTCATAATGCTATAAAGCTCTTTATGACCCATCATGACCGTCTCTATCACAGGGAACTCATCAAAAGCATAATGATTTTGGGTTAAAACAGCCATTCGTTCTCCAGGAGTGAATGAAACAGAGCCACTGCTTGGATCGATTTCTTTGGAAAGAATTTTCAGGAAAGTTGATTTTCCGGCGCCGTTGGCACCGATTATTCCATAACAATTCCCTGGAGTAAATTTTAAATTTACTTCTTCAAAAAGAGTTCGTTTGCCGTAGCGGAGAGAAAGATTGGATATTGTAATCATCTATTTAAAATAAATTGCAAAGGTACGGATTTAATGGAGTATTTTAAATTTGTAAGAATGTTTGTGGCAGATCATAACCCATTATCAATTTTTATAAATGAACAAGGATCAATTACTAAAGAGACTTTCTAGAGCCCTGAGTAAAGCCGAGGCTGTTATAATTGCAAAGGATATGGCTTGTCTACCCAAGGATCTGATAGACTTAAGTTTCGACCCTCAAAAGGAGCTTGCCTTCAGGGCATCCTGGGTATTGGAGCAGTTACTTTATTACAGATTGGATGATCTGATTCAATCTCTACCAGAGTTTATTGCAGGATATCTCATTCAAAAGAATCGAAGTTGTCAACGGCATTTCAGTAAGATCATGATGTATCTTGTTGATTTAGATTCTATACCAGAAATCAATTCTATTCTTGCCAAGAACAAGGAGCAGCTAGTTGAAATAACTTTTGACTGGCTGATTGATCCGGAAACACCTGTTGCTGTGCAGGTTAATTGTATGGATATCTTAGTTGCTTTTGCTAAGGAGCAATCCTGGATTAAGGATGAGCTCCGCTCCCAGGTTCAGTTCTTGCTAAACAACGGTTCTGCTGCCTTACAAAGCCGGGGTAAACGGATCTTGAAAAAGTTAAACTCTTGAAATCCGCTGAATTGTTTAAAAATATACACTCTCTGATAGGATAGTCTCTTCGCTAATACTTAATAAATTTGCTTCTTTGCAAACATGAACGGGATAAAGCAAGAACTGTATAAACAATGTATGAATTATGTTTCTAATTGTATAGATACAGCCCAAAAGGCTATAGATGATGCAGTCGAATCAGCAAATGATGATACTAAAAGCAGTGCCGGAGATAAGTATGAAACCGGTCGCGAAATGATGCAGCAAGAAATTGACAGAAACAGGAAACAACTGGAAGAAGCGAAAAGACAAAATTTAGTTCTGGAGCAAATTGAACACAAAGAGCATTATGATGTTGTACAGGTTGGAAGTCTGGTTATTACAAATAGGGGTAAATTTTATGTTGGGATTAGTCGTGGACAAATTCATTTTGATGGATCTCATTATTTTGCTATTTCAGCAATATCACCAATTGGAACAAAACTTATGTTTCAAAAAGCAGGATACGAATTTGACTTTAATGGAAGGACTTTTGTAATAGAGGGAATTCAGTAAACAGTTTCTATTTTACAGACCCCTTTTCTTTGTTTAACATGCTGTCATCAAACCAGTTAACTATTTCTATTGTCAAAGCTATTCGCCTGTTTGTGAATGCATGATCCGTGTTCCAGATTTTATAGTCAAAATTCTGCCTCGGATTAAATTTCGAGAAATAGGTATTGTTTTGGTGTTCATCAAGTACCAATATTGGTTTATTAGACTTTGAAACTTGTTTCTCAATATCATAGGAATCAAGCTTAGCAAGAATATCATCCAAAAATTTATTAGGTTCACAGTCAAGCATTCCAAGTGTTAATAGGTATTCTTTAAGTCCGATAAGATTGCCCTCCGCACCTTCTCCCTGTAATAAGGTAAATGGGTTAAACACGGAAACTCCAACAATAGATTTAATTCTTGGATCTTTTAATCCAGCCAGTAGTGCTATTCCAGCTCCCATACTATGACCTGCGAATGCAATTTTTGTGGTATCGACCCGTAATTTTGCTATGTTTATGCTATCAGTAAGATAATCTACTACTGCACCTGCATCATCTATTGCATTCTGAAATCCAAATGTTCCTTTACTACCCCATGTTCCACGGTAATTAAAATAAATTACATTATAACCTGCTCTTCTTATGCTTTGTGCTAGATCTAAACTTCGCTCATTACCTGGTAAACCATGGAGTAAGATTACTGTTGGGTGTGGACCTTTACCGTCTGCGGTATATGCAAATCCGTACATTGTCAATTCACCAGATTGTATTTGTAATTCAACTTGCCCCGCAGGAAAAAATTCATCAGGCTTGAGGTCATTTTGAATATATTCAATACTTCGCTTCTTTGGATTTATTTTATTGCCCGATTTACAAGACGTTAGAAGTACTATTGATGCTAAACAGAATAAGGTAGAGGAGTAAAGAATCTTCATAGGATTTTCCGTTTAGTCTCAAAATAAATAAATGAATATAAAAAAGGGCTTATGTTAAATTTAACATAAGCCCTTCTAATATAAGAAAGTTTTTTACCGAACTTTAAAAACTACTTTAGTATCAGCCCAGATCATGGAGACGTTTCCATTGTCAGAAATATCAAAAGTAAAAATCTCTGTATTTTCCGAGGATTTTCCTGCCTTAACATTCACACGTAATGCGTCTTCACTTTCTTTATAAACAGTTCCCCACTGCTTCCATGTCTTGTTGAAAATTATAGTCCATTCCTCATCTCCCGGAATAGTATAAAGACCATATTTGCCGGCTGGCAATGTTTTACCTTCAATTTTTACATCCTTGCTTGTTTCAAAAACAGTGGCCTCATTTGCTCCTGTCCGCCAAACTTTTCCAACAGGTGCCAAAGCTGACAATGATCTTCCTTTTAGTGAAGGGCGACTGTAATCAACTGAAATTTCAGCGCCTGATCCAAGAGTTGTGGAAACTTTAGCCGGCGGACTTGACCTTTTACTTTTATCCTGCTGTGCGGATGAACTGAGACTTAAAAATAGTACTGTAACCAAGGTTAATAAAAATAGTTTTTTCATGATTTTATTTTTTATAATCTATAAATATATCAATTAGGTAAAATTCATTTGTAAAATTTAGGTTAAAAACTTTTGAAAATACTACTTTGTAATGTGCGGGTATTCCAGTAGCCGCTTACAATTATTCTTCTGATAGTATATAATGGATCAGTCTCATCCCTTTTTTCAGAAAGAATGAATGCTGAAGTAAAGCCCCTTTTCTTCAATTCTGGGATTGCTACCTTATTCCACAATCCGAATGGATAAGCGAAATATTTTACATCCTTTCCTGTAATTTCTTTTAGCGTTTTTGTTGGTTTCTCTAGTTGTATTACCCAATCTTCCCCCTGATATTTTTTTACATTATGATGGTCATAAGTATGTGAACCAATGACATGACCTGCATCCGATAGCTCTTTTACCTGCGCCTTACTCATGTAATTTGGCTTACCCAAAGAAACAGTCATGATAAAAAATACACCTTTAAAACCATACTTCTTCAATTCAGGAAGGGCGTTGGTGTACTGATCCAGTTTGGTATCATCAAAAGTTAGCATGATAGGCTTCTCAGGTAATTTTACACCGTATAACAGGTAATTATAAAGCTGATCAGGCAAAATAGTCTGATAACCGCTATCTGCAAGCATTTTCATCTGCGATTTAAACTCCGTAATGGGCACTATATAATCCTTTCCCATTTTTCCGTCCGTTGAAATCCAGTTTCTTATCTGATGATAACAAAGTATAGGTAACTGAGGCCTGGCAAGAATTTCTGCTGCATTCGCCTTTTTCCCTGATGGTAGTTCCGATTCTGTTTTACCTGTCTCTTCTGTATTACTTTTTTCAACGGATTGACTGCCAGGGATGCTATCTGCAGAGTCTGATGAAAGAGTTATGGAATTTGATCGACATGAAGACAGGTAAATACTTATAATAAGAAGATAAAATGGAATTAACTTTTTGTTCATTTTAAAATAGGTAGTCTCGGTTGTTTGATTAATTTCTTGACGAAAATAGATAAAAATGGCCTTACCCTTAGAATTGCTTTCCGAATTAATGTTTAAATTCTTAGTCCGATTGACCTAATCGATTGAACATATTTGCATTACCTTTGCATTTTGAAAAGCAAGATGACTGAAAAGGTATTAAAGAATTTAAAAATAGCATCCCTTAATGAGATGCAGCGTGTTGCTATAGATGCTGCAGCGAAAAGCGATACCATCATTCTTTCACCTACAGGTTCCGGAAAAACAATTGCTTTCTTGATCCCTTTATTAATACGGCTGGATAATTCAATTCATGGGGTTCAGGCAATGATTCTCGTTCCATCCAGAGAGCTGGCTATGCAGATTGAACAGGTTTTTAAAGCTATGCTAACCGGATTTAAAGTTAATTGTTTTTATGGAGGGCATCCGGTCAGGACTGAGAGGAACAATCTGACTCAGGCGCCAACTGTTTTAATCGGTACGCCAGGGCGGATAGCATATCACATTCGTGATGACAATTTTACTACAGATGAAATCCATACCCTGGTACTGGATGAATTTGATAAGGCTTTGGAATTCGGTTTTGAGGATGATATGAGCTTTATTATCAGTCGACTGAAAAATGTCAACAGGAGAATACTTACTTCTGCCACGAAAATGGAAGGAATTCCACTTTTTACTGGACTTATAAAACCAATTGAAGTTAATTTCTTAAAGGATATAAATAGTCGTCCGGATTTAAAAATCAGAACTGTAGTTTCTGAAGCAGCCGATAAGCTGGAGACCTTATTCTCTTTAATTTGTAAACTTGGAAGCGGCTCAGCGTTGGTTTTTTGTAATCATAGGGAAGCGGTTGACAGAATAAGCGCTTTGCTGTGGGACATGGGCCTGGATCACGGGGTTTTTCATGGTGGTATGGAACAGGAAGATCGCGAAAAAGCCTTATTGAAGTTTAGAAATGGTAGTTACCGTTTGTTGATTACTACCGATCTTGCATCAAGAGGTTTGGATATACCGGAAATTGACTATGTAATTCACTATCAAATGCCCCATAACGAAGAGGCATTTCTTCATAGAAACGGACGTACCGCAAGGATGCATTCAAGCGGTACAGCCTATGTAATTCTTACTGAAGCTGAACAACCCTCATTTCTTTCAGATAATATAGAGTTAGAGAATTTACCTGAAAAAGATGTTATTCCGCCAAATACTGATTGGGCCACTTTGTATCTTGGAGCAGGCAGGAAAGACAAAATTAATAAAATTGATATTGTGGGTCTTTTATTGAAAAAGGGTAAATTGGATAAAGATGAACTGGGCTTGATCGAAGTTCAGGATTTTTCATCCTACGCTGCTGTGAAGCGTAATAAAATTGATGCAGTGCTGAGACTGCTGAAGATGGAAAAGATTAAAAATAAAAAAATCAAAATTGAAGTTTCCAGATAATTGATATGAGTAATAATGACATTATGAAAAAGCTTCGGGTAGCCTTAAAGCTAAACGATCAGGAAATTGTTGAAATCCTTAAACTGGTAGATTTCTCAATTACCAAAGCCGAATTGGGAGCGATTTTCCGAAATAAAGAGCATGAGAACTTTAAACCTTGTGGCGATCAGATTCTTCGGAATTTCCTTAATGGACTCATTATTTACAAACGTGGACCCAAACCGGAATAACAACATATTCACTGTTATGGTGTTAAAATAGACATTAACATCCAGTAAGTATGTTTTATTGTCCAATACAAAGCAACCCACATTTGAGTACAATATTCATTTTATCCTTTCACTGACTTGAAACCTGCAGTATTTTAACCTAAACTAACAGGATTCATAATCTTTGGCCTAAGCACATAATCTCCGTTAACGTTTTTTTCCGTCCCGATTTTCATCGGGACTGGTGCGTTAGGCACAGACCAAACCAAAGCAATAGCTTAAATAGTCCCGAAGCTTCGGGACAGCGGCGACATTTATTCGTTTTTGTTTTTAAGGCACTCATGTTCTCGTCGTTCCTCCTCGGCATGTTTCTTTTCTGCCCGTCCGAACGGGTTCATCCGGGCGGGCTGCAGGAACCTCCCGCAGGGAAGCTTGAGCACAAATAAAAACAACAAAAAAAAGCGAAAAAAGAAAAAAGAATGATTATGAGTTATGAATAAGAATATTATTTCTTTTATTTCAATTTTTCACAGATACTACTGATACTTTACAAAACTTATTTTCCTAACATTGGAAATAATCTTTTTATGTCTTCCTCGCTTGGCCGGCTACCATATTCACATATTTCAAATGATTCGGCAAAGCTCACTTGCCCTGCTTTCGCTATACCATACCATTTTTCAAGACTGCTTTTCACAGCCGGGGTGATACCATTACCCCGTAACTTCTTTATCCATGCCAATCGTTCCGACTGTTCTTCTGGAACCTGATTTTCATACCCTCCAATCCATGGAAGCCATTCATAAAATTGTGACTGATGAGCATCAAGGCTATATATCTTCTTGTCAATTACACTCGAAATATCCACTGCTATATCTGGTTGAAAGGGATTTGGTTTTTTAAAATTATCCTGAAAATAAAGGAATACCGGGTTTTTACGTAGGGGAGGGGTATCCGGAGCAATGTTTGGAACGCCTACCATAAATGCGGCATCCTGTACCAAAATGCCTGTGTAGCGATGGTCAGGATGATAGTCGTTGGATCTGGGTGCAATAACTACATCTGCATTCCATTCTCTGATTCTTTTAATTACTTCCATACGGATAGCTAAAGTTGGAAGCAATTCACCATCATGATTATCCAATACCTCATAATTAACTCCTAATCTTTTTGAAACTTCTTTCGTTTCTTCCAGTCTTCTTTGGGCAAGCATTCCGCCACCTTCTTTCATATGACCCGCATCGCCGTTTGTGACAGAAAGAAATTTAACTTTATGACCCATTGCTATAAAAAGAGCCGCAGTTCCACCTGATTTTATATCACAATCGTCGGGATGGGCTCCAATCATTATAATTTGAAGGGGTTTTTCTTGTGCATTTAATAGACTTAGGCAACAGGTAAATAAAAAGATAAGTATTGCTTGAACTTTCATTTGTTTTGTGTTTCAATTCCCTAAATGAAGATAAGTCTTAATTCTAAATTTGAGTATTTTACGAAGTAAAAGTCATGTAGTTTTGTTCCATAATGACCAAATTTGATTTCAATTTTTCACTGATATTTTTGCAATGAAAAAGGTTTTATTACCTTCCAAACAAATTAAGAGCTAAATCCTGATTTTATGGGCTTCCTGACACCAAAGTATTTTAAAGGAACATCACTTCAGATAGGCTTATATGCTGCTGTGACCGTATTTCTTACCTATACTATGGTTTTTGGATTCAGGAAATCATTCACTGTTGCCACTTTCGACGGACTAACAATTGCTGGATATAGTTATAAAACTATACTTGTGATTTCCCAGATGTTAGGTTATATGCTCGCAAAATTTTATGGAATTAAGTACATATCAGAACTAAAACGCCATGGACGAGGTAAGACTATTCTTATTTTAACATTAATAGCATGGCTTAGCTGGTTGTTTTTTGCAATGGTTCCTGCCCCATATAATATTTTTTTTCTGTTCATTAATGGCTTTCCTTTGGGGATGTTATGGGGAGTTGTCTTCTCATACGTAGAGGGACGAAGGAGTACTGATTTTATAGGTGCCACACTTGCAGTAAGCTTTATTTTTGCTTCTGGCTTTGTCAAAACTATTGGAGCTTGGTTAATGCTGAATTTTAGTATTACAGAATTTTGGGTTCCTTTTTATACAGGATTGGTTTTTGCAGTTCCTTTATTAATATTCGTTTACCTTATCGAAAAGATTCCTGCGCCTGATACTGAAGATATCGCTTACCGTATGAACAGGGTACCAATGCTAGCCAGCGAACGGAAAAAGTTTATCAGAATGTTTATTCCCGGGCTTGCAGCCTGCATCATGATCTATACTTTTGCGACTATTTTCAGGGATATGCGTGATAATTTCGGTGCTGAAATGTGGAAGGAAATGGGCTTTTTTGATAAACCAGAACTTTTTGCAAGGACTGAAACTCCAATAACAATCATTATTCTGGTGCTTATTGGCAGTATGGTGCTCATTAAAGATAGCTTTAAAGCCTTTATGCTTTCTCATATTTTCATTGGTTTAGGTTTTATTTTAGCAGGATTATGTTCCTTCCTTTTTATTACTGGTGGACTGCCACCTGTCTGGTGGATGACTCTTGTCGGACTTGGCTTGTACATGGTGTATATTCCATTTAATTCTGTGTTTTTTGAACGTTTGATAGCTAGTTTTAAACATACCGGAAACGTAGGTTTTCTGATTTATCTGGCTGATTCTTTTGGGTATGTTGGTAGTGTTGGAGTGATGCTGAGTAAAGAGATTTTTAAGGTTCAGTTGAATTGGGTAACTTTCTTCTCAAATAGTGTAATTGGGTTATCAGTGGTTGGATTGGGTTTGACTATCTTTTCTTCTTTTTATTTTTATAACAAACATAAAACCATGTTTTTAAACAAGCCATCTGCCAATTATTAATGTAGAATTATCGTTTTCAATCAATAATGGATATACAACTTTTAGAACAAGTTCTTAGTGAATACGGATTTCAAGCTGATCAGGTCAGTTATAAATCTTTTGGTACAGGTCATATCAATTCAACCTGGTTAATTAGCCTTCAAAATAGTTCAAAACAATATATCCTGCAAAGTATTAATATAAACGTATTCAAGCAGCCTGAGATTATTGCCGCAAATGTAAAGCTCTTATCAGATTATCTTAAAAAGCATAACCCCGAATATCTTTTTGTTGGTGCTATCCCAAGCATAAACGGAAGTGAAATGGCTTATGTTGGAGGTATCTACTGGAGGTTAACCAACTTTATTGACAATTCGGTTTCATTTGATACATTGAGTGATCCTGAACAGGCCTATGAGGCTGCCGTGCAATTCGGGAGGTTAAACAGGTTGCTCTCTGATTTTGATGCCTCAGAGCTCAAGGAAACAATTCCTGGATTTCACGATCTCGGACTTCGTTATAATCAATTTGCTGAAGCTCATGAGCATACTAATGAATCATTAAAACTAAAAGCTGCTCCTGAAATTCAGAAAGCCAAGCATTATTCTTTTATCCTCGACTTTTTTAATTCATTTAAAAATTCGCCCGACTTCCCCAATCGTGCCATGCACCATGATACCAAAATCAGCAACATGCTGTTTGATAAAGATACAATGAAAGGTATCTGCGTGATTGATTTAGATACCATGATGTCGGGCAAGTTTATTTCTGACCTTGGTGATATGATGCGGACTTACCTCTGTGCCTATTCTGAAAATGAACCGGATACAGATAAAATTTTTATTCGTGAAGCGTATTTTGAGGCCATAGTTAGAGGTTATTTATACGAAATGGGCTCAATTCTGACAAATGTTGAAAAGGATTTGATTTTATTTTCAGGTAAATACCTGATTTACATGCAGGCAATTAGATTTTTGAGCGACTTTTTGAATGGAAGTATTTATTATCCCATTTCTTATCCGGAACAAAATCTTGATCGTGCGAGAAATCAGTTTAAATTATTGTCGGAATTCTTTGACAAGGAGAAAGTATTGGTAGATATTGTCAATCAATGTTTAAATGATACCGGAGCAAGAATTTTATAATTTTTAATCACTGTTGTCCGGTTAAAATAAAATTTCAGATAAAATAGTCCTTTACATTGTAAGAAGTATATTTTTAAGAATCCGATACATAGCAAGCGCCCCTTTAAGTTTAGAATCATTTTTTATAGTTTCACTGCCTTGAAATCTGCAAAATTCTACCTAAAACACCAGGGCTGTTGATAAGCTTTGGCCTAAGCACAAAATCTCCGTTAACCTTTTTTCCGTCCCGATTTCCATCGGGACTGGTGCGGCAGGCACAGTCCAAGCCAAAGCATTAACTTTAGTAGCATCAGGTGCAGCGGCGGCATTTATTCGTATTTGTCTATTGTTTTTAAGGCACTCATGGTCTCGTCGTTCCTCCTCGGCATGCTAATTTCTGCCCGTCCGAACGGGTTCATCCGGGCGGGCTGCAGGAA
>CAMCTU010000065.1 GCA_945878525.1 Sphingobacterium thalpophilum
CCTATAACTTGTAACCTAATTGGAGTTTGGGATTAAAGTCTTTATTTTGCGTTAATTATTTATAAACGGGCAAGCAGGAATGAGTGATAAAATTAAAATTGGAATTTCAATAGGAGATGTAAACGGTATTGGTCTTGAAGTCATCATAAAAACACTGATGGATACCAAGATCATGGATTACTGTACGCCTATTGTATATGGCCATACTAAAGTTGCATTTTTCCATCGTAAAACAATGGATATAAATGAGTTCAATTTCAATGTAATTAACAGTCCGGAAGAATCGCATAACAAACGTCCAAATATGATTAACTGCTGGGAGGAGGATGTGCGTTTAGAGTTGGGGGAAAGTACGCCCACAGGTGGCAAGTATGCCTTTATTTCACTAGAAAGGGCACTCGATGACTTAATAGCAGGCAAAACCGATGCAATAGTTACAGCACCCATTAACAAACACAATATCCAAAGTGCTGATTTCCAGTTTCCCGGTCATACCGAATATATTCAGTATAAGACCAATGCCGAAGATTCTCTGATGTTTCTGGTGAGTGAAGATATCCGGGTGGGAGTAGTAACCGGGCATATTCCAGTGACTGAAGTTGCCGAAAAAATCAATAAGGAAAAGATTCTTTCAAAGCTTTCCCTGATGAATCAAAGCCTTAAAAAGGATTTTTGGATTCAAAAGCCAAAAATTGCTGTTTTGGGATTGAATCCTCACGCAGGAGATATGGGGCTGATTGGACAGGAAGAGCAAGAAATAATCATACCTGCGATAACCGAAGCCAATGCTCAGGGAATCTTTGCTTTTGGCCCTTATGCAGCAGATGGTTTCTTTGCGGCCCACACGTATTCACAATTCGATGCTGTGCTGGCTATGTACCATGATCAGGGTCTAATACCATTCAAACAGATCGCTTTTCATAGTGGAGTGAATTTCACAGCCGGATTATCGGTTGTCAGAACCTCTCCGGACCATGGCACAGGTTATGATATCTCAGGTAAAAATCAGGCATCAGAAAGCTCCTTCAGAGAAGCACTGTTTACTGCTATAAAAATTGTTAAGAACAGAAGAGAAAATTCTGAACTCAACTCAAATCCCCTGAAGTTGAGTAAATTTTCAAAAGACAGAGATTAAAAGTTCATAAAATGCTTATTACCAAAGCTTTTGGCGGATAAGATCAGCTCATTTTTAAAAAACTGTTAGCAACTAAATAAATTTTCTTAAATTTGCAGGCTCAATTGGCGTGCTTTGAAATCGTTACAACAATATAGCATTCCGTTTACCGGATTAAAACTTGGAGTTCACGATTTTGAATTCGAAGTGAATGATTCTTTTTTTAGTGAGTTTGAATACTCATTGGTTAAGAGTGGAAGTCTCAAGGTAGACCTTGAACTGGAGAAGCAGGAAACAATGATGGTCCTGCATTTTCATATTTCAGGTGAGATGAAACTAGGATGTGATGTATGCCTTGCTGATTACCCTTATTCGGTAAAAATTCAAGAAAGGCAGATCGTTCAATTTAACGGCAACGATGAACTCGAGGATGATACCGAAGAAATCGTTGTATTGAAAAGAAATGAAACTGAGATCAATGTGGCAACATTGATTTATGAATTTATTAATTTGGCAGCACCGTATATCAGTCGTTGTACTGACGAAGGAAATACCAAATGGTGTGATCTGGAGATGATAAGCAAGTTGCAACAACTGGCTCCCGGGCCAAAAGAAGTTGAAGAAGAAATGGCTGACCCAAGATGGGAAGCTTTAAAGAAAATAAAAAAGTAATAATTTAATACAAAGCAACAAATGGCACATCCAAAACGGAAAATATCCAAATCAAGAAGAGATAAAAGAAGAACTCACTACAAAGCAGTTGCTCCGGGTTTAACAACCTGCCAAACTACTGGTACAGTACATTTACCTCACCGTGCATACACAGTTGACGGAAACTTGTACTATAACGGGAAGATGGTGATCGAAAATACCTCTATTGCCTAAATTACCATTCTGAAATGAAGATTGGCTTAGATATAATGGGTGGAGATTTTGCACCCAAAACAGCAGTTTTGGGTGCATTAGAAGCTCAAAAATCCTTATCGGCAAACCAAAAGTTAGTTCTTTTCGGAGACAAAAATCAGGCTCTTCCTTTTATCACAGAAGCCGGAATAGAACCTGATGTTTTCGAGTTTGTTCATACCACCGAAATGATCGGAATGGGAGAACACGGTACAAAAGCCGTACTTCAAAAGCCTACCTCAAGCATCAGCTTGGGATTTCAATATCTTAAAGAAGGTAAAATTGATTCCTTTTCATCCGCCGGAAATACCGGTGCAATGTTGGTTGGGGCCATATTTAGCGTAAAGCCTGTTCCTGGAATTATTAGGCCTGCAGTTGCCACCAATGTGCCAAAATTAAAGTCCGGCTTTGGAATTATGCTGGATGTAGGTGCCAATGCCGACTGTAAACCAGAAGTACTGGCTCAGTTCGGAGTATTAGGGAGCCTGTATGCTGAACATGTATACCATATTACAAACCCAAAAGTTGGTTTGATGAATCTTGGCGAAGAGGAAGAAAAGGGAAATGTTCTAACTCAATCCACATTCCCGCTACTGCAAAAATCTGAGATCAACTTTATTGGTAATATTGAAGGTCGTGACTTGTTCAACGACAAAGCAGATGTTATTGTTTGCGATGGATTTACGGGAAATGTCATGCTGAAATTAGCCGAAACTTTTTATATTCTTACACTCAAAAAAGGATTTAAAGACGAATTCTTTGACCGTTTTAATTATGAGCAATATGGTGGCAGTCCAATTTTGGGAGTAAACGCACCTGTTCTTATCGGCCATGGAATCTCCAGTCCGGAAGCAATTAAAAATATGGTACTTTTATCCCGAACCATGATCGAAAGTCAGTTTGTCGATAAAATCAAAGAAGCTTTTAAATAATTATTTCCTAACTACCATGTCTAAAATTCATGCTGCAATAACAGCCGTCAATGCTTACGTTCCGGAGTATATTCTTACTAATAAGGAACTTGAAGGTATGGTTGAAACTAATGACGAATGGATTACCAGTCGCACAGGTATCAAAGAACGCCGTATCCTCAAAGATGGTCTTGGAACTTCTGATATGGCAACCCATGCCGTAAATGGTTTACTTAAAAAGCGCGGAATTAGTGCCTCTGAGATAGACCTTATAATTTTTTGTACTACAACTCCAGACATGGTTTTCCCTGCCTCGGCAAATATTCTTGCTCACAAAATTGGGGCTACAAATGCCTGGGGATATGATCTGAATGCTGCATGTTCAGGTTTCCTGTACGGACTATCTACAGGCTCTCAATTCATTGAAACCGGTAAACATCAAAAGGTTTTGGTAGTCGGGGGTGATAAAATGTCATCTATAATCAATTATAAGGACAGAAAAAGCTGTATTATTTTCGGTGATGGCTGTGGTGCTGTTTTACTTGAACCAAATACAGAGGGTTTTGGCGTAATAGACTCAATATTAAAAAGCGATGGTTCGGGCGGCCCTTACCTATGCCAAAAAGCAGGGGGATCGTTAAGACCCGCAAGCCATGAGACTGTTGATAATGATGAACACTTTTTATTCCAGGAAGGACAGGCAGTTTTTAAATTTGCTGTCACTAACATGGCGGATGTCGCCGCAGAGATCATGGAAAAAAATGATCTTAGTTCTGATGATGTAGATTGGCTGGTTCCGCATCAGGCCAACAAGCGAATCATTGATGCTACAAGCAGTCGTTGTGGTATAGCTCCGGAAAAAGTAATGATTAATATCGAAAAATACGGGAATACAACCAACGGAACTATACCTCTATGTCTATGGGAGTGGGAGAGCAAACTCAAGAAAGGTGACAATTTGATACTTGCAGCTTTTGGTGGAGGATTCACCTGGGGTTCCTTATATCTGAAATGGGCCTACTAAAAAATAAATCAAAATCGTTTCTTAATAATTTTATTATAATTTTATATTGAAATTGTCCACATAAACTAAACAAAATGGATATTAAACAAATTCAGGAGCTTATTAAATTTATTTCCAGGTCAGGGGTAAATGAAGTTTCTATAGAGCAGGAAGATTTTAAAATTACCATAAAAACTAATCAACAGCCCGTTTATCAGGCTCAGACTGCTCAGCAAACACAACCCGTCTCTACTTCAGCAATAGTAGTAACACCTGCAAGTCCGGTTGAAACTAAGCCTGCTGCTGCAACAATAAAGGATGATAGTGCAAGCTATATTACTGTAAAATCTCCTATGATCGGTACTTTCTACAGATCCTCTAGTCCGGATAAGCCGCTTCTGGTTAATGTTGGCGACGAAATTAAAGCTGGACAAGTAGTTTGTATAATTGAAGCAATGAAACTTTTCAACGAAATCGAATCTGAAATTTCAGGCCGTATTGTTAAAGTACTTGTAGATAATGCAAGTCCGGTAGAGTATGACCAACCATTATTTTTGGTGGAACCCATCTGATTTGGAAATTAACAATTTGAAAATTTGAAGATGATTAGCAGCTAATGCAGGTTTTCAGAGTTTTCAAATATTCAAATTTTCAAATATTCAAATTGAAAAAAAATGTTTAAAAAAATACTGATTGCAAATAGAGGTGAAATAGCTCTTCGAATTATCCGTACCTGCAAGGAAATGGGAGTGAAAACCGTAGCTGTTTATTCAACTGCCGATCGCCATAGTCTGCATGTAAGGTTCGCAGATGAAGCAGTTTGTATCGGTCCGCCACCTAGTAAAGATTCTTATCTAAATATTCCGAATATAATTTCAGCGGCAGAACTTACCAATGCAGATGCAATTCACCCCGGATATGGTTTCTTATCTGAGAACGCAAAATTTTCAGCCATTTGCAATGAATACGGTATCAAATTTATTGGTGCTACCGCGGATCAAATTAATGGTATGGGCGATAAGGCATCGGCTAAAGAAACCATGAAATTAGCCGGTGTTCCTACTATTCCGGGTTCTGAAGGTTTGTTATCTGATGTTAAAGAGGGAATTAAAATTGCCAATGAAATTGGCTATCCAATTATACTAAAAGCCACAGCAGGTGGAGGTGGTCGTGGAATGCGCATCGTATGGAATGATTCTGAGTTTGAGCCTGCATGGGATTCAGCACGTCAGGAATCCGCTGCTGCTTTTGGAAATGATGGATTATATCTTGAAAAATACGTTGAAGATCCCCGTCATATTGAAATTCAGGTAATTGGAGATCAATATGGAAAAGTATGTCATCTTTCAGAACGTGATTGTTCAATTCAACGCAGACATCAAAAACTGGTGGAGGAATCTCCATCGCCTTTCATGACGCCTGAGTTGCGGGAAAAAATGGGCGAAGCTGCCATTAAAGGAGCCATGGCTGTAAATTACGAAGGCGCCGGAACTGTAGAATTTCTGGTTGATAAACACCGCAACTTCTACTTCATGGAAATGAATACCCGTATTCAGGTAGAACACCCGGTTACTGAGGAAGTCATTAATTTTGACCTGATCAAAGAGCAGATCAAAGTTGCTTCAGGTATTCCTATCTCCGGAAAAAATTATATTCCTGAGATGCATGCCATAGAATGCCGAATCAACGCTGAGGATCCTTTTAATAATTTCAGACCTTCTCCCGGACTAATAACTAATTTTCATTCGCCTGGTGGTCATGGAGTAAGGGTTGATACTCATGTTTATGCAGGCTACCAGATTCCACCAAATTATGACTCTATGATCGCAAAACTGATATGTGTTGCACAAACCCGCGAAGAGGCAATTTGTACTATGGAGCGTTCATTGAGTGAGTTTGTTATTGAAGGTATAAAAACTACAATCCCTTTCCACTTAAGATTAATGAAAGACCCCAATTTCCGTGCTGGTAACTTTACTACCAAATTCATGGAAAGCTTTGACCTTAGTGAGTAAGTTTCATTGTATATGCCGGCAAAATATAAAAGACTGTCATTTTTAGTCGCTGAATGTCACAATAGAATTGATGGTTAATAAATATCCACTGAATACCATTCTTAATTTAAACAGAATGGTATTTTTGTTTAAAAATTATGAGTGAGGAACGTACTGACCTAGTAAAGGCTATTAAAGAAAAAGGTAAAACCATAGAAGCAGAAATGTCTTTCTTTGATCATTTGGATGTCCTCAGGGGCCATCTGATTAGAGCTTCTATAGCTATAGTAACCTTTACTATACTTGCCTTCTCATTTTACGATTTCATTTTCGACCAGATCATCATGGGACCAGGCAGAACTGATTTCTGGACTTACCGAATGATGTGCCTGGCCACCGAAAAGTTCAATCTCGGTGCTGACTTTTGTGTAAAAAAACTCAGTTTTAATATTATAAATACTGAGCTTGGCGGACAATTTACACTGCAGCTCAACTCATCTTTAATGATCGGGATAGTGTTAGGAGTACCTTATCTACTATTTGAAATATGGAGATTCGTAAAACCTGCATTACACGAAAATGAACGTAAATCCGCTACGGGTTTCGTTTTCTGGGCTTCTTTATTGTTTACTCTCGGACTAGCGTTTGGATATTATGTTATCGCTCCTCTGTCGATCAATTTCTTATCCAATTATGAGGTCAGTTCCATTATTAATAACCAAATCACCATTTCCTCCTATTTTTCTGTTGTAGCCACTCTGACAATCGGTGCTGCAATCACGTTTGAATTGCCAATTGTTATCTATATACTTTCAAAACTGGGCATCATGACTCCTGAGTTCATGAGATCTTCCAGAAGATATGCTACAGTTATAATTTTAATCATTGCTGCCATTGTTACCCCTACTCCAGATCTAGTGACCATGCTTACAGTTAGTTTCCCATTATTTCTACTATATGAATTGAGTATTTACGTGTCGGCACGCGTTGCAAGCAATAAGAAAAAAGCAGAAATAGAATTTTACAAAGATTAATAAAACACTTAATACTCGATTTTAAACAGGATTTAAAAAGATGAACCAAAATATTTCCATAGCTATAGGAGCAGATCATGCAGGTTTTGAATACAAAAGCATTCTTGCAGATTTTCTGAAAGCATATCATGTTAAAGACTTTGGAACCTACAGTGCCGATTCTGTAGACTATCCGGACTTTGCACATCCGGTAGCTAGCGCTGTTGAAAATTCTGAATTTACAATCGGAATATTGATTTGCGGCAGTGCCAATGGTGTAGCAATCACAGCCAATAAACATCAGGGTATCAGAGCCGCAATTTGCTGGAATGAAGAACTTGCCGAGCTTGCAAGATCCCATAACAATGCAAATGTTCTTTGTATCCCGGCCAGATTTATTAGCACTGAGCTTGCCAAACAAATCTGTACAAAATTTATCACTACCGAATTTGAAGGTGGCCGTCATGCCAACAGGGTAAATAAAATAGCCTGCTGATCATTTTAAACTAACCAAGTAACATATGATTTCAAAAAAAACAATTTGGGCACTATCTCTGCTTTGTGTTTCAGCACAGGCTTTTGCCCAGGATCCAAATGCACAAAAATTCTCTGAGGAAATTAACGTAAAAAATGCAAAAAAACATTTGACAATCCTTGCTTCCGACAAGTTTGAAGGAAGAGAAACAGGTAAGGCAGGTGCTGAAAAAGCAGCTAATTACATAGCCAAAGAGTTTAAAAAATTAAAATTAACTGCACCTGTAAATGGATCATATTTTCAGGATGTTCCGCTGGTTGAGGCCTCTTTTGATGTTAAGTCTTTTATTACAAATGGAAAAACTCTGAGCCTAGGAAAAGAATTTCTGTTTTCAGGTAGCGGAGAAGCTAAATCAATCGATGCCACTGAAATAGTATTTATTGGTTATGGAATTGGAGCAGAAAACTATGATGACCTCAAAAATATCGATGTAACCGGAAAAGTGGTTTTGATGATCAATAAAGGTGAGCCCATGAATAATGGGATATCAGCAATCAGTAAAACCTCAAAAGCATCAGACTGGAGTACGAGCCGGTTTAAACGCTTACAACATGTAATGAGTAAAGGTCCTTCAGTTATTCTTGCGGTAAATCCGGATGTGAGTGCTGCACTTCAATCATATTCCCCAAGAAGTGGCAGATTAACTATCAAAAAAGAAACAAAATCGGCAGCAAATAATCGCCCTGCAACCGCTGCTTATTTCAGCATCGCACCGGATATAGCAAACCAGATTCTCAAAAATTCCGGAAAAAACTATGAGGATTTAAAATCAGCAATAGATAATAGCGGTACCCCACAATCTCAGGTTTTGAAATCTCAAATATCAATAAATTATGGTCCTGTTAACAAAGATGTTAAATCTGTGAACGTAATGGGATATCTGGAAGGTACTGACCTTAAGGATGAACTGGTAGTTTATTCGGCACATTATGACCATATCGGACTTACAACTGATGGTGGTGAAGATAAAGTAAACAATGGTGCAGATGACGACGGATCAGGCACTACAGGAGTACTAAACATTGCCAGAGCCTATGCAAAAGCTAAAAAAGCCGGACATGGACCCCGTAGAAGTGTATTGTTCTTAATGGTAACCGGTGAAGAGAAAGGGCTACTAGGTTCAGAATATTACTCTCTAAACCCTGTTTTCCCAATAGCTAACACCATTACCAACCTGAATATTGACATGATTGGTAGAACCGGTGAATTATACAAAGGCTCTGCTGATTCTGCGAATTACTGCTACCTGATCGGTTCTGACAAGTTAAGTACAGATCTGCATAAGATCAGTGAAAACGCGAATGCTGTTTACACTAAGATGAAAATTGATTATAAATACAATGATCCAAATGACCCTGAGCGTATCTATTACCGTTCAGATCACTATAATTTTGCCAAGAATGGTGTACCAATTGTATTCTATTTTAATGGTGTACATGAAGATTACCACAAAGCGAGTGATGAAGTGAGCAAGATAAATTTTGAATTGCTTGCAAAGCGCGCTCAACTGGTATACTATACTGGTTGGGATCTTCTCAACCGGGATAAAAGACCGGTAGTTGATGTAAAAAATGATATGCCGGCTACGCGATAGAATTAATTAAAGAAGTTATAAAGGTCCCGCCCCGCCCCGGATTTAATCCGGGGTCCGTGACGGGGCTTTTTTATTTATGCTGAAAAGGATTACATTACTAAACAATAATTCAGCTAAATCCTGAACTCGATTAAAAATGAAAAAACAACTAGCAGGCTTTTTACTCTTCGCAGCCATTTCGATTCAATGCTTTGCTCAGGATGCTACAGCTAAAAAATATGCTACCGAGATCAACGCTAAAAGAACGAAAAAACACCTGAAAATATTGTCCTCAGATAAATTTGAGGGCAGAGAAACCGGAAAACATGGGGCTGAAATGGCCGCAGGTTACCTTGCACGCGAGTTTAAGAAATTGAAACTTATTGCCCCTGTTAAGGGGGCCTATCTTCAGGATGTCGAGTTAATCGAAACCTCTATTCTTGTCAATTTATTGGAAGTAAATGGCACCAAATTAAAGTATAAAACAGATTTTTCATTTAGTGGCAGCGGCGAGGCGAAAATAATCAATGTAACTGAGCTGACTTACATAGGACTCGGGACTGAATCGGAGCTAAAAAACACAAATATAAAAGACAAAGTTGTTTTGATGAGGCAAGATGGAGATGCTGCTGGAAATGCCAGAAGCATGAACTTTGTAAAGAGTAAAAAACCTGGGTTGATCATTGCAGTAAATGTTGCGGGTACAAAGCAACAGCATTCGCATCTGTCAGGTGCGAGTCTGAGTGTTAAAGAAGGAATCAGAGAAAGTATTCCGATGCGGGAAAATACTCCGGGAGTTATACAAACCGGAACTGAAATTGCTGACAAGATTTTGAGTAAGTCCGGAAAAACATT
This sequence comes from Sphingobacterium thalpophilum, assembly GCA_945878525.1. Classification (GTDB taxonomy): domain Bacteria; phylum Bacteroidota; class Bacteroidia; order Sphingobacteriales; family Sphingobacteriaceae; genus Daejeonella; species Daejeonella thalpophilum_B. The sequence continues at coordinate 9,902 of CAMCTU010000065.1, forward strand.
TGGTGAATTAAACACCTCTACTATACCAGAAATCATCAAAGCTGAGATAAAATTGATTTATGAGCCAGTAAAAAGGGTACTTCAATCATCCAATGTTCTTGGCTTGCTGGAAGGCAGCGACCTAAAAGATGAACTTCTGGTATACACTGCCCATTACGATCACATTGGATTAAATCCTGATGGAGGAAAAGATAAGGTATTTAATGGCGCTGATGATGATGCTTCCGGAACTTCAGGAGTTCTGGCAATTGCAAGGGCTTTTGCAAAGGCAAAAAAAGATGGGAACGACCCCAGGAGAAGTATTCTTTTCATGATGCTTACCGGAGAGGAGAAAAACCTGCTGGGTTCTGAATATTATGCCCTCAATCCTGTCTTTCCCTTTGCAAAAACAATTACTAACCTGAATATAGATATGATTGGGCGCATTGGTAAAGAATACCAAAATTCTCCTGATTCAACTAATTACTGTTTTTTAGTTGGAGCAGACCGATTAAGTACTGATCTGCAAAAGATCAGTGAAAATGCTAATACTGTATATACCAAAATGAAAATCGATTATAAACATAATGATCCTGATGATCAGATCTATTATTGGTCAGATCATTACAATTTCGCTAAAAACGGAGTTCCTGTTATCTTCTATTATAACGGCAAGCATGATGATTATCACAAGGGCAGCGATGAGATCAGCAAGATTAACTTTGAACTATTGAGTAGACGGGCACAGTTGGCATATTATACGGGCTGGGATCTGGTAATGCGGGACAAAAGGCCAGTAATTGATGTAAAAGATTAAATTAAGATTCGATATAAGTCTGATTTCAAGTTTAGATCGCTTCTCCAACCTGGACGGATCACAAATACAAAACGCAACACCCAAATCCAGATAAAGTGTAATCTAAGGCTATTTTTACTATTGATGTCATTGCGAGGAGACACGACGAAGCAATCTCATGACTTTTAATACCAGTGGAAGGAGAAAGATAAATTAGTTGGTTAGTTGTTTGAAATATACTACTAAATGTCAAATGAGCAGGCTTTGTCTTGGTTCTTGACTCTCCTCTCAGGCACACTCTACCGTTGTTCTGTTTGTAACTACCATCCACCTGCCAGTACTTCCTACCTGCGGGACATTGACATTTGAAGTCTTACGATACTCGCTTGGCGTCATATTCTTAATTTTCCTGAATTGCCTGTTAAAATTTGCCAGATTATTGAAGCCACATTTATAGGCAATTTCTACAACATTCTCATCCAGCTCACCCAATAATTTACAGGCATGCCCAACCCTAACTTTATTAAGGTATTCAACAAACGTTATCCTGTAATGTTCTTTGAAATAGTTACAAAAAGTGCTGACTGCCATATTTGCAACAGATGCAACCTCGTTCAGGGTAATATCGTGATCAAAATTTCTGAGTATATAGGCATTAACTTTACTGAACTTGTCCGAGCAATCTAATAAACCTTGTTTTAGATAGCCCGGACTTGCCAGAAGCTCATATTCATTATTAGTACACAGAATATCGAAGATTGACAGCAAGGAAGCAATCCGCTGGATTCCACTCATTGTCTGCATTTCCTGCATTAAATCAGCAATTTTATTCCTTGAATTTCCTATTATCACCATCCCATGTTTAGATAGCTTTAACAGGTTAATAATAGGCTCAATTTCAGGGAGATTAAAGAACTCCTTTCCCAAAAAATTATCAACGAAATGAATAACAGTTGCCTCGGCGGTTAAATTAGCCTTCTCTTTAAAATATTGTGGATCATTTGTCCATAAATGCGGCAATGATGGACCCATCAAAACGAGATCTCCCTCCATAAAATATCCGATATGGTCTCCAACCTGACGGACACCGGTACTTTTATTGACTAATACCAATTCATATTCAGAGTGATAGTGCCATGGACAAGGAAAATATGGCCCTTCTTCCTTAAATATAATGAACGATTTATCAAACTCTAGCGGGATGTGATAGTGTAAAGCTTTCATGATAAAATCCAATTAATGACCTAAACTAATTTAAGCTATAAAATCAATAGAAACTGAATTAATAGAAGATAGTATTATAAATGTAAATAAAAGTAGCAGGAAAAAGGCCTCAGGTAAGATAATTTTGATAAATAGTCGGGAGGATAATACTTTATTATAGAAAATTCCGCATTAAGAACAGGGTTTTGGTTTGATTATAATTAATCTTGAATAAATTTATCAGATACAATCTATAATGTCTTTAAATTTTAATGATAAATGTTATTTTAGTTTATTGAATTAAACTTAAAACCTTCACAAGGAAAGTCACATCAAACAAAATCGCCATGCAAGCACAACTAAAGACCAAACTAGCAGTATTTATGTTTCTCCAATATTTCATCTGGGGCTCCTGGTATGTAAGTATGGGGACATACTTGAGTAACACCCTTAAATTTGAGGGAGCACAAATCGGACTAGCTTATGGTGCTTTTGCCATAGGAGCTATGATTGCGCCGTTTCTGGTTGGTTTACTTGCTGACCGGTATTTTGCATCTGAGAGACTTCTTGCATTTCTTGGAATTACAGGTGGATTGATGCTTTTTGCTCTTCCAATGATGATAACATTCAGCTCGTTTTACCCTATGCTGATCATTTATTGCTGTACCTTCGTTCCAACACTAGCGCTGGGTAATTCTCTATCTCTGCGTCATCTGGATAATCAAAAACGTGATTTCCCATTGGTTAAAACCCTTTCATCCATCGGCTGGATTGCGGCAGGAATAACTCTCAGTGTAGTATTTAAAGGAGAACAATCAGCTGTTCAGTTTTATGTTGCAGGAACAACGTCAATAATCTTCGGACTATTCTCTCTCACTTTACCTCATACTCCTCCTATGAAAACCGGTAAGGATGTAAGTATGAGTGAAATTTTAGGGCTTGATGCACTAGCTCTACTTAAAAAACCTTCCTTCGCGATATTCATTTTATGTATGTTCCTGATCTGTATTCCGCTATACTTTTACTTTGTGAATATGAACCAGTATGTCACTGAACTGGGATGGGAATTCAGTGCCGCTAAAATGTCATTGGCTCAAGTTTCGGATGTTGTCTTCCTGGTTCTGTTACCTGTAATGCTGAGCAGACTGGGATACAAGAAGACCATCTTCATTGGTATTCTGGCATGGGCAGCTCGTTATTTTTTATTAGCCGGAAGTGTAGACTCCGTTTCAATGCAAACCATGATGGTATTTGGTGCAATTTTACTTCATGGTGTTTGTTATGACTTTTTGTTCATTGCCGGACAACTTTATGTGGATGAAGAAGCCAATGAACGGATGCGCGGTGCCGCTCAGGGACTTATCGCATTTATACTTTGGGGAGTAGGAGCATTCGTTGGTACAAACCTTGCAGGTATTTCCCAGCAAGCCAATACACTTGCTGAGCCGGCAGGACTTATAGCTCATGACTGGAGCAGTATCTGGATCTACCCGGCATGGGGCTCTTTAGCAGTACTTGTTGTGTTTATGATATTCTTCCGAGAACCCAAGAAAGTTGTGAAATTGGAAACGGATAAAAACTAATCATTCGTAATTCGTAGTTCGTAATTCGTAATTCGTAATTAATTATTAATAATTGAAAACAAAAATTTGCTGGGGGATTCTTAGCACAGCAAAGATTGGAGTAGTGAAAGTTATTCCAGCAATGCAGCAAGGGCAGTACTGCGATATTGCTGCAATTTCCTCACGAGATTTGAACGAGGCAAAAAGAGTCGCCTTAACTCTTGGAATTCCCAAGGCTTACGGTTCATACGAGGACTTATTGTCTGACTCTGAGATTGACGCAGTCTATATTCCATTACCGAACCATTTGCATGTAGAATGGGCTATAAAAGCGATGGAAGCCGGGAAACATGTGCTACTTGAGAAACCTGTAGGCCTCTCAAGTAAGCAGGCTGAAAGCTTAATTGAGGTTTCGAAAAGGAAACCCCAGCTAAAAATAATGGAAGCGTTTATGTACCGACATCATCCTCAGTGGCGGAAAGCCAAAAAAATGGTGGAGGACGGGCACATCGGTAAACTTAAAACCATACAATCAATTTTTTCATATTATAATACAGACCCAAACAATATCCGTCAAAATCCAGATTTTGGTGGGGGCGGATTGATGGATATTGGTTGTTATTGTATTTCCCTTTCCCGCTTTATTTTTGGTAAAGAGCCCAAACGGGTTAATGGACTTGTAGAGTTCGATCCGATATTCAAAACCGACCGAATGGCCTCCGGAACACTTGATTTCTCAACAGGAACCTCAACATTCACCTGCTCAACTCAATTAATTCCTTTTCAAAGGGTTAATATTTTTGGAGAAAAAGGTGTCATCGAAATAGAAATCCCATTTAATGCTCCCCCAGATAAACCAACCAGGTTGTGGCTTAATACCACAGAGAAAACGGAGGAAATTACTTTTGATATCTGTGATCAATACACGATTCAGGGGGATCTCTTCTCAAAAGCTATTCTTGACAATGTA
>CAMCTU010000066.1 GCA_945878525.1 Sphingobacterium thalpophilum
AGAGAATACGTGCTAGCATAACACGCATACGCCATCCACCCGAAAACTCTGAAAGTGTACGATGGGTATCTGTTTCACTGAATCCAAGTCCGGCCATGATTTCATGTGCCCTATATTCTATACTGTAACCATCTAGGGCCTCAAACTCAAGCTGTTTGTCGCTTAATTTATTTATTAAATCGTCGGTATATTCTGTTTCCAGCTTCTTTAGAATGGCCTCAATTTCTGTATGTAATTGATTCTGACGTTCAAAGGCCTCCATGGCTACATGCAAAATACTCTTATCCGATTGGTAGGAAAGTAAGTCCTGATTAAGATACCCGATCTTGATATCCTTAGCCATTGAAATTGTACCACGGGTTGGTGCATAGTCGCCAACAATTATTTTTAATAGGGTGGTTTTTCCGGTGCCATTTGCCCCAATTAAGCCAATCTTTTCCCCTGGTTTTATATGCCAGTTTGCATCGTCATATAATGCCCTTGCACCGATCTCGAATGTTAAGTTGTTTATTGCAATCATTTGCTGCAAAAGTACGGATTTATAGATTATATTTATTAAAACTGAGGCTATACCCAACAAAAATCTAAAGTTTCACTTGATTTATTGGCTTAGCTTTTTATAATTTGGATATTATAAGATTGTTCATTTAAATTAATTGATATTGATGCCGTATTGGTTAAAAATTACTTTAAGGGTTGGGGGTCTGATTTTCACCCTTTTTTGCTTGCCTAGATCGAGCTGGCAGCATATGTTTATTCCCATAAAAAGGAAATACTTACTTCTATAACAACACAGTTGAATGAAGATTTGAGTGGCAAACTAACAATAAATCGAATGGAACCCTCTTTGATTCGTGGTTTTCCTGGTATTTCAGTAGCTCTGGAGGATGTACAGTTAAGAGACAGTTTATGGTCAGTTCATAAACACGACTTAATCAATGCCAGAAAGGTATATGTTGCTGTCAATGCTCTCTCTTTTCTTTCTGGTTCTGTTAAAATCATGGATATCGAACTGAAAAATGCTGAAATGTATCTTTTACCGATAGTACAGGAATTAGAAATACTGAAATATTCAAGAAGAAAAAAGCTGCCGAAGACAAAGGTGGAATTAACAATAAAATCAGCAGGATACACTTAAAAGATGTAAAACTTATAATCGATCATTAGAGGGGCTCCTTAAATCGCTTTAATTTGAATTCGAGAATTAAGAGTTTGAATGTGCAAAATTTGTTTTATGCATTTGATAATTTCGGACAAGATGCAATCTTAGATAAGAATTTGAGGGGAACATTCAATGGAAATGCATCAATTTATGGTCCAATGCTGCCAAATGGAAAGATTTTTCCACGTTCATTAACTGGAAAAGTTACTTTTGATATCCGTAAGGGTTCTCTTATTAATTTCGAACCCATGTACAAAATAGGAAATTTTGCCTTTCCTAATCGTGATTTTTCTAATATCACATTTATGAACTTAAAAAATACCTTAGCTATTTCTAAAGATAGAGTGACCATTCCTCCAATGGAGATCAGATCAAGTGTGCTTAATATTTTCCTGTCAGGTGTTTATAGTTTTGGTAAAGGAACAGATATCCGTCTGAGAATTCCCCTTAGAAATCCTCGTAAAGACGAACTTAAAACAGCTATGGATGAAAAGAGAGCACATTCTCTCAAAGGCATAGTCCTTAATCTACATGCAACTGACGGAGATGATGGTCTGGTGAAAATTCGTTTGGGTAAAAAGACCGACAAAAATGCAGATTGATTTCAATAGGTTCTATGCAGGATCCTGAAGCAGACTTGTTTTATATTTTATAAACTTCAGAATGAAATAGACTAGAATTGAAAATATGCCAAAGCCCTGAAGTGTTAAATTGATATCAGTTTTGTTTTTGATTAGTTCACCAGCGATATCAAACAGGCAAAAAATAATCATTAGAGCTGCAAATCCATTTTTTTCCTGGCGCAAGACTTTTCTCCAATTGAAATCATATTCAGATTTCTCAAATGAACTGAATTTGGGAACGATTACCGGGGTTTTTTTTGCCCAGTTTAAATAGGTATTTCCGAATTTGTCCTTTAGGAACTCTTCTTCAGTAAATATAATTCTTTCATAATATAGAAAATAGAAAAGAATAAAAGCGATAATGAACCAGAAATTACCCGTTAGCATGGCTATCCCAAGCCACATAAAGAAATTGCCAACGTATAGTGGATTTCTGACCATGGAATAGATACCCCTTGTATTGAGTACATCAGCTACCTGATGTTCGGTATTCCTGCCTGAAGTATTTGGGCGGCTGTAACCTACTGTGTAAACCCGGATGAAGAAACCTAGGAAGGATACAATCAAACAACTTAGTTCATATAAATTATGTTCAAGTTCTTCAGTTAAAATCCAATTCTCCGGACTTGATTCATTCTTAAAAAATAGAGCGGCTCCTATCACAAAAATGATAAGAGGTAATACTCCGCGATGTTTAAAAAGCCAGGTTCCCTGACCTTGTAATTGTTCAGTTAATGCCATTTTATTTTGGGTATGATATTAAACTAATGTAAACTATATGTTATAAAGTTACAATTTTGTGTTAATTTTTGGTTAAGGAATTTAGTTTTACTAGTTTTTTTTTGAATAAGGTATCTTCCGGTTTTGCTTTTTGAGATAAATCCGATTTTATTTTTTCGAAGCAGCGAAATGAAAATATAAATCAAACCAGTAACTTAGCTGCATGTACAAGCTGATTAAATCCATATTATTTAATTTCGATCCCGAGAATATCCATTATTGGGTAACAGGTGGCCTACAAAGATTTACTAGAATATGGGGAGCAAGGTCCTTGTTGAAATCCTTATACCAGCTTGAAGATAATCGCCTTGAAAAAGAGGTTATGGGTTTGAAATTCAAAAATCCGATTGGATTGGCAGCTGGGTTTGATAAAAATGCGTCAATGGTAGAGGAATTTGCCCAGTTTGGCTTTGGTTTTATTGAGATTGGTACAGTTACTCCTCTGCCGCAACCGGGAAATGAAAAACCCAGAATGTTCAGATTGCCATCAGATGAGGCCCTGATTAATCGTATGGGCTTTAACAACCAAGGTGTTGATGTTGCTGCTGATCGTCTGAAGCGGATCAATAAAAAGGGGCTGATTATCGGCGGTAATATTGGAAAGAATAAGAACACGCCAAATGCAGAAGCAGTTAATGATTACATTAAATGTTTCGACCGATTGTTTGATGTGGTAGATTATTTTGTTGTCAATGTAAGTTCACCCAATACTCCCGGTTTACGCGAACTTCAGGAGAAGGAGCCACTTAAAAACATATTGAATACCCTTCAGCAACGAAATAGAAAAAATGATATTTCTCGTCCGATTCTCCTAAAAATTGCTCCTGATCTTTCAGATTCTCAGCTTGATGATATTATTGAGATTGTAACGGAAACTAAAATTGCAGGGGTAATTGCCACCAATACTACCTTGTCAAGAGATGGGTTATCAGCATCAGAAAACCTTAAGAATGAAAGTGGTGGTCTTAGTGGTAAGCCTTTATCAAAACGGTCTACCGAGGTGATCAGTTACCTTTCAAGGCAATCCGACAAAAGCTTTGTAATAATTGGAGTAGGGGGAATACACAGTCCGGAGGATGCTCTGGAGAAAATTAAAGCAGGTGCATCTTTGATTCAGATCTATACTGGCTTTGTTTATGAGGGCCCTGGTTTGATTAAAAGGATACTGAAGAGATTATTGACATAGCAAGAGTTTAGGCAGGTAGGGTTTTAAACACTGTCAGACTTAATTGAATTTAAAATAACTCCTAAAGTGCTATTTTATAGAAAAGTTAATATTGAATAGAACATATCTTCCTAGTATTGAGCTAGAAAGTCTTGATGATGATACATCACTTATGAAAAAGGTATCCAGAGATTTCAAGTTCAACAAGTTTTTACCTTCTATACTATATTTAAATGCACCCTTTTTGGGGTTGATTTGAATCTCTGTATTCAGTAATCGATATTGCTGTTTATTTATCTGATACCAATCCAACGAAGTCAATGAAAGAATAGTTGGTTTAAATTGCCATCGGGCCTGTATGCTATATTTATATGAACTATTGGATGCAATAGAAGATGTTTTACTAAACGTAGCATCATTTAATAGCTGAAATTCGGCATTTAAATTTACAGGAAAATCAAAACCAGTGTCTCCTTTAGCAATCATTTGGTGAGTATTTCCTGTAAATTCAAGAACCTGACCTGCAAGTACTGAAAAATAATTGCGTGCTGAAAATGTATAGTTAACTGATAGATTGGTTGACAAAAACGGGAAAAATTTCTGTATATATAAACTGCCTGAGATACTTCTAAGCCCTCTATATGCAATTTTTTGACTGATTATAAAAGAATCCTCGAAAAAGCTATTGAAAATAAATCCTTGCCTGCTGATGTTGGTGTTAGAAGACAGGTTTACTGAAAGGTACTTGTCTATAAAATCATTGTAATTATAACTTAGTAAGACTTGATGAGTACCAAAATTGTAAAAATCAGTTAAGCCCCTGCTTGTGGATCTGAAATCTGTAAGAATTAAGTTTTTGTAGTACTCAAAAGGATTTAGTTCGATATTTCGGTACTTGTAAGACATTGAAAGTGTTTGAATATCCTTGACTTGCCATTTTAGACCCAATTGAGGCTGAAATACAATGAATGTGCTATCTTTTTCAAAAACAAAGGTGTTGACTCTTGTGGTGAGCAATTGGGCCTGTAATTTAAGACGATTGTTATCAAATGTATATTTAGTATTTGCATAAAAACGGCTGTCTTTTACTGGGGAGTCGTTCCTAAAAGACTCACCCAGAGATGTCCAGGATGTTGTATCCTGATAAAATAAATCAGTATTAAGTTTGGTTTGTTGATAGTTATATCCTATGCTGAGATTTAAATAGTGGAGGTTTTTTCTATAGAGGATATCAGAACTCATCTGAAATTGATCATTTCTTTGATTTGCATCCTGCCGTATTTCTGATGAGTTGTTGAACAAGGAAGAAGACTTAAATAGTAAAGAACCCGGCCGGTAATCCTGTTCCATTCTTTCCTTGATCAGCTGGCCACCTAAAATAAGAGCTAATCCTTCGTTTAATTTTAAGGTGTATTTTGATTCTGCAAATAAGTTCCTTGAAAAATCCTGTTGTTTTTGGTTGATACGGTCAGTAGCTTGCTCATTAAATGATGAAAATGTTTCAGATGCGAAACGATATGGGTTGTAGGTATATTCAAACTTTGTCCAGAGCCTTGAATTTGACGATAACAAATAATCGCCAATCCCATTACCATAGATGGTTTGATTACGACTATTGTTATTAGATTGATCCTTTGTACTAAAGTCATTTGGAAGGAAATAATTATTGTTTACAGTCGACTCATTGGATAAATGGTCATTGATCAAGTGAAAATTTGCTTTAATTTTGAAATTATCAGATACCATTTTTACAGCATTTGCGCTTAACAAACTGCTATTATTGATTATGAATTTATTGGGATCGAAAGGGTTAGTGGCAGTAACCTGATGATGGATAATTTTATCCGAAGATGGAATGCGTTGATCCTCATCAAATAAAGAAAGAAGATTTGTTTGGGGCTGGCCAATATTATTTGCACCGGTGGTAATATAAGCTTTAGTTTTGTTAAGATATGAGACTGCATTGCCAACAGCGCGAAACCGCTGATTATTACCACCCCCGGCATCAATACTTCCAAATAAGGCCTTGGGATTATTCATTTTTAAGTTTAGTACTATATCATCGCTATTTATGATCCCTTTAAGAAGGATGTCATCAACATAGTTGTCTATTGCCTGAACATCTTTTACAAATTCGGGTCTGATATTTTTAGTAAGGACCTTATAACCATCTCCAGTAAGATCATCTCCGTCGAGTAAAACTTTGCTTATCTTTTTACCTTTAAAAAAGATTGTTCCATCTTGTTTGACATCCATACCCGGCATTTTTTTCAATACATCCTCTAGATTTCTGTCATTAGGAGTGGTGAAATCTGTTACCCGGTAATTGGTGGTATCATTATCTGTTTGAATACCTTTTCTTGCCTTAATATAAATTTCATCCAATACTTGATTGTCAGGTTTCAATATGAACGAGGTTTCAATTTTACCTGAGCGGATTTGCTCAAATTCAATAAGGATAGTGTCCCTTTTATAGCCCAAATAGCTTGCAATCAAAAACCAAGGCGCGTCAATAGCCGGATTAATATTCAAACTAAAATATCCATCATTATCCGAGAATGCATACTGTTGTTTTTGAAATGAGTTGTTTGCGGACTTCAGTTGTATTGTGGCCGAAGGAATTGGATTAAAAGTTTTATCTTTTACAAAACCAGACACCCTGATCTGTTGAGCAGATAAGTTAGTACACCATATAACCAGCCACAATACAAAAACTATTTTCATTAAAAAAGTTCAATCTTCTCTGCCAATTTAGTAGTTGATGTTGAACTAAACCCGCTCCCATAGGTGATAATTCTTGACTTTGCTTTTAGCTCTTCTTTTTTGGTAGTATACAGATTCATGAATTCTTTATGGCTAATCGATTGATCATCTAAATAAGCATTTGGAATGGCGATTAATTCAGGAAGAACAGCTGCTTTGAGATCAATTCCGCTCAATTCGTATTTGAATATTTTCTCACTATCATATACCTCCATAATAAGACCTGGGAGTCCGCCAAACTTCCAAGGGCCATTTGATAATGGGATATCTTCCGTAAACCAGGCTTCGTAATTCCGGCCTCTAAAAGTAGTCGTAGCTTTAGTACAGCTATAATTCAGTATTTTTTTTTGCTCCCCGGTAATTTGCCATTCAAAGCGATGAAGCGTATCTTTTACAAGGTAGTTTCTGATAGAGATATTATTAGTCAGAAGCAATACATTCTTACCAAGATCTTTATAAACAAAGGGAACTCTATTTCCTGAAGTAATAATTTTAACTGATTCTGTTTCAGAAATTTCAGCCGAAGGATTGGTATTAGTAGTTTTCTTTTGAGGCAACTCAATAGATTTATTTCCTGAAAAAGATAGTGTATAATTAATCATTATTGGAGAACCCGGCATTCCATCATTGACTGTAAGTATATAGTTAATAATCCCTTTGGTTTGACCCGAAGATGGAAGAGCATAAAGTAATACCCACAACATGCAAGTTTGAATTTTTATATTCATAATTAAATTTATTAGGTTTAAAGGAGCTATAGTATAAGCAATAAAATACTTAAGGAGCCATTGATTCTGCCTGTTGTTGGGCTAAATGTCGTGCAGCAGCGCAATCCAGAGAGGTTCCCCAATTTACTGTTACTGTGGCAGAGGTTGTACCCAGATAATTACCATATTGGTCACGCCATGTGACAACATGAGTCCATGTACATGAAAAAAATCCAAATTCATTGATTTCAAATTCAATATTTTCAGAAGATTCTACTTTTTGGAAAGTAGCATTCTGAGTAGTCGTAGTTTGAAGATTATTTGTTTCTGCAAACGAAAGTGTGCTTATAAAGCACAATGCCAATAAGATTAATTTTCTTTTCATAAAAATTTTTTTTAAATTATTAATAATTCTTATACTATAGCTTAATAAAATTAAGTAATATTAATAACATAATGAAATTATTACAACATAAATGTACCGATTTTCCCTTTGAAATTTTCTAAGACCTTTAGCAAATCTAGACGCGTTATTCAATAAAAATAATTGTTAAAAAAATAATAGATTTAGATAAGAAAATCTGTGCCTCTTATCAAGCAAATCCAAAACGCTGACAGGGTTTTAAACCCTGTCAGCGTTTAAAGCGTTTAACGAATTTATTCAGAAAAAAAACCTAAGCCTGATTACGCATTGAAAAATTAGTTAACGGTATGTTTTTAGAAATTATCGGACAAAAAAAATCCTGATCTGTAAAGACCAGGATTGAATAATTAAAATAAGATTAATTATTTCTTTGCAGCAGCTTCAATAGCAGCAAGAACTGCATTATTTTTAGCTATTTGACCTGTAGCAGATTCTGCTGAACGGCTTCCGGTTTCAATATTCCGTCCTAATTTCAAAAACTGAACTTCTAAACGTGAAGTAGTTTTATTTTTTCTGTCTTTTCTTTTTAAACGTGTAACACCCATGGTTTTAAATTTAATATTTTAATTGAGGTCAGGAGCGGGTTCGAACCGCTGTAAAAGGTTTTGCAGACCTCTGCCTAGCCACTCGGCCACCCGACCTTATGTATTAAGGAATGCAAAAGTAGCAATTTATTATTGCTACCCAACAAATTTTATGTTTTTCTTCTCAGTTCTGAACAAAAAATAGATGCAGAAATAGCAACATTCAAAGATTCAGCTTTTCCAAATCTTGGGATTGTGATCGGATAATTAATTTTTTCTACCAGTTCTTTACTTATTCCATTTCCTTCATTGCCTAATAATACAATCCCTGCCTGACCAAAGTCGGTTTCATAAATTGATTTTCCGTCAAGTAAGGCACCATATACCGGAATATTAATCTGACTGAATAAAACTCCCAGATCAGTGTATATAATATTGACCCGCGAAAGCGAGCCCATACTTGCCTGAACTACCTTAGGATTGTAAACTTCCGCAGTATCCATTGAACATAAAATTGTGTTCAATCCAAACCAGTCTGCAGTACGGATAATAGTTCCCAGATTACCCGGATCCTGAACTCCATCCAGTGCAAGAAAAAATGAACGATCAAGTTTTTTTATGTTTATCTCGGTGTGTTTAGGTATTTGAACAACTGCAAGTATAGCTTGCGGAGTGCTTAATGTACTTATTCTAGATAATTCTGATTCCGAAATGATAACTGGCTTTATTTTTCGTGATAAATTGTCCAACTTTAGCATCAAATTTTCTGTACAATAAACAGAATCAAAAAGGTATTCAGAATTTATAAATTCCTGAATTGATTTTAAGCCTTCAACAATAAAAAGGCCCTGTTCTTTTCGGATTTTTTTTTGATGTAAAGATTTTATAAAACTTATTTGAGACTTTGAAATCATACTTTACTTACCATAGTTCCTTACTTACAAGTATACTGCTTTTGATTTTATTAATCTTAGGCTCATGTAATGCCACAAGATATATTGCAGATGATCAGGCACTTGTCAGAAAGATTGAGTTGGTTGGGGTTGATAAACAATTTAAAGAGACAGCATTGAATTTTGTTCAAAGCGATATTCGCGCTAACTCCCGATTGAATCTTGCTCTTTACAATACTTTTAACACAAAAGATGGTAAGTATAGAACTGACAAAGTTAAAGCTATCGGGGAAGCTCCAAATTTACTTGACAGCTCTTTGGTGGAGATATCGAGGATCCAAATTAAAAAATTCCTAGAAACCAAGGGATTCTTTGATGCAAAGGTTACAAGTGAAATAATAATTGAAAATAAACATGCTAATATCAAATTTTTAGCCGACCAGGGTCCTGAGTTTAAAATCAGAAAGGTAGAATATCAAATTGCAGATTCTGCTGTAGCTACACTTTACAAGCAAAGCCGCGGAGGTTTTAGCCACATCAAAGAAGGTAATCGCTTCGATTCAGATTCACTTGCCCTGGAGCGCGAACAGATTTACCGGATGATGAAAAAAAACGGGTATTATGATTACGTACGGCCTTATGTAAGGTTCGATGTTGACAGTAATTTGTCTGATAGTCAGGCAGATCTCAAGCTGTTTTTAACGAACCCGGAAGGTAAGTCGGCCCATCAGGTCTATACCATTAATAACACTCAGGTAACTATTCGGACCAGTGAAGGAAAGCTTGAAGGTTTAAAAGCTGATACACTTCAGGTGGATTCACAGTTTCGATTTGTAGATTATGCTAAAAAATTCAAAGCAAAACCCATAAAGAAATACATATTTTTAAAGAAAGACGACATATATAATATTGAAAATGAAGAACTTACTTACGACAGGCTTTATGATCTGAACGTTTTTAGAAATCTTAAAATTGATTTTGTTAAAGCTAGTGACAGTACCAATAAACTAAATCCCAGATATGATATTTCACCTTTGAAGCGGATGAGTAATAGAATTGAAGGTGAGTATACCTTTAATTCCGGGCGAAATGGATTTAATATTGGTAATACCTATACAAATAGGAATCTTTTCGGTGGAGCTGAGTTGCTTGAAGTAAAAGCGAGATATGGTGTATTGTTTGATGCCACATCTGATAACAAAATTCTTGATCGTGTTTTTAGCAGGGATCTTCAACTGGGAGTCAATCTGATTTTACCCAAATTACTTGTTCCATTTAGAATCCCAGTAATCGGGAAAAATGGGATGCCTCGCACCACTATTTCCAGTAGTATGCAATCTTTTGACCAGCGTGATGCTTTCAGAAGCCGGGTGTTTATCAATTCAATTACTTACGACTGGGTTGAAACCAAATCTAAGTTCCATTCTTTCACACCTATAAACATAGAATTTAGAAAAGGTGTGCTCGATGGTGTTTTTAAAGATAGCTTATTACAGCGGGGATTTGGCTTGTATGTGAGGACAAATGATCGCCAGTTTTTTAATTTTGGCAGCCAATATGCTTTTACTTACAATGCCAACAGAATTACAAATTATAATAATTTCTTTTTCTTTAGAGTGGCAGTTGACTTAGCGGGTAATTCTCTCTGGGCACTAGATAAGCTGATTAATTTCAAAAGGGATAGTGATGGTTTGAGAACCATTTTTGGTTTGGCTTACCAACAATATGTAAAAACTGAGCTGGATTTACGATACTACCGCTATTTTGGTGGCGACAGACAATTTGTTGCCCGGTTAAATCCGGGTATCGGACTCGCATATGGAAACAGTGATCAGTTAACCTTTGAAAAGAACTTTTTTGCAGGTGGATCAAGTGGTGTCAGAGCCTGGCAGGCACGTACTTTGGGACCAGGTAATTATAACAGAGAAGTACTGGGAACGGATGGTAAAGCTGATACGCTTAGGGCAAATTTACGGAATCTGGATCAGTTAGGTGAGTACAAACTCGAAGGAAACCTGGAGTATCGGTTCAAAATTGCCAACAATATTATGGGGGCAAAAGTTAAAGGTGCTGCATTTACTGATTTTGGTAATATTTGGAGAAGAACGGAAAGTGTCGAAAATCCAGGAGGAGAATTTAAATTCAATCAATTTTTTAATCAGTTAGCAGTAGGGGTTGGTGCAGGATTGCGCTTTGACCTTAATTATTTTGTCTTTCGGTTAGACGCAGGAGTTAAGGTAAAGGATCCTCAATTTACAGGTTCAGAACAATTTGTGATAAAACATCTTTTCAACAAAAAGGAGTTTAAGGAAGAATATCAGAGAACCCACCGGCCTGATGTTTATCGACTTCTACAATATAATTTTGGAATAGGTATGCCTTTTTAGTATTGAGATATTTGGCAATAAATGATTGGTATTTAAAATAAGTTCTTAAGTCCGTCAAACACCGTATTAAAAAATGTAGAGCTATTAAGCCCATTGCTCTTATTGAAATAAAACATCACAATCAGTAATATACCGGCGATAATAATAAACTTTCTAAACATCATTGCCAGAAGAATAATCAAAACAGGTATAATCAAAAGAATAATCCAACTGATTTTTATGGGATTGATCATATCAAATTTTTTGATGACGTAGTATAATTTACCCTGATTCCCTACTTCATTTTCGTGCCTGATATAAATAAATGTTGATTTACTGATCGGCTGGGCAATTACTGCAGTTCCATTATTGAATTTTAGTTCCTGTTCAAATCCATTAATACTAAATATAAATGTGCCACTAAGATTTTCAATTGGATGATCTACACTGTCGGCTGCAATTATTACTAATTGATTATTCTTATAAAGGTTTTCCTTCACAATAAAATTGTTGAGATAAACCTCTGTTCCGATAACTTTACTTGTTTGTGAGTACAAGTCTCCACAAATTAGCATTATCAAAATTGATGAAAATGTAAGCTTGATAAATTTCATTCAAATGATCGTTTATTATAAATAAATATCCAATAAGTATCATCTCATAATTGTTTTTGTTGCTCGAAATAATGATTTAGGTTGAAACTTATCGACCCTGTAAAAGTAATACAAATAAGACCTTTAGTTATAGCATATTAGCTTTTATCAAATAGGGCTCATTATCTTTAACTAATTTGAGGTAGTTTTTGGCTTGAAGTGAACTGCTCTCTGGAAACACGACAGGAGCATATAATTAAGAGTGTAAAGGCAACATAGAGTCGTTTCATTTGAGGTATTTTTCAGACTTAAATTAAGTTATTTTTCAAAATCGTTTGGATAATTATCTGTTAACTCATATTAAGGGTATTTATTAACCTGAGATTGACGAAAAATCTTATTGCGGAAACATTAACCTGACTGTTTTTTTCTTGTTTTAGAAAGCAAGGTTCTTTTTTCTTCGGTCCCGATAGTCCTGTGTTCTGCCCTGGTTTTTTGCAGCATGTTTAGTAGATATCATGAGATCTGGTATTGCAAAAAAGCCAGAGCTGCCACCCAGGTTTATTTTACAGGGCAAATCGTCCTTATGCCGGGGTTTTTCCCCTATGAAATCCAGCAGCAGGTAAAATAAACCTTGCCATAGGAGGTATCTTCCGGCTATTCGCATTTTGAAATATAATGCAATTTCTTGCCGGAAATACTCCGGAGGGAAGGACTGAAAAAGCTATGATACACAGGTATTGCTTTCCAAATCCAAAAAATGGTTTGCCAGAGTTAATCTGAATAATGATAACTGTAATTTTTTTACCCGGCTTGTTTCGGACTAAGGTTAAATTGTTCTCTTGTTTAGATTGATTGGCAGGAATTTGTACATTTAATAAAAATAATTCTATGAATTCTAAGTTAATTACATTGTTGTTCCTGCTTGTTTCGCTGAACGTCCTCGCACAGCGATCAAATTCTGGCTGGCAGAACCTTTATAATGGTAAAGATCTAAACGGCTGGAAACTGCTTGGTGGGAGGGCTACTTATGAAGCTAAAGGGGACGAGATCATTGGAACCACGGTGTCCAATACCCCCAATTCCTTTCTTGCATCCGAAAAGGAGTATGGAGATTTCATTCTTGAAGTAGAATTACTGGCTCATCCTTTGATGAATTCTGGAATTCAGTTCAGAAGTCTGAGTAAGTCGGAATATCAAAATGGAAGGGTTCATGGTTATCAGATGGAAATTGACCCATCTGCAAGAGCTTGGAGCGGTGGTGTATATGATGAGGGCAGAAGAGGCTGGTTGTATAATCTGGATTTGAATCCTGCGGCTAAAACTGCCTATAAAATTAATGACTGGAATAAGTATCGTATTGAATGCATCGGTAATACCATCCGCACCTGGGTAAATGGAGTTCCGGTTTCACATCTGATTGATGATATGACCGCTAAAGGATTTATTGCGATGCAGGTACATTCTATTCCTTCATCCGAACCTCAGGGCCGTCAGATAAGATGGAAAAACATCCGTATTCAAACTGAAAACCTGAAGCCTTCAGCACCGGAAGATATTTTTGTGGTGAATATGGTTGGAAATAGTCTTACTGCGCTTGAGAAAAAGCAGGGATATCGTTTGCTATGGGATGGAAAGTCAAGCAAAGGCTGGACTGCAGCAAATGGTTCTCCATTCCCTGCTGAAGGCTGGCAAATTAAAGATGGTATTTTAAGCGTTCAGAAGGATATTCCCGGTGAAAAAGCTAAAGGAGGAGATATTGTTAGTAAAAAGGAGTTTTCAGCATTTGAACTGAAGTTTGATTTTAAACTGACAAAGGCTGCAAACAGCGGACTGAAATATTTTGTCGGCAATTTAGGCGGCTCAATGCTTGGATTAGAGTATCAGATTTTGGATGATGAAAACCATCCTGATGCAAAAATGGGAGTCAATGGAAACCGTACTCAGGCATCCTTATATGATATTATGGCATCACAAAAGATTCCCTATTCACTAAAAAAGGTGGGCGAGTGGAATCAGGGTATGATCAGAGTTTATCCTGACAATAAAGTGGAGCATTGGTTAAACGGCATCCGGGTGCTTAGGTATCAGCGTGGATCGGCGGACTTTATGCAAAACATAAATTTAAGCAAGTTTAAAGCAGTTCAGGGATTTGGTTTATCACCAATGGGCAAGATTCTATTGCAAGATCATGGGGATGAAGTTTATTTTAGAAGTATTAAAATAAAGGAGTTGTAACCTTCTTAAAGATTATAATGGATACTATTGCTTAAAAAAA
>CAMCTU010000067.1 GCA_945878525.1 Sphingobacterium thalpophilum
TGAGTGCAGGAATAGAAAATGTTAAAATAACTCTCGCAGACGCGAATTAACTGGATGACAGTAATTTATTTTTGATAATGAAAATACTAATGAGCAAAATTATCGTAGCGACTATGCTCTTATCAAGCCCTGCTCTTGCCCAATGGCAGGCAGGTATTGCCAAAGCAGATATTACCCCAACCGAATCGGTTCCCCTGGCAGGTTATGGTGGTAAAACCCGGATGTCGCAGGAGGTAGTACATCCGATCTGGCTTAAGGCAATGGCCTTGCGCGATGAAACAGGACAAATTTCAGTTATGGTTACTGCTGATTTGGTTGGTCTTAGCGATAAAATGGTAAACATTATTGCAGCCAATGCACTCAAGAAATATAAAATACCAAGAGAACGTCTGATTTTGAATAGTTCACATAATCATTCCTGTCCGGTGACTGAAGATGTATTATGGATTTATTATGAATTTACTGATCAGGAAAGAGCGGCAAAGGATCGTTATACCCAAATGGTCTATCAGCGATATGATGAAGTGATTGCTGCTGCCTTGAAAGATATTGCTCCAGCAGAGATTAATTTTGAGTATGGTTTAGCCGGTATTGCAGTAAACCGTAGGAGATCCCGCGGTCCAGAGACGAGAGCCTTTGGCCGACAAGTGGATCAGGATGTTCCGGTATTGACTATTAAGTCGAGGGGGCAGTTCAGGGGTATTCTTTTCGGATATTCATGTCATACCACAGCATTGGGAGGCTTAAGCATCAGCGGCGATTATGCCGGTTTTGCCCAGATAGAACTGGAAAAGCAATACCCTGGATCTTTGGCGATGTTTGTTCAGAATTGTGGTGGTGATGCTAATCCACTTCCCAGAATCCGTGGAAATGAGGCTGAGGCTGTGAAACTTACCTCGATGTACGGCCACATACTTGCAGAATCCGTAAAACAAGTGATCGCTGCTCCGATGAAAGCGATAACTGGTCCGCTGAAAGCTGTAATGGGTGAAACCGAACTTTATCTTAAACCAGGCTTATCCCTAGCAGAATTGAAAAAACAACTAGCTGGTTTGAGCGGTATGGCAAAGACTGAAGTTGAACATCAGATCAATCAATATCAAACGATGGGTTCGACCCCTGACCATGTCAAATACCCTGTTCAGGTTTGGAGGTTTGGCTCCGGATTTACCTTTATCGCCTTAACTGGCGAAACTGTTGTTGATTACTCTCTCAAATTCAAGGGCCTGTATGGCTGGAACGATACCTGGGTGTTTGGGTATAACAATGATCTTTTAAGCTATGTTCCCAGCCTTAGCGTATTGAAAGAAGGCGGGTATGAAGGCTCGAGCGGCATGGCTGAATATGGACACCGCGCACCGTACACCGAATCAGTAGAAAAACAGATTAGTAAAAAGGTTGCACAGCTAGTTAAAAAATCGAGAGAATAGTCCTTACGGGATGTCTCGTACAATGGTTGGATATTTAAACGCTGGTATTTTTAACTAATTGGTCTAAAGAAATTTCTTTATGACTCAAATAGATGGGATTATGAAAATCTTCTAATTTTTTTCAGTAAAGGATATAATTGTTTTTTTTCATCTTGAGTCAGGTCGCCATACACAATTAATGCCACTTTATTAAGTTGTTTAACAGTAGCAAAAAATAGTGCTTTCCCTTTATCTGTCAGGAAAACTCTTTTACTTCGCTTGTCGTTCCCATCGTTTCGCTCATTTACCAAATCGTGTTTAAGCAGTCGTTTGATCACCGCAAATCCGCTTGGCTTTTCGTGTACATTTTTTCTATTCATTGTATTTTGGTCATACTTTCAACATTCATCAACGTGTACAGATAGGTAAAGTCTTCACCTACAAGTTGAGGAAAATTTATCAATCCTTTTTTATCAAAAGTCTAGAATATCGGTTTAAGCAAATGATCAAAGTGTTAATTTCAACTTCTAACTGATATTGCCCTACAATTTTTTTTGCGAGGTATTTGATTGATTTTTTCCTTTTTGAAAGCTTGTTGATTTACCAAGACAGCAAAGTCGTTAATACTGCTCTTTTGATTTACTCCAATGCCTAATTGACAGGTCTTGGAAGCCTCAGTAATATCTGTCAGTAAATTAAAATCCATTTTATTTCATTTTAATGGGGGGTAATGAAATGTTATCATTAAAAAATATAGTCTTTTTTTATCCCTAAATTGGGATTATATTTGTCTAATTATAACAAAAGAAGGACTATATCAATCCAACATGAAACTTTTTTTAGTTTTCGCCTTATCGATTACCATTTTCACTCAAAATGCTTTTACTCAAACCAAGGGCAGTATTTCAGGTAAAGTAATTGATAAATCAACTCAAAAACCTTTATACAGTGCGAATATAGCTTTGGAAGCTACAAACAAGTTAGTAATGACTGATACAAACGGAGTATTCAAAATTACAGATATTGCGCTCAAAACCTATAATGTAACTTTTTCTTCAATTGGGTATAAAAGTCAAACACTATACAATATAGCAGTAAATGCAGGAAACGAAAATTTCGTAACCATAGAATTAGAACCAGCTGTGAGTGCATTAACAGAGGTAGTTTTTAAATCAAACAGACGCACTGTAACAGCCGCAACATTAGAAACACCTTTAAGTGTGCAGCGTTTAACAACTGAAGAGATAAAAGCCAACCCTGGTGGCAACTTTGATATTAGCAAAGTAATTCAGTCTTTGCCTGGAGTTGGAGGTGGAGTTGGAGGTGGTGGTTTTAGAAATGATATAATTATTCGTGGTGGTGGCCCCGCCGAAAATGTTTTTTATTTGGATGGAATTGAGGTTCCTGTAATTAATCATTTTCAAACTCAGGGAAGTTCCGGTGGTCCGCAGGGAATTTTGAATGTATCATTCATCGAAGATGTAAAATTAAATTCCAGTGCTTTTGATGCCAGATATGATAATGCTTTAAGTTCGGTATTCCAGTTCAAACAAAAAAATGGGAATCCAAATAATTTTCAGGGAAACATAAGGCTTAGTGCCAGCGAACTAGCTACAACTTTTGAAGGGCCACTTTCAAAAAATAAAAAAACAACATTCCTTGCTTCCGCAAGGCGATCGTATTTGCAATTACTTTTCTCTCTTATTGATTTACCAATCCGTCCTAATTATTGGGATTTTCAAACAAAAATTACCCATCAGATTGATAAAAAAACAACCCTTTCATTCATTGGAATTGGAGCAATTGATGAATTTGAATTTGCAGAAATAAAAAGCGCAAGTCCTGAAAAATTGTATATCATAAATTCTAACCCGTTTATATTCCAAAATACTTATACCGCGGGATTTACTTTAAAGCGATTACTCAACAATGGCTTTCTCAATATAGCCCTAAGCCGAAATTGGTTTAATAATGATATCAAGCAGTATGAGGATAACAAACTACAATTACCGGCTCAACGAATATTATCCATAAACTCAACCGAAGCTGAAAATAAACTACGAATTGATGTAAACAAAACCTACAACGGCTGGAAGATTGCCTATGGTGGAATGCTGCAATTAGCGGAATATAACAATAATACCTTTACAGTTTTAAGAAAGGAGTTTAAAGACAGCAATGGAACAATAATACAACCCAATGTGTCCATTAATTTCGAAAGTCCCTTGAATAACTTTTTAAAATATGGAGCATTTTTTCAAGTAGGTAAGCGACTTTTTGATAATCGTTTAGGCCTGAGTGGTGGTTTACGAGCGGATATGAACAGCTTTACAACCGACGGAAATAATCCATTGGAAACACTTTCGCCCCGCATCTCTTTAAGCTATGTGTTAGCAAACGAATGGACGGCAAATGCCTCAATAGGTAGCTATTATAAATTAGCACCTTACACTATTTTAGGTTTTGCAGATAACAATAATACTCTGGTGAATAGGAATAGCAAATATCAAAAGAGTGATCATTTTGTAACAGGAATTGAATATTTACCCAATGATGGACTTCGGTTCACTCTGGAAGGTTTTTATAAAAGATACAATAACATCCCGGTTTCTGTACGTAATGGAATT
Organism: Sphingobacterium thalpophilum; assembly: GCA_945878525.1. GTDB lineage: Bacteria > Bacteroidota > Bacteroidia > Sphingobacteriales > Sphingobacteriaceae > Daejeonella > Daejeonella thalpophilum_B. The sequence continues at coordinate 4,037 of CAMCTU010000067.1, forward strand.
TCATTAGCCAATCTTGGCAGTGATTTTAATGTCTTGGGCAACGAAGCTGTAATTACAAATGGGAAAGGCAATACTTATGGCTTCGAAGTATTCGCACAAAAGAAACTGACAGACCAATTTTTTGGTTTGTTATCCTACACTTTTTATAGAAGTAAATATAGCGGAGCAAACAATGTATTGATACCTAGCAGCTGGGATAATGAACATTTATTAAGTGTTACACTTGGTTATAAATTCCAACGCAATTGGGAGTTGGGTTTAAAATTCCGTTATCAAGGTGGAGCCCCTTACACACCATATAACGAGTCGGAGTCAAGATTAAATTACTTATCTCAGGGACAAGGAATATTTGATTTCACAAGATTGAACACACTTCGATTAGGGGGCTTTAATGGCAGCGATATTCGTATAGATAAGAAATGGAATTTCAAGAAAACTACTATTGATTTGTTTATAGATGTAACCAATTGGTATGCTGCAAAAAGTGTTGCAGTGCCAACTTATACTTTTAAAAGAACAGAAGACAATAGTGCATTTACTACGACAAATGGTTCAGTGATTAAAGCAGATGGCAGTAATGCAATTCCTGTTTTGTTGAGAAATGATGAAGCACAGTTTACACCTACTATCGGCTTTATTGTTGAGTTTTAAGGTATGCAGATAGACTCTTTTCCCACTATCTTTAGAGTTTCCAGCGATTGCGAAAATTGATTTTTTAGCACAACAGTTATTTGCTGTTCTACAGTTTTAGAATAGCGTTTCTTCAATGATTTACCGTTTGCACGGTCTATAATCATCTATCCCTAATTCCTAAAATGTAACCCAATTTTCTATCGGTGGAAACCCCTCATCCACGCATTTAGGAAATTCAATGCCATTATCAGGACTATAAACCATCTTTTTCAACATATTTTATTTCCCCCAATGGGGCTTTTCTCTTTTTGCTGGTCATTTACCTGAGGAAATCGTGAAAAAAAAATTATCTTCCATACATGAATAAACGGACTGACTTTGGTTTAAATAGAAGAACGTTTTTAAGTACCTGTGGTATCGGACTTTTGGGTGCATCTATGTCGGGTGTTTTATGTAATGTTCCTTCGAGAGAAGAAATTGAAAATGCTGCGAATACCTTTCAGAAAGATGGCTGGAAAGCCATTATGGAATCGGCAAAGAAATATCCAAAGCTGGATGCTCATAATCATATCTGGTCCGGCAGTAATGCTGCCCAGGTAGATGAAAGTTGTGAAGCGCTGGGTATTACAAAAGCTGCCTGCTCAATTCCGGGAGGTAAAACTGTTGCGGAAATCCGAGCCAATAATGACATCATTATTCAGGCAATGAAATCGCATCCCAAACGCATCCTGGGACAATGTTATATCAATCCATTATTTAAAAAAGAAGCCTTGGATGAGATCGACCGTTGTGTTGACAATGGAATGGTGATGCTTGGCGAACTTTATGATGCGGTTAAAATTTCTGATCCACTGTATTATCCGATTGTAGAACGCTGTATTCAGCATAAAATTCCCTTAATGCTTCATGGGGTTACCACGCTGGGAAACTGGCGCCCGGGATATTTACCTACTAACCCTCCAAATTCCTCTGTTCCTGAAGATTTTGTTGAAATAGCGAATCGCTATCCTGAATCGATTATTATTTGTGGTCATATCGGTGGGGGTGGTAACTGGGAATATATGTGCCGGATCTTAAAAAAGGCGCCAACCTTATACCTGGATACGAGCGGTAGTGTAAGTGATGAGGGTATGATCGATATGGCAGTTAAATATCTTGGTGCAGATCGTTTGTTATTTGCAAGCGATATGAATTATGAAACCGGTGTAGGTAAAATTATATGGGCTGATCTGAGTGAGGCCGACAGGAATAAGATCTTCTTCGAAAACTTCAACAATTTATTGAGAAAGGCGGGTAATCATGTTAGTTGATATCAATGCATTCGTAGGTCATTGGCCATATCGCAACTTGAGAGGAAATAATTTAAAGGATTTGCTAAAGCGGATGAATACCTACGGAGTGGACAAAGCAATGGTATCCAACCTTCATGGTATTTTTTATGTTGACGGGCAAATTGCAAATGAAGAGTTATTTGCTGAACTGAACTCTGATGCATCATTTAAGGATCGCTTTATTCTTTTCGCTACAATTAATCCTATTCTCCCCTGGTGGAGGGATGCCTTGGAGACCTGCCAAAAAGATTTTGGAATGAAAGGAATACGGATCTATCCACATTACCATCATTACAAACTGACTGATGATGCCTGTATTGAAATGGTCAAGGCTGCGAGAGATCTGGGTATGCCCATTTCAATTCCACTCCGAATGACTGATCTAAGGGAAAGATCATGGCTGGATGTGGATAAGGCGATTAGTTATAATGATGTTGCTTCTTTGGTAAGTAAAGTTCCTGATGCAAAATATATGATTCTTGAAGCCAGAATTACCGACGGACAGGAACCAACCACGGCTGAATCCCTTAAAATTCTAAAGGCTTCAGATGTACTTTTCGATACTTCAAGAGGTAGCGGAGTAGCTGTGAAAGGTCCAAATAGTGAAAGTTTAACTTATTTACTTGAAAATTTCGGAGCTGATAAAATGGCCTTTGGAACTGAGACTCCTTTTGTGGATTATACCTCACCTTTTTTAAGACTTGGCGCTTTTAAAGCTATCAACGAGACTGAAAAACAAAAGGTATGGTCGGGGAATGCGATGAGAATGCTCTCCAATACGAGCAGGACTTAAGTTAATTATCCCATAGGAGATGGAATTAAACAAACAATCCCGCAATTGCGGAAATTAAAAACAAATTTAAAGATGAAGAAACAATTCCTTTTACAGATTATTGCAATTTGCATGATTTTGAATCTTGCTTATGCTCAGAACCCTGGCAGGACACCCTACACCTTGTTCAACGATTTTGAAACCGGTGAACTTTTCGCCTGGGAAACTTACCCATATGCACAGGATATAGCCTTTGATGCATTGTATTTTGCAGTAAAATCCCCTACTTATAAAGACAGTAAATATGCGCTTGCACGTCCATTTAAAGCGCATGATGTAACTGAACTATATCAGGGATTTACAAAACGATTAAATCTGTATACGGTTACAGATACCAGGATGAAAGCAGCTGTGTATTTTCAGGGAGATCGTAATCCTGAGTCTCTTGAACTTTCATTGGGTACTTTCGAAGGGAAACGTTACTTCCACAAGATTAATAATCCAAAGGCAAATACCTGGTTGGAACTGGATCTGCCAATCTCAGCATTTAAGCTTAATGGAAAGTCACTTGGAGCCAATGAGCATATTCAGGTAGTTACCTTAAAGGGGACATACCCAATAGTGAATTATCTACTGACCTATACCATTCTGATGGATGATTTCAGTATCAATGGTGAGCGCGACAGACAATTTATAGCGACTACCCCAAGTTCAACTAATTTGGATATGTTCGATGTGACAATCCTGAACAAACACTTTTTTTACGGAGATAATGTAAGTCTTAAGGTGACACCAGAAGGAAATAAAAGTCTGAAACAGGTTATAGGCACATTGGTAGACAGTAAAGGAAAAATTGTTAAGGATAATATTTCATTCAGCCTCAATGGTAATGAATGGGCAAATACGGCGATTTATAAAATTTCTGAAAAGGATGCCCGCGGCCAATGGGAGATTCGTTTGAAAGGGGAGGATAATCAGGGCGGTTCAGTAAACTGGGCTATCCGCTTTCTGATGCCGGGGAAACAGGTGAATGGTCACCCCAGATTGTATTTCTCTGCTGAGGAGCTTAAAAACCGTCTGGCAATGGAAAAATCTCCGGTTGCTCAAAAGATTTTAGATAATGCGCTCGCACATAAAGATTTCATGAAAGTGAATGTTGATGCAATTACTGAAGGAAAAGATCTGACTGCTGAAAACCTTGTTGGTGGTCCGCATTCAAAAACTGCAGTTGGTTTCAATTCTTATGCTTTGTGGAATAATCCTAACTCAACTCTTGGAAATGTAATTGAGGAAGGGAGTTTTCAGTATGCATTTAAAGGAGATCGTGCTGCGGGTGAGCATGCTAAAAAAGCATTGCTGAAACTTTGCTCATTTAAAAAATGGAATGCCGACTGGATGCTGGAACGTAAATTCTGGACCTACTATCCGGTAGGTTATACCATCAAACCTGTAGCTTATGGTTATGATATGCTTTATGATCTGCTTTCTGAAGCTGAGCGTGAATTTGTTCGGACTGCTATTATGGAAAAAGGTTTGAAAATGTTCCACCGCGATATGGTTGAAATGAACCGTATGCCATCCAATCAGACCAATCACATTGCAGTTCTGGCAGGGGGTATGGGTTTAGCTGCTACAGCTATTTATGGGGATGATCCATCTAATCCGAATCTGGAACCATATATCTCAGGTATACTGACTAAAACTAAAACCTTTATTGACCGTACTTATTATGAGGATGGTAGTTATGGTGAGCCAAAAAGCGGTTATATGAATATGGCTAGCAGGGATATGGGTGAATTGCTTCCGGCTTTGGAACGAAATTTTGGAGTTGATTATTCCACAACTACTAGTTTTAAAGATTATTACAAGTACCTAATTCAGTCTAGCTATTCTAATGGTTTGATGCAGGATTATGGTGATGGTGGTGGTGCAAAAGGATCAAAAGCTGATATTGGCGGTCAGATTCATTCCTGGTGGCTGGTCAACCGTACAAAAAATCCTTTTCTGTATAATTACGTAAAACCATTCTGGGAATCCGGAAAGGGTGGATATTTGAGCTATTTATGGTACAGAGATGATATTACACCGGTATCCAGAGAAACATTGCCTGCATCCAAATTCTTTACAGCGCAGGGTATGGTCATGCGTTCTGGTTGGGATGATGCATCTATGGTTTTGAGCACCCGTGTCGGACCAAACTCAAATCACTATCATTATGATCAGGGAAGTTTCCAGATCATGAAAAATGGAGAGACCTTATTGACTGATCCTGCCTATGGTCCTTTGGGATACTATGCGAATCTCGAATATTTGAGTTATAGCGTCCAGGCGATTGCTCATAACGTCATGCTGGTTGATCATGATCCTGAAAGTCAGGCTCCTGCTCATTATGATAATGGAATAAAAGCGCTAAACGAATGGCCTAGAGTAAAGCATTTATTTAATGGTAAAGATGCTGATGGAATTGAAAGTGACCTAAGTTCGGTTTACAAAGGAAAACTTGAAACGTATTCCCGTACTTTACTTTATACCAAGACAGGTCCAATTTTCCTGTTTGATGAAGTAAAAAGTAAATCTCCACAAGGACATGTTTACGACTGGTTGTTTCATGCTCCTCCAGGTGAAAACAATCAGACTGCCGTCAGCTATGATAAATCACGTATGATCATTGACCGTCCAAATGCTAAATTGACGATGGATGTGGTAAGTCCGGAGATCGTTGCATCCAAGATTTATGATAAAAGTGCAGGCATTGGTAAAAACTTCTATGAGTCATTCCTTGATATTGCCAGTAAGCCTGATCTCAACCAGGTTAATTTCCTTGCTGTTTTATTGCCTGAATCTAAGCCAGCTTCAGGAGCTGCTCCAGTAACCACGAAATTGGAAGCTCCGGGATGGATTGGTGCTAAAATGGTACATAACAATGGTTCTGACATAGGTTTTTTCAGAATTGGAACAGAAAATGGTGTAGCAGCTGGTTTTACAACCGATGCAAAGCGATTTACCGCCAGCTATGATAAATCAGGTGCTCTTCAGAAAATTTACTACGAAGGAAGCTCGATCTCTGGTAACGGTTTGTCCTTAAGTGCAGACGTTGGAACAAGAGGTACAATGGCTCTGGCTTCAACAGGTATTGATGCCGAAATCAAATCAGGGAAAGGCTGTTCACTCAAAATTGTTGTATCCGGAAAACCGGGCTCGGTTCAGGTTAACGGACAAACTATAAAAGACTGGACATTTGATGAAGGAGCCAAAACTGTTTCTGTAAAATTGCCGGCTGGAACAGTTTCATTGAAAATTAATAAATAAGGATTTTATTTTCTGTTTAACAGAAAGCAGTATTCCTTTAATTTTAAATATTCCGGATCTTCATCTAAAGATGAAGGTCCGGTATTTTTGTTCAGTTGGTCGCGCAATAATTTTGTTTTGCGACCCCAAAGGGGTCGTATGTTTATAGAAAAACCATTAATCACCGTTTTGCGACCCCGAAGCTTCGGGGTCGAGTTGATGGGAATATTAAATGCTATAAACATACGACCGCCTTCGGGGTCGATAATCCATGTGCCAAACAATGTAATTTAATATTTAGATAATTACTGTTTTAAAAACTATGACCCTAAAACCCATTTTCATAATTGTCTTAATTTCAATAGCATGCTTTGCTGGAATATTAGATGGTTTCTCTGAAGATTTTGACAATTCTTACACAAAAGATTCATTTAAAGCGGACACCCTGAAATCTAAAGTTGAAACCTGGACTGCTGCAGAATTATGGGTAAAATCAATTTCTCAGAATCTCAAACTGGAGAACAATGCGATTGTACTTGAAGATAATCTTCTGATTGAGAATGATGCAGTTACCTTAGGTTCTATTCGTTCGGAAGCATGGGATACGCTGTCAAAAGGCCGTATTATCAGGAAAGTTCTTGAATTACCTGTTCTGCCTGCCAAAAATGCATGGATTAGCATGCTCATTTATCCAATGCTGCCTTCTGAACCGATGAGTGGCGGAAAACTTGAATTTAGGGTAAATGGAAATAAGCCTATTGTGTATGAATTACGGCATTTCTGGACTTCGGTACCGGTTCCTGTTTCGTATTTAAAAAAGGGCAGGAATCTGATTGAGCTTAGGGTATACAATCAGAATGAAAAATTCAGGATTCCTATGGCTTTAAGTTCGATTATTCGTAATATCATCGGACAGCCTTCTTCATTTACTGGGAATAGTGAGCGGAGTATCGATAATGGAAAATCCTGGAAGAAGGCAGGTAGCTCATCAAATATCGCCGAATATCCAATTCGTATGAAGATGCAGGCTTATGCCAAAAAAGCCTGGCTGCAAACTCCGGTCATTAATCTTGCTGATAAGGCCTTAGGTGATATCATGTATTTTCCTGTAAAAATAGGAAATGCAGAAATTAATCCCCGAATTTTAAATGTAGCGGGCTCCAAATGGCAAACGCGGATAAGAAGCGGGAATACCCATGCACCTGAAGCCGGAGCATGGACCCCATGGCAGAATTTTGAGGGTTCAACTTTGCCAACAAAAAATAATCATCGCTTCATTCAGCTTGAGTACAGTATCGATCCTGGTACCGGAAACAGTACACCCAAAATTATGGGATTGGATTTAAAAAGCACATGGCAAAGCAATTCAACAGAAGCAGGTATTTTTATAGCTCAAGTAAAAAATTACCCACTGATCCGCTCTTCATTTAATTTTGTTCATGAGAACCCAGCCTTGCCTGAACTTCAGGAATTCAGGAAGCAATTTAAACTTGATCAGGTAGTAGATGGTGCAACAACAGAATGGGAAAAGATCAAACGTCTGAGGGCATGGACAGCTGCAAACTGGGATTGGTTTCTGCCAAATTCTGAATTAGGAGATTTGTTGAGCTGGGATGCGAGCAAGATACTTAGCGGAGCTTCCGGGCCAGGAAATTTGTCGAAAAGAGGAGGGAATTGCCTGCATTATGCCATTGTTTTTGCTCAGGCCTGCCAGAGTTTTGGTATCCCTGCCCGGATTGTAAATACGAATTATGCGATATGGGGTGGTCATGAACTGGTTGAGGTCTGGTCGCGGGATTATGAAAAATGGATTATGGCAGACCCGAATTTTGATACCATGTTCTACGATAAAAAAACCGGAATTCCTTTAAATATTCTGGAACTGCATGACTTATTTCTGAAAACTTATTATCCCGGAGGGGAGATTATTGACAGGGATAAATGGTCATTCGAAGACCGGGACAGACGCGCCAACCAAATTGATCCTGGTAGTCTGCCTATAGCAATGGATGCTGGTGGCAATGCTTTCTCCGGTAAAATCAGGAGGGATTATGTTTGGTGGAAGGTGATATATAACAAGGAAAATCCGGGTTATTCCGGTGGTTATGGCTTTTATAATACTGCAGAAGTACGCTGGCTGCCTCGCAGTAACTGGCTGAGCCAGAAATCCCCATTGCCGGTAACGCATGGAAGAACCCATTGGGGTTGGGATGGCTATTATGCCTGGACTGATTCACAAACTCCTGAAACTCCGGAGCATCGTTTTTATGTACGAAAAGCTTCGGATATGTATTCCGGTATGTTTCTTGTAGATTTTGCTGCGCACTATATAAATGAGGGAGTACTTCAGATTGATCTTGCTGACAATTCTCCTGGTTTTGATTATTTTAGTGTCGAAGTGAATGGCTTAAAAAGTTCGCTAAAAGAGAAGGGAATAGTGGTTAAATTGAATTCCGGTATCAATACGGTTCAAATTCAAACAGTCGATGTTTTGGGCAATCAGGGAACGAAAAGTGTGCTTAAAATAAATTATATCCCCAAAGCTGGATGAGTTATCATTAATTATTGTCATTTGCCTGAGTGAGTTTTATTTCAGTAGGATATTTCTGCTTTTCTGAGTCTTGATTTACTAAACCCAGGCATTTATCAGCATTGGTAATATTTAAGAGAGGAGTATTAAACTCAATTATTTTTTACTGAAATTACACGGAACTAAAACGCTGGTTTTTATAGAATACAATTCAGTTATGGAAAACAAACTTAAAATATACAATGGTAAAATATTAACCCCGTATCGCATCATTAGTGGTACTGTTGTAGTTGTTGAAGGTAAAATAAAGGAGGTTGCGGAAGGCAATATTGATGTTCCCGGTGCGGTTGAAATTGATGCAAAGGGCAGTTATATCGCTCCCGGTTTTATCGATATCCATGTTCACGGTGGTGGTGGTCATGATTTCATGGATGGATCGGAAGAAGCTTTCCTGAAGATTGCCGAGACTCATGCCAAATATGGAACTACCGGATTAATGCCAACTACCCTGACCAGCGAGCTGGATGAACTTTATAATACGCTCGATTTATATAAGAAGGCAGATAAGAAAAATACCAAGGGTGCCCAGTTTTTAGGGATGCACCTTGAAGGACCATACTTTGCCATGTCACAACGCGGAGCACAGGATCCGAGATATATTCGTAACCCTGACCCTGAAGAATACATGGATATTTTATCGCGTTCAAATGATATTAAAAGATGGAGTGCAGCGCCTGAATTGAAGGGGGCAATAGAATTTGGAAATTACCTTCGTTCAAAAGGGATTCTGGTAGCCATGGCGCATACAGATGCTATTTATGAAGAAGCCCTTGAGGCTTTTGAGGCTGGATTTACGCTGGGCACTCACTTTTACTCCTGTATGTCTGGAGTAAGCCGCAGAAACTGTTTCAGGTATGCCGGAGTAATTGAGTCCGCATACCTTCTTGATGAGATGGATGTGGAAATCATTGCTGATGGTATTCACCTTCCGGCACCATTATTAAAACTGATCTATAAGATTAAAGGACCAGACCGTATCGCTCTAATCACTGATTCTATGCGGGCTGCAGGTATGCCTCCAGGAGATAGTATTTTAGGAAGCAAACACAATGGACTTAAAGTTCTTGTTGAGGATGGGGTAGCCAAATTACCGGATCGTACTTCTTTCGCAGGCAGTGTGGCCACTACAGACCGATTGGTCAGGAATATGGTCAATATGGCTGAGGTACCATTACTTGAAGCCGTTAAAATGGCATCGCTTACACCTGCAAATATTTTGGGACTTGGAGCGAGCAAAGGTTCTTTGATTTGTGGCAAGGATGCAGATATTGTTATTTTTGATTCAAACATTAACGTGAGTACCACGATCGTGCAGGGAAGAATTGTTCATAATACATTAGATTAATACCAAATACAATGAGAGAGATCAAAAAGGATAAATTACAGGTTAATATATATGCCGGAAGACCTGAATTAGGTGCTGCAGCTGCAGAAAATCTGACAGCCAGAATTGCTGAATTACTAAAGACGAAAGAGCAGGTTAACATCATTTTCGC
>CAMCTU010000068.1 GCA_945878525.1 Sphingobacterium thalpophilum
GTTGATTTAATTTGTTGAAATTGAATTTCAATTATCTTATTTAGCACAAATTTTATTCAGAATAATTTCACAAAACATAAGATTATTGTGAACAATTACAGCTGTCAAAAAAAAAGCATTGCTGTAAAAATCGAAAAAAGGGGCCTGTAAAAATAAAAAAAGCCACCTTTAGAGGTGGCTTTTTTAACGATTTTGTATTAGGTTAAACCTTGATTTCTACTTCAACTCCACTTGGTAATTCAAGCTTCATCAGGGCATCTACAGTTTTAGAATTAGAGCTGTAAATATCAAGTAAACGCTTGTAAGCGCACAGCTGAAATTGCTCTCTTCCCTTCTTATTTACGTGCGGTGAACGCAAAACTGTAAATATTCTTTTCTCTGTAGGCAAGGGAATCGGTCCGCTTACCACCGCGCCCGTAGGTTTAACGGTTTTAACGATCTTCTCAGCAGATTTATCTACGAGATTATAATCGTATGATTTTAGTTTAATTCTAATTCTTTGGCTCATTTTTGTTTGTTTATGGTTAACGTTAGAGCTATTAGTAACGGTAACCGGTTAAAATATTTGACACAAGAACCAGGAACTAAGATTAAAGACTATAAATTCATGGTCTTGATTCTTGGGTCTTGATTCTTGATTCTTGTTAAGCGTTTGCCTTCTTCCCCTTCACTTTCGCTACAACCTCTTCCTGAACGTTCCTTGGAGCTTCTGCGTAGTGATCGAATTCCATGGTAGAAGTTGCACGGCCGGAAGTGATTGTACGTAACTGAGTTACATAACCAAACATTTCTGAAAGTGGTACAGTTGCTTTAATTACCTGTGCACCTGCACGTGTGTCCATTCCTAAAAGCTGTCCACGACGACGGTTCATATCACCTATAACATCACCCATATTCTCTTCAGGGGTCAGGATTTCGATCTTCATGATAGGCTCCATCAATACTGGCTTACATTTTGGCAATGCTTCACGGAATGCAGATTTAGCACAGATCTCGAAAGAAAGTGCATCTGAATCGACTGCGTGAAAGGAACCGTCAATCAGACGGACTTTCATATCTTGCAATGGATAACCTGCAAGCACCCCGTTTACCATAGCTGCTGCAAAACCTTTCTCAACAGAAGGAATAAATTCACGTGGAATAGAACCACCTGAAATCTCATTCACAAACTGCAAACCGGTCTTACCTTCATCATTAGGTGATATAATAATTTGAATATCAGCAAATTTACCACGACCACCGGTCTGTTTCTTATAGGTTTCACGGTGCTGGGTTGTACCAGTAATCGCTTCTTTATAAGAAACCTGAGGTGCACCCTGATTCACTTCAACCTTGAACTCACGTTTCAAACGATCCATGATAATGTCCAGGTGAAGCTCGCCCATACCTGAAATAATGGTCTGGCCAGTTTCTTCGTCTGTTTGTACGCGGAAAGTTGGGTCTTCTTCAGATAATTTACCTAAAGCCATACCTAATTTATCAACGTCAGCCTGAGTTTTAGGCTCGATTGCCAAACCGATTACCGGCTCAGGGAAATTCATCGATTCTAAAACAATAGGATGTTTCTCATCACAAAGCGTATCTCCTGTTTTGATATCCTTGAATCCAACTACTGCAGCAATATCTCCCGCTCCAACATTAGGAATTGGATTTTGCTTGTTAGCATGCATCTGGAAAATACGTGAAATACGCTCCTTATTGTCAGAACGCATATTATGCACATAAGAACCGGCTTCCAGATTACCTGAATAAACACGAATAAAACACAAACGACCTACGAAAGGATCGGTTGCGATCTTAAATGCTAGTGCAGCAAATGGCTCTTTTTCACTTGGTTTACGGATAATTTCTTCGCCGGTTTCAGGATTAGTTCCTACGATACCTTCAACATCCATTGGCGATGGCAATAATTCCATCACATAATCAAGCATGGTTTGAACACCTTTATTTTTGAAAGATGAACCACATACCATCGGTACAATTTTCGCGTCAAGAACAGCCTTGCGTAATGCATCTAAAACTTCACGCTCAGTGATTGTTTCAGGAGCATCAAAAAACTTTTCCATCAGAGTCTCGTCGTATTCAGCAACAGACTCCAATAATTTTTCTCTCCACTCAGTAGCTTCAGCAACCATATCATCAGGAATTGGCACTTCTGTAAAGGTCATTCCTTTATCATGTTCATTCCAAACAATACCACGGAAGTTGATCAGATCAACTACACCTTTAAAGCTATCTTCAGACCCAATTGGCAATTGCAAAGGAACAGCATTGCTTCCAAGCATATCTTTAACCTGCTTAACAACTTTTAAGAAATCAGCACCTGAACGGTCCATCTTATTTACGAAACCTATACGGGCTACGTTATAATTATTTGCTAAACGCCAGTTAGTTTCTGACTGTGGTTCAACACCATCAACTGCAGAAAAGAGGAATACCAATCCGTCCAGTACACGTAATGAACGGTTTACCTCAACGGTAAAATCCACGTGTCCCGGAGTATCAATAATATTGATATGGTAGGTTTGATCTCTGTATTTCCAGTTAACTGTTGTAGCTGCTGAAGTAATGGTAATACCACGCTCCTGCTCCTGTGCCATCCAGTCCATTGTTGCGGCACCATCATGCACCTCACCAATTTTATGGCTCACACCAGAGTAGTAAAGAATCCGTTCAGTTGTTGTGGTTTTACCCGCATCAATATGGGCTGCAATTCCGATATTTCTTGTGTATCTTAAATCTCTTGACATTATTTTATCCTGTTAAAATCTGAAATGAGAGAATGCTTTATTAGCTTCTGCCATTTTGTGAGTATCTTCTTTCTTCTTAACTGCAGCACCTTCACCTTTAGCGGCTGAAATAATTTCTCCGGCTAATTTCTCGGTCATGGTCTTTTCACCGCGCTTACGTGAATAATTGATCAACCACTTCATTCCTAAAGCGATTTTACGTTCAGGACGAACCTCTGTAGGTACCTGGAAGTTTGCACCACCAACACGACGGGACTTAACCTCAACCGCTGGCATTACATTGTTCAAAGCTTTTTTCCAGGATTCCAATCCGTTTTCGCTTGTTTTTTTCTCTACTAATTCAACTGCATCGTAGAAAATTGAGTATGCGATAGATTTTTTACCGTCATACATCATATTATTTACGAACCTGGTAACCATTACGTCGTTAAACTTTGGATCAGGCAGTAAGATTCTCTTTTTTGGTTTTGACTTTCTCATGTTGCTTTCCTCCGTTTAATTATTTCTTTTTACCCTTAGTTGGAGCAGCTGCTACCTGACCTGGTTTTGGTTTCTTAGTCCCGTATTTAGAACGACGTTGGTTACGTCCTGCTACACCGGAAGTATCCAAAGCACCACGAATAATGTGGTAACGTACTCCTGGTAAATCTTTCACACGACCACCACGGATTAAAACAATAGAGTGCTCCTGTAAGTTGTGACCTTCTCCAGGGATGTAAGCATTCACTTCTTTTCCATTGGTTAAGCGCACACGGGCAACTTTACGCATTGCTGAGTTTGGTTTTTTAGGGGTAGTGGTATACACACGTGTGCACACTCCTCTTCGCTGTGGACAGCTGTCCAACGCTGGCGACTTACTCTTGTCGACCAGAGCTACTCTACCTTTTCTAACTAATTGTTGGATAGTAGGCATTTTTTCCTTTTAGTGTTTATATTATTTAATCCCAGCACTTGAGCTTATTACAGCCTTCATTTAGGGATTGCAAAATTAGGAAGTTTATTTTGATTTTCAATGGGTTAAATAAGAATTTATTTAGGGTGGACGATGAGGACGGTGGTATGGGGTCCGAGGATAGAGGACGGAGGTCTGAGGACGGAGGTCTGATGTCTGAGGACGGAGAATGGAGGTCTGATGACAGGTAACTGATAACAGAAAACTGATAACAGGTAACAGGTAACAAATATAGAAATCAGATCCTGATTAATTTTACTTTCAATCCGGCTAGGAATTTTTCCTAATGACAGGAAGGGAATAGTTTCGTTTTGTGAAATTTAAGCCCTTAATGGATTTTTCATCCAAAAGCTAATGGTCAAATTGCGATTAGACAGATAAGACAATGCGAGCAATAAAGGTAAAGAGTGATACTCCTTAAATTAGCATCAAAATCGACAAGAATTTTGAAGAATTTATCAATTATTAATCCTTAAAAACCTCATCCAGATCCAGTTTAAATCCGGGAAGAACTTCAGAATATACTTTCTCACTCAAAGTAAAGAGTTTAGACGGCTGATATTTCCCCTTCACGTCCAAGGTATACTTTAGCAAGGTTTTGTCTCCCGGACTTATTAGCCAGTATTCTTTAACTCCAAACTCTTCATAAATGCTGTATTTATTAAGAAGCTCTGTTTTGTTATTTCCTGGAGAGAGAATTTCAATGACCATATTGGGCGCTCCAATACAACCACGACTATCTATTTTATCGGGATCGCAAATTACGCAAATGTCAGGCTGTAATACTGTAAATATGTCATTGTCAGCTTTGCTATCTCTATGGAACCTCACATCAAAAGGTGCATAATAAACTTTACAGGATTTATCTTTTAAATAGTTATAAAGCTCGGAAGATATTTTTACGGATACTTCCTGATGCAAAGGAGACGGTGCAGGACTCATTTTAAATACTTTGCCCTTAATGAGCTCAACCCGATCATCAAAAAGCCAATGTGAATAATGGGCATAGCTATAGGTCAAAGACAAGTCAATATCCTCAAGGGCTAAAACCTTAGCTTTTGGATCAGGAATAACATAGGTTTCAGACTTATTCATCGGGATTCACTCTTCATTCAAATTTATTTAAAAATGTGTTTAATCCCAAAAGAAATGAGTAAACGGTAAACTAGGATGTGCTGAAATTTACCGTTTACACAATCTCTCATACCAGTGTCATCCCACAGTGTAATAAATCATATAATTTCATTCAGGCTTTGTAATTATTGATTTAAAAACTTAAAAAAAATGACCTATGAAAAATATTTCTTCTAAAAATCTCCACATGAGTTATGATCCGGATGAAAATAAGCGGATGGAGAACGAATTATTACAATTAAAATTAATGGCCGAGTTGGGAGTGGAAGCTCATATTTCGGCAAATACACCTGCATCAATTGAAAATATATTTCTAAAGAACATGCTTGCCTTTGAGAAAGGATTAGCTGAAGCAGAAGAGATCAATATTTTCGGGCTAATCGGAAAGCCTGTTTTTATATCTGAATCTAAACTTGACGACGCTTCCATTGAAGCGGCATTAAATAAAATAATGGATCTGCTAAACGAGAAACAAATTGCACTCGACTTTTTGGGGACTTATGACTGTCGTACGAAATATAAATTCATCACTGAAGAATTATTCGAAGAGAAGGTGATGAATGTACAACTACCTGGAATGATTATGCATTTTATATATGAAGAATTTCATCCCAATCATAAACTTGATATCGGGCATAAAGCTGAAAAATTTATCAATGCCTGGTTCAGTCAGGAGAAAGAGCAGATTTCCTTTAGTCTTGCTGATGTTCTTATACTGCCAGACAGCAGAGTTTGGAAAAAGGATAGGGTCATGGATAGATTAGTCAAAGTTTTTGACTCCTTTCCTGAGTTTACAAATGGCAAATTTACCATCACAGAAATTAATTTTGAGATTAAGGAAGATATAGGCTTGGCTTATGCAGAGGGACTGCTAAGCTATATTGCCATAGGAGAAAACCATGAAATAAATGAGTTTGAAGGTCAATTCAAATTATACTTTACACTGGAGTATGAATGGTGGTCAATTTATTATTTCGATATTCCTGGTTTTGAGTTTACAAATCTTTAGGTATTTAACATTTATTTTAGGCATACTAATACCGTTTAAACTGACAAATACATCTGAGTTGCTAAACAAAATTAGTCATTACTAATTTAGCATTTAAGCTGTAGATGATAGTAAAAGGGATTAATTCTGTTATTAGATTTAAATTTTTACCTTGCCATGAAACCAATAGATGTTTTTATTCCTTCAATGCAACAGAATACCCAACTGGACCTAGCTTTTGATTTTGTACAATACACTAATAAAAATATTTTTCTGACAGGAAAAGCAGGAACCGGTAAAACCACTTTTCTTCATCAACTTAGGAAGACCTCATTAAAACGTTTGGCAGTTGTAGCCCCAACGGGTGTTGCAGCCATAAACGCCGGTGGGGTCACTATTAATTCATTTTTCCAATTAGCCTTTGGCCCTTACATTCCTAGCAGCACTACTAAATCAGAATATAAACGCTTCAGTAAGGAAAAGATTAACCTGATCAAAAGTCTGGACCTTTTAGTGATTGATGAGATCAGCATGGTTCGGGCTGATACACTCGACCATATTGATGAGGTTTTGAGGCGCTTTAAGGATCATAAAAAACCCTTCGGAGGAGTACAGCTCCTGATGATTGGAGATTTGCATCAGCTATCTCCTGTTGTTAAAGACGAGGACTGGACTATCTTGAAAAGCCATTATCCCAATCTGTTTTTTTTTAGCAGTAAGGCCTTGACAGCCACAGAGCCGGTAAGCATTGAATTAAAACATATTTACAGGCAGGTCGATTCAAATTTTATTGACCTTTTAAATAGTGTAAGACAGAATCAGATCAATGAAAATGTTCTAAAAAAATTGAACCAGCGTTATATCCCAGATTTCAACCCTGGTGATGAGGAAGGTTATATTACCCTAACAACACACAATAAATCTGCCCAGGAAATCAATGAAGGAAAGTTGAAAGAACTAGCCGGTCAGATGTATAAGTTTCATGCAATCATTCAGGATGATTTTCCAGAATATTCCTATCCTACAGTGGCCGAACTCGAGCTAAAAAAAGGTGCCCAGGTTATGTTTGTAAAAAATGATTCTTCAAGAGAGCGGCTTTTCTTCAATGGCAAAATTGGCGTCATAACCTCAATATCTGAGGAGCAGATTCTGGTAAAATGTACTGATGATTTGTCGGAAATTGAAGTTAGTCCCCTTGTATGGACCAATATTAAATATGAACTGGATACTGAAACCAAGGAGCTCAAAGAAAAAATCATCGGGACTTTCACCCAGTTTCCGCTCAAGCTTGCATGGGCTATTACTATACACAAAAGCCAGGGTTTGACATTTGAAAAAGCGGTTATTGATGCAAATCTGGCATTTGCACATGGACAAGTGTACGTAGCTCTTAGTCGTTGCAAAAGCTTTGAAGGTATGGTTCTACGCTCTCCAATCTCATTCAATAGTGTAAAAACCGATGGGACTGTTTCTGAATATACACGTAATGCCAAAGAAAATGAACCGGGAGAAGAGCAGTTAAATACCTCAAGAATCGATTTTCAGCAATCTCTCATTTTTGAGTTATTTGATTTTAGTTTGCTCAAAACTCATTTTTTCCATTTAAAAAAGTTAAGTGAAGATCACCATACCATTCTGGATCCAGCTATTACTGATTTACTTCAAAGTATGCGGACTCTTGCAGAAAAAGATATCTATGAAGTATCGGATAATTTCAAAAAACAACTGTCACATTACTTTATTGGGAATGTGCTTCCTGAAGAAAATACTGAACTTCAAAACAGAATAAAAAAAGCCTGTGCATATTTCAATGAAAAAATCAGTTCAATCCTTTTTGAAACTTTGAAAAAATTAAATACCGATACTGATAATAAGGCAGTTGGGATCAGTATCAAAGGGATTATAGACGATTTTTTCAAAGAAATTTCAATAAAAATAGCACTCTTAAAGGTTTCTTTGAATGGCTTTAGCACCATAAGTTATCTACAGACTAAATCAAATGCTGAAATAGACTATAAACCAATTAAGAGTCCTTTGCTAAACGCTTCTTATTCATCAGAAAACATCCTTCACCCTGAGCTTTATCAGGAAATCAGAAACTGGAGGGATGATCTGGCGAGAGAATGGGGAGTTCCTTTATATTTGGTGCTGGCACAAAAATCCATTCTGGAAATCCTACGCTTCCTCCCATCCAATGCGCCAGAACTGGAAAACATTAAAGGTTTGGGTAAAACGAGGGTTAAACAATATGGAACCGATTTATTGGAAATTATAAACGCTTATTGCAAGGAAAAGGGTATCGAAAGGGAATTACACGAATTGCCAATTGAAGAGAAGAAAATAAAGACAGACACCAAAAAAATAAGTTTTGATTTGTTTAAACAAGGGAAGACGATCAGTGAAATTGCCAAAGAGCGGGCTTTTACCACCGGGACAATTGAGGGTCATCTTGCTTATTACATAAAAAGCGGAGAAATTTCAATTTTTGAAATCGTTTCAAAAATTAAAGTGGCAAAAATCATGGCTTATTTGATTCAAAATCCGGAAGCAAGCACAGTTGATACCAAGATAGCCCTTGGTGATGAAATTTCTTATGGTGAATTA
The DNA here is from genome assembly GCA_945878525.1 of Sphingobacterium thalpophilum. Classification (GTDB taxonomy): domain Bacteria; phylum Bacteroidota; class Bacteroidia; order Sphingobacteriales; family Sphingobacteriaceae; genus Daejeonella; species Daejeonella thalpophilum_B. The sequence goes on from CAMCTU010000068.1 coordinate 8,429, forward strand.
AAAGCTGTATTAAGCCACCTGGCCTTTACCAAAGCAGAACAATTGAATTAGACTTCAGCTAAGATCAAATGTGATCTGAATAATTCACAAACAAATCTGATCTTACATGCAACGAAATCCATTGGCTAAGCGTCATATGTTAAGAGGATTCGGGGATCTTACCTGAGACCGGACAAATTAAGTTCAAAGATGAATAAAATCATGAAAAAGCTCCTGCTCTCCATCATTTTTATTATGCTTTTCAGTGTTGTAATCCCTGAAGCAAAAGCCGATAAAGTAAGTGCTAAAAATGCCAAAGAATTGTTTAACCTATTGCATAATAGCAGGAACAATACCAAAAGCACTAAATATACCAGGAAGAAATTAAAGAAAATCGTCCGCAAAGCCGGCCGTGTATACCGAACCCTAAAAACCGATAAGGATAGCCGCAAGAAGTCGAGGAAAGTTCAACGCACAGCCAGAAGGCTTATCAATATATTCTAAATTCATTCTGTTCCCAAGAATACTTGGGAACAGAATGGCTGATTCACCTTTTAATTTGTTGCTGGCCAGGTATTATTTTCAGGGTTCGAATCCGGGAAAACCTTATCAGGATCCGAAACAATTGAAACAATCTCTTCCGTTGAAGGATAATTAAAAGTAAATCGGGAATTCCTTTCCCATACTTCAACGGGTAAATTCAATCGGTTTACTTTCCCACTTTTTGTCTTGATCTCAAGTATTACCGGCATTGCCATTTTATCCAGATTTTCAATAGTTATCAAAGCACCCTGCTTAAAATCGTTTTTTACATATTTCAGATCTGCAATTCCCTGATCTAACTTCCAGTTATTCAAAATCCAGGCTCTCCAAAACCAGTGTAGATTATCGCCCGACACATTTTCCATTGTACGAAAGAAATCATCCGGAGTTGGGTGCTTATATGCCCAACGTTCAATATAAGTTTTAAAAGCCCTGTCAAAACGCTCTTCACCCAAGATATGATCCCTTAAAATACCCAGTGCAATTGCAGGTTTATAATAAGCAAGCAAACCAATACTGTTTTCCTTCATGTTATCCGGACTGCTCATTACAGGTTCAAAACCAGGGTTAGTTAACACTTTCCCGAGGGCATGCATATCTGGTTTACCCTGACGATATTCTCCATTATTAAAATCAACTGATGTCAGGGTGTTGATAAAGGTATTGAATCCTTCATCCATCCAGGCATAGAGGCGTTCATTGGAGCCAACAATCATTGGGAACCAGGTATGACCAAATTCATGGTCAGTAACTCCCCAAAGATCTCCGGATTTAGATTTTGCACCACAAAATACTATGCCCGGATACTCCATACCTCCGGCAATGGAGGCAACATTCGTAGCAGCCGGGTAAGGAAATTCGAACCATTTTTTCGAATTAAATTCATTTGATGCCTTTGTGTATTCTGTGGAACGAGCCCAGGCATCATTACCATCACTTTCAACAGGGTATGCAGAAATGGCCATTGACTTTTTTCCACTTGGCAGATTCATTCTGGCGGCATCGATGATAAAAGCGGCAGAAGAAGCCCAGGCCGCATCTCTTGCATTCTTTAGTTTAAAATTCCAGGTTAGTTCCTGTTTGCCTTTGGGACGGAAATCCAGATTTGTTACTTCAGCAGCAGATCTGATGATCACTGTTTTATCACTCTGGGCGGCAGCTTTCCACCTTTGCTGTTGTTCAGCCGTATACACTTCCTGTGGATTCATCAGTTCGCCCGAACCAACAACAATATGACTGGCAGGAACAGTAATGCTGATATCATAATCTCCGTATTCGAGATAAAACTCACTTGGACCGATGTATGGAATGGTATTCCATCCGGAAACATCATCATAAACACACATCCGCGGATACCACTGAGCTACAGAAAAAATCTTCCCGTTTTTCGTATTTAATACCCCCATACGATCTGAACCATAATCAGGAGAGGTAAATGAATATTCTATTTTTAACCGAAGCTGACCGCCTGCTGAACTAAGCTCGGCCGGAAGATAAACCTGCATTCTAGTATCTTCTATAAAATGTTCAGCACTCTTCTCAATCGCTTTTCCTTTTTCAACTGTTAAAATCTTTACAGATTTAACTTTATATCCACCATCAAACTTCTGTCCGCGTGCACCACTACGGCTACCTCCAGGGGGGATAATCGCTAATCCGCGTGAATCTTCTTTAAACAAATTCTGATCAAGCTGCATCCAAATAAATGGCAGTTTATCCGGACTGTTATTGGTATATGTTAACAATACTGTACCTGAAATCTCATTGCTTTGTTCATTCAATCTGACATCTAATTTATAATCTGCCCGATTTTGCCAATATTTTGGTCCAGGCTGCCCTCCGGCAGATCTAAACTCATTACCATTTTTGGTATAAAACATTGGTCCGAAAGTGTCATGATAATAATAAGTACCAGATGCCTGAATCTGTTGGGTATATGCTTCATTTACAAAGCATAAAACGATAAATACACAGTATAAAATCTTTAGCTTATTCATTTAGTTTTCTTTTAATTTTTACTAATAATTGCCCCAACTGTTCTTCATTGAATCCCAGCAGAACCGAATCAAATCCTGTTTCTATAATAGGTCGTTTAATTACACTATGCTTATCCTGCATGAGCTTGAATGCCGCTTGTTTAGTTGTAACACTATTCTGTAACTCAGGTTGAAGTAATTTCCAGGTAGTACCCCGCTTATTTATTAATACTTCCCAGCCCAATATTTCTGACCATTCTTCAAGCGTTTTCTCAGTGATTCCAAGCTTCTTAAAATCATGAAACTCAAAATCAATTCCATGTAGCCTGAACCAGTCAAGCGTTTTCTTTACAGTATTGCAATTGGGTATCCCGTAAATCTTCATTTTGAAATTTATTGATTAACTGATTAATTTTTGTCAAAATAACTGCAATTTATTTATTTAACCGCGTCATGGTCAATTCTAAACCCACGGTAACAAAACCATTTATAAAATCAACCGACCTATCAATTAAGGCCGGTAATTCTTTTTGTTCATCAGGATCAAAACCACTCAAAACAAAATCCACCTGCCTTCCCTTTGGGAAATTATCACCTATTCCAAAACGAAGCCTTGCATAGTCGGTACCTCCAAGAATTCCCTCGATGCTTTTTAACCCATTATGACCTGCAGCACTTCCTTTGGGTTTCAATCGAATTGTTCCAAATGGTAAAGCAAGATCATCCACCACAACTAAAATATTTTCTGCCGGAATTTGCAATTCCTGCATCCAATAATTAACTGCTTTACCACTCAGATTCATATAGGTGGTAGGTTTAATCACAAAAATCTTACGGCTTTTGTAAGCGAATTCAGTGTAATAGGCCAGACGCATATTGAAAAAAGACGAATGCGATTGTTTAGCCAATTCATCAGCAATCATAAACCCTATATTATGCCTGGTATCTGCATATTCCGGACCTATATTTCCTAAACCTATGATCAAATATTTCATGTGGATTACAAATATGCTTCAAAGCTTGCAAAAAACTATATGCTTACAAAAAAAAAGCAGTGCCGGATGGTATCGGCACTGCTTTGTGTATTAATCAAGAATCTTAACTATTTCTTCGAATCATTCTCTGCCTGCTTAAGCGCACGAGACATCGTTACCGATACAATTGTATCTTCAGGATTATTGGTGATTGCGAAATTATCAAACTTCAAAGAACCAACCCCTACAGATTTTCCAACGTCTAATTTAGAGATACTAACCTCTACGTACTGTGGCATATCCTTAGGCAATGCCTTAACCCGAAGTTTACGCAATTTCTGGACTAATTTACCACCGATTTTAACGCCAGGTGATGTTCCTGTTAATTTTACAGGAATTTGCATAACTACAGGTTTCTTTTCATCCAATTCTAAAAAGTCAACATGTAATGGCAAATCAGTGAGTGGATGAAAATGTACATCCTGGATAATCGCCTGTGCCTTCACACCTGCAACATCCAAAGCAACGAAAGAAACTTCTGGTGTGTAAACCAGACTTTTCAAATCAGATGCAGACACAGAAAAGTGGATTTGGTTTTTTCCACCATAAAGAACTGCAGGCACTTTGCCTTCATAACGCAGCTCCTTAGCGTCTCTTTTCCCTACGTTCTCTCTTGGAGAACCGCTAATAGCAATTGATTTCATAATTATTTATTTGTTATTGTTTGTATTTAGATGCTAGAAAACCTAACATTCTAATATTTTTAACCTTATTAGTCTTGTTTCTTGACTCTTGGTTCTTGTTTCTTGATTCTTGTTTCTTGTTTCTATTCTTCAATCTATCTTAAACAGTTCACTAATTGAAGCATGTTCATTCACATTAGCAATTGCACGACTGAAAAGATCAGCCGTTGAAAGTACTCGTATTTTAGGACTTGCTTTAGTTGAGGCAATTGTATCTGTAACAATCAGTTCATTAAGCGCCGAAGTTTCTACTGTTCGATATGCATCTCCAGATAATACAGGATGAGTACACACTGCTCTGACACTACTGGCACCTTTTTCCATAATGAGCTCTGCAGCCTTTGCCAGTGTTCTAGCTGTATCACAGATGTCATCAATCAAAACAACATCCCTTCCTAGAACATCACCGATTATAGACATTGATTCAATTTCATTTGCCCTCTTTCTTTGTTTATCACAGATTACGACTTCTGCATTAAAGAATTTAGCAAATGTCCTTGCCCTGTAAGAACCGCCCATATCAGGTGATGCAATTGTCAGATGCGGCAAATTCAAACTTTTAATATGAGGTACAAATATTACTGAAGCATCAAGATGATCAACAGGAATATCGAAAAACCCTTGTATCTGTGCGGCATGCAAATCCATAGTCATGATTCGGTGCGCTCCGGCAGCAGTAAGCAGATTTGCAATTAATTTGGCCCCAATAGCAACCCTTGGTTTATCTTTTCGATCTTGCCTTGCCAAACCAAAATAAGGCACAACCACCGTAATATAGTGCGCTGAAGCCCTTTTTGCTGCATCTATCATCAACAAAAGCTCTACAAGATTATCATTAGGCTGATTAGTTGACTGAATAAGAAATACATCACAACCCCGTACTGATTCGTTATAATGCGGCTGAAATTCACCATCACTAAAACGCGATAATGTCACATCACCCAATTGCTTACCGTAGCTTAAAGCTATCTTCTTAGCCAGATCTACGGATCCTGAACCAGCAAATAATTTGATTGTGTTGAACGTTACTGGCATTTTTGTTCCGGATAACGAAATTAAGATTTCGGTTTTAAACTAAAAAAATATAGTTATAACTATATAGATCGCCAGGCAATCCTGAAATGTGCAATTCCGAAACTCGAAATTAAATGGTTGCCCGACCAGGATTCGAACCTAGACAAACTGCACCAAAAACAGTCGTACTACCATTATACTATCGGGCAAACAATAATCAAAAAGAACCTCCTTTTGAAATGGTGTGCAAATATAGGGGGATAAAGTTTAAAGTGCAAATGAATATTCATTTTTGTTTCTGGGCTCGGAAAGGGGATGTCTGAATTATGAGGTCTGA
>CAMCTU010000069.1 GCA_945878525.1 Sphingobacterium thalpophilum
ATCGACTTGTGTCCGACTTGAAGCCGGGAAATATTATTGAGTTGGGTGCATGTCTGGGAATTACCACTGCTTACCTTGCAAAAGCAGTGCCTGAGGCAAGTGTTATCAGCATAGAGAGATATTCTGAGACTTTAACGATCACAAGAGAAAGTCTTCAAAAGCTAAACATCCACAATGTCGAACTGCTCTCTGGGAATGTGAATGAATTATTGCCTGAGCTCATCGTGGGAATTCATGAGCTTGATTTTATACTTATCGATGGGAATCATCCGGTAACGGCTATCCTGAACTATTTTGAGTGCTGTTTACCCAAAATGAGTAAACATTCGATGATGATCTTTGAGGATATTTACCGCAGCAGTGAAATGCAATCTGCCTGGAAAGAGATTAAATCAAATCCTGAAGTCAGCGTAACTGTTGATCTGTTTTGGATCGGATTGGTCTTTGTTAGAAAACCACAGGAGAAAGAAAATTTTGTTATTAAGTTTTAATAAGTATCGCTGAGTAGGAACTGATACTATTTTATGTTTTTGTAGTATCTCAGGATTCAAAATCGGTTAATATCGATTTTCAAAAAACACAACACCTTACAAATCAACGCTTTCATTTTCTCAAAAAACCTTCATAATCCTGAGGTCTCGGGTTCAAATCCCGGTCTCGCTACATGAAAATCAAGGACTTATGTTAAATGGCAGATCCATTTTTATTTTTGCGTTATAAATTTAGTTTTCAGGAATATATTTTGATGTATTATAGGATTACTCACTTTTTTAAATAAATCTGGGTTTTATTTAAGACTGAACTTATCAAGATATTTTTTTCGTATATTAAAATTATGATTATGTCTAAAATAGCCATTCGTCCGTGGGAACCTAAAGATGCTGATTGGCTATCCCAGAATTTCCATAATGAACATATTTGGAATAATTTAAGAGATTATATTCCACATCCCTATTCTATTGAGATTGCCGAAAATTTTATTTCTAAACAGCAAGAATTAAATCCTACCCAAAACTTTCTTATTACCAATGATTCTGAAAGAGTTGGAGGTATAGGTATTACTTTCCAAGAAGATATTTACAGGATGAATGTAGAGCTAGGCTATTGGATTTCAGAACCCAATTGGGGAAATGGATTTGCCACTGAAGCGGTTTGTACAATGGTGGATTATGTGTTTGAGTCTTTTGCCATAAACAGAATTGTAGCCGAGGTATTTGAATACAATCGTTCAAGTATGCGGGTATTGGAAAAAAACGGATTTGTATTAGAAAATGTGGCTAGGAAAGGCATTATTAAAAACAATATTTTACTGGATAATTATATCTGGGTTAAACAAAAAATTTATTAATACATATGATCAAGAAAAATATTGCCACAAACGAATTAGGTTTTGTTTTTAATCCATCCACTGGTGATTCTTTTACAAGCAATCCAATAGCGGCGCAAATTCTGCAATGGATGAGAGAGCAACATGATATTGCTGAGATAAAAAAACGATTGTTAGCGCACTATGAAGTAGCATCTTCTGTTGCCGAAAAAGATTTAGATGATTTTATTGCTTCATTAAAAGAGTTCAATTTATTGGCCTAATTAAAGATTAATTCAAAATGAGAGAAAATCCCCTTGTGATAGCTGTTACAGGTTTAAATGCCATTGATAGTCCTGGTCCTGGCGTAGCGGTTATCAGAGCCATTCGTGAAGGTATTGATCGGCCTGTTCGAATTATTGGCTTAGCTTATGAAAACCTGGAGCCAGGAATTTATATGGATGGTATATGCGACAAGACATATCTAATTTCATATCCCATTGCCGGCGAAGAAAAATTATTTAACGTTATTAACGATATTAATACTCGTGAAAAAATAGATGTTATCATTCCAAATTTCGATGCAGAAATCCCCAATTTTATTAAAATTGAAAAAAGGCTATTGGAAATTGGCATTAAAATGTTCATTCCTACATCCGAAATGTTTGAGGCACGAGATAAGCAAAAACTAAATGATTTTGGAAAGCAATTTGGTTTATTAGTGCCTAGGGATAAGGTGATTTATCAGATTGGTGAATTATCTTCTGTGGCCGAAGAATTTGGATACCCTTTAGTTGTAAAAGGCAGATTTTATGAAGCTGTTGTTGTTCATACGCTTGAGCAAGCGCAGAAAGCTTTTTATAAGATTAGTGCTAAATGGGGCATGCCCATTATTGTTCAGGAGTTTATCCAAGGAACCGAAATAAATATTGCTGCTTTGGGAGATGGTGAAGGGTATGCTCTTAGCATTATTCCAATGCGAAAATTATACATAACTGATAAAGGAAAAGCTTGGGCAGGCATTACTATTGAAGATGAATCATTACTTGAGCTAGCACGTCAATTTATGTCTGCTACAAAATGGAGAGGTGGAATGGAATTGGAAATTATGCGTACGGCCAAAAACGAATTGTACATAATGGAAATAAATCCTCGTTTCCCAGCCTGGATTTATTTAAGTGTAGGTGCCGGCCAAAACCAGCCAGCTTCATTAGTAAAATTGGCATTGGGCGAAAAAGTATTGCCATTTTCGAATTACGATGCGGGTAAATTATTTATCCGCTATTCTTGGGATATGATTGTAAACGTTTCCGATTTTCAACAATTCACTGCATTAGGACAATTATAAATAGTATGGAGAAACTTAAATACGAAAGGCCATTCATAAAAAAGATGGTAGTGGGAATGCTAGAGAAATCTGGAACATCTTCTTCAGCACAACCGGTAACACATATAGATGGGGTGTCTGTAAAAGGGTTGATAGCTCAATACGGATCGCCCGTATTTGTAATGAGCGAAAGACAAATACGATCTAATTATCAATCATCGGTTCAGGCTTTCTCTACTCGCTATCCGAAAGTACAATTTGCCTGGAGTTACAAAACGCATTACAATAATGCTATTTGTAGAATTTTTCACCAGGAAGGAAGTTGGGCCGAGGTAGTAAGTGGTTTTGAATATCGTAAAGCACTAAGCAATGGTGTTTCAGGTTCCAAAATCATTTTCAATGGCCCTGATAAATCTGATGAGGATCTTAGGCTGGCTGTTATTAATGGTTCAATGATTCATATCGATCATCTGGAAGAATTATATGCACTAACTGCACTATGCAAAGAACTCTCAAAAAAAGCACAGGTGGCTATTCGTGTAAATATGGACACGGGTGTATATCCTATTTGGGATCGCTTCGGTTTCAACTTTGAAAATGGTCAAGCTTGGACGGCATTAGAAAAAATTAATGCATCAGAGTTTTTAGAGCTAACTGGTTTACACACCCATATAGGCACCTATATGCTTAGTAGCAAGGCTTATTCTATTGCCACTAACAAATTAACTACGCTTGCTAAGCGATGTAAGGATGAGTTTGGAACAATTATTCAATATATTGATTTAGGTGGAGGTTTCCCCAGTGCCAATCCATTGAAAGGAAATTTTGGAGTAGTTAATATTCCAACTATAGATGAATTTGCTGATGCGATTACAGAAGGTCTACTTCAGGCTAATTTTTCAAGATCTGAATTACCTCTGCTTATTCTTGAATCAGGAAGAGCATTAGTCGACGATGCCGGATTTTTGCTTGGAACAGTATTGGCGAGTAAAAAACTGAGCGATGGAAGAAAAGCCACAATTATGGACTTTGGAGTGAATATTATGTTCACCTCTTTTTGGTATGATCACAAAATAAGTCCGGCTCAAGAAGCTTCTGACTATCAAGAGGATGTGGTACTATTTGGACCTCTTTGCATGAATATTGATATTATACGTGATTATATTAGTCTCCCATTATTGAATAGAGGCGATCATGTAGTAGTACATCGGGTTGGAGCCTATAATATGACACAGTGGATGCAGTTTATTGCAATGCGTCCTGCAATAGTACTAATTGATTGCAATGGCGATACGCATATAATCAGAAAAAAAGAGGACCTTGCTTATTTGGAAATGCCAGATCAGATACCTTCACACTTGCAATCTATAGTAAGGCCTTGATGAAAGGATTTTCAACTATTGAACTAAAGCAACTGGCCATTGAAGCTCTGAATAGTTATTCAATGCTTCTTTTTTCTACCAACTCTTGGGTAGGAGGTGCATTACTCATTGTTACTTTCTTTAGTCCCTTTGCTGGGTTGGTAGGCCTTATTTCAGTATTGATTTCAATAATGCTTGGTCGAATTGCAAATTTTGATAAGTTGCTGAATCAGCCAGGACTATTTCACTTTAATGCCATTTGGATTGGATTGGGAATGGCAACTTTTTACAATAGTGGCTTTGCATTTTGGTTATTACTTTTTTTAGCTGTATTCTTTTCGCTTTTACTTTCAATTTGGTTTGCTGAAAGGCTATTTCCTAGAGGTCTTCCTTTTTTAGCACTTCCTTTTATACTTAGTTTTTGGGTAGTAATACTTGTGTCTAGAGAGCTCAGCGCTATTGATCTTACTACACGTAATATTTACTGGTTAAATAACATGTATGCCATTGGGGATAGCCATTTAATAAACTTTATTCTATTTTTTGAGAATCTACCCTTGGATCCACTAGTGCTAATTTTTTTTAAATCACTAAGTTCACTTTTATTTCAGGAGAATGTTTTCTCTGGCATTATGCTTTCGCTGATACTGCTTTTTCATAGTCGTATTTCTTTTCTTTTGGTTGTGCTTGGCTATATAATTTCAATTTTATTCAATAATGTGGTCTATGCCAATGATAATGGCCTTAACTATTATTTTATTGGGAGTAATTTTATTATGGTAGCACTTGCCATCGGAAGTTTCTTTACAATACCTTCAGTTTATTCATTCTTTTGGTCGATGCTAGCGGTTCCTTTATCATTTCTGATGGTTATTGCGCTGGGCAAATTAACAGCGCTATTAAATCTTCCTGTTTACTCATTGCCATTTTGCGTTGTGACAATTTTAATAGTTCATTTTTTTAATGTCAGCAAAAATAGAGGAAGGGTAGTGATTACTCCACTACAGTTTTACTCACCTGAAAAAAATCTCTATAATTATCTGAATGCAAAAAAACGTTTTTTTTATGATCAGTATTTTCGGCTTCAACTTCCATTCCTTGGCGAATGGATTGTTACCCAGGGTTATGATGGTGAAATTACGCATAAAGGAGAATGGGCTAAAGCATTAGATTTTGTTATAGTTGATGGCCAAATGAAGACCTATTCTAAACCTGGCTTGGAGCCCGACAATTTTTATTGTTACAATAAACCTGTTTTAGCGCCTGCAGATGGTTATGTGCAGGAAGTAGTTGAAAATGTAGAAGACAATGAGGTTGGCACAATAAATAGAAAGGAGAACTGGGGCAATTCTATTGTGCTTAAACATTTTGAGGGGCTATATACTAAACTGTCACATTTGCGTAAGCATTCAATAAAGGTCAAAGTAGGGGATTATGTTAAACAGGGTGATATAATTGCTGCCTGTGGTAACTCTGGGCGCTCTCCAGAGCCTCATTTGCATTTTCAAGTTCAGTCTACTCCGTATATTGGAAGTAAAACTATGGCTTATCCCATGAGTACTTATTCTATCAAATCAAATGGTAAAGTACAAGTAATGGAGTATGCAGTACCTTCTGAAACTAACAAAGTAAGTAACCTTAATATTAACTCTGATTTAGATGCTGCATTTAATTTTCAGCCTGGATTTAGAATGAATGTGCACCAAGAAGGAATGGCTACTGATGCCAACTGGGAAGTGTATACCGATGCTTATAATAAAACTTATCTCTTTTGCCATTTGACCAAATCGCTTGCATATTTTACTCGCGCCCTCCATTTTTTCTATTTCAATTCATTTTATGGAGATTATACCAGTTTGCTTTATAAATTTTATGTGAGTGCTTACAAAATTGCGCTGTTCGTTGAGCCTAATCATTTGGTTAAAGACGAGTTTCCTCTTCAATTATCTCGCTCAGGTTTTGGTATGTGGATGCAGGATCTGATTGCGCCATTTGGTATTTATCGCCATTTGGAGTATGAGTCAGCTAATATGGTGATAGATGGTGCTGCTTTTAATCAAGCTATAGAAGTTCGTTCAAGGCAATATCTTTCTTCATTCAATCATGAAATTAATAGTATTGATTGTACTATTACAATCAGTAATAAACTAATTTGCGCTTTCAGCTTTTTGCAGAAAGGCAAAAAAATAAATGTATTATGCAAATAAAAAGGCTGATCTATACGCTATTAGCGATGATTATTTCTACTTCTGTATTTGCGCAGGAAATTTCAAGTTTACAAGCTGCAAATGCAACCTCACTTCAGCTTTTTAACCAGAATCAATGGAACGATTTGTTGAAATATGGGAAAAATAGTATTGATTCTGGTATAGATTTTCCATTACTACGTATGCGAACTGGTTATGCTGCTTTTATGTTAGGCAATTACAGCGAAAGTATGCGCCATTATGAAAGCGTTTATCGTTCTGATAATGTAAATGAAATATCAATTTACTACCTCTATTTGAATAATCTTTTACTCAATAATTTGCAAGGGGCACGTTATTATGCTTCACTACTCGGTGAATCTGTTCGAAAAGAAAATGATATCATTCCCTTTAAGATTTCTCAAATAGACGCAGAGTTTAGCCAGAAAACGATAGATGCAACTTATCGAGGCGATGCAAGTTATACTCGTTTTGGGTTAACGACATTGCTTGGGTATAAGACTACGCTGCATCAATCGGTTTCATTTTTTAATCAAATGATTAACGAACCCGCATTAACGACCGTTAATAATAATAATGCAATCAATATTAATCAAAAAGATTACTATGCCAAAGCGGATATAGCGGTTTCTGGAAATCTTACTTTTCTTGGGGGCTTTCATTATTTTAATGTCCCTTTCAATAACCTTCTATATCACAATTTCGTTGGTTTTGGAGGGCTTAGCTATGCTGGGAAGCAGATCCAATTAAAGGGTTTACTTCAAGCAGGAACAATTAGGTCTGCATCTATTAAACAATTTGATGCGGTACTTACTACTTATCCGCTAGGGAACACTAAATTTTACACTATTTCTAGAGCAGCTTTTTCTAATGATTTAGCGCTAACTCAAGTACTTGGTTTTTCACCAATTAAAAGAGTATGGCTTGAAGGAAATGCCACGTTTGGATCCTACCGAACAATGCTAAATAATGATGCAATGTATCTTTATGATGATATTGATCAGAAAAAATCAAGGTATGGGGCGAGTGTCTATCTTTCAATTGGCTCAAAATTAATGCTACGCATGAATTATACACATGATGTGAAAATTCGATACGGAAGTTCTACTATTTTATATAATCAACAATCAATCACAGGAGGTTTACAATGCAATTTTTAACTAAAACAATCGGTTTATTTTTTTTGGTCATCGTTATGGCTATGGGTGCTATTGCTCAAAATCAAGAACAGTTGCAGGGAGCTTTTCGCGAAAGCTATCTAGCGGAATTTAAAGGCGACTTGGACAAGGCAATAGTGCCTATTCGCAAAATTTATAAGGAAGATAATTATGAACTTAATCTCCGTTTGGGTTGGCTTACTTACAGTCAGAGTAAGTATGATCAGGCAATGGTATATTATCAAAAAGCAGCCAATCAAAAAAAGTACAGTGTTGAAGCTCGCTCGGGCTTTGCTACTGCAGCAACAGCTGCCAAACAATATGATAAGGCCTATATCAAGTATGAGGAGATCTTGAAAATTGATCCTTACAACTCAGTTGCTAACTATTTGGTGGGTGTGCATTATTATTATGTCAAGAAATATGATACTGCAGCAAAATATTTTGAATTAGTAGTTAATATGTATCCCTTCGACTACGATGCGAATCATATGCTGGCCTGGTCATATTTATATCTTGGCAAAATAGATCAAGCAAAAATTTTATTTCAAAAGGCACTTTTAAATAAGCCGGATGATGCTTCTGCAAAAGATGGATTAACAAAGTGTAAATAAATTACAATTGCCTCTTAGAAATATATCAGATACTGCCCTTTGGGTAGCCGTTTACCGGGCAGATGAAACGGAGCGTGCAGATGCTATTTTCATTGATAACTATGCACGCGGTTTAGCAGGTAAGAGAGGAGAATCCATTGTGCAGGCAATGCAAAGTGGAAGAAAAAATAGTTGGTCTTTTGTTGCACGTACTTATTTATTTGATAAAATAATTCAGGATACAGTTAAGAATGGTGTTCAGCAAGTAATCAATCTTGCATCTGGCCTTGATACTCGCCCTTATCGTTTAGAACTTCCCTCTGAAACCAAATGGATTGATGTTGATCTTCCAGAAATTATAAATTATATGGATGCTGAGATGGCGGGAGTTGTTCCTGTATGTGAAGTTGAGCGAGTCGAATTGGATCTTTCTTTGCGTACTAAGAGGCGCGAGCTTTTCGAAAGTTTAGCAGCAAGAAGGCTAAAAACCCTCGTGGTAGCAGAAGGTTTGATAGGGTATCTTTCTGAAAAAGATGCCAGCACACTTTCCTATGATCTTTCTCATACGTTGTCTTTTGATTTCTTTTTATTGGATTTGATGTCTCCGGGTATTTTGCCATTAATCAATGCAGAGATGGGTTCGTTGCTAATTGATGCCAACTCTGCCCTTGTTTTTGCTCCCGAAGATGGGGAGGACTTCTTTCGACTATTTGGGTGGAAACCAGTTGCCTCGCACTCCAAGTTTAAAACAGCAGCCTTGCTTAATCGTTTGCCCGATTCACTTTTGAAGTATGCTAATAAGCCCGAACCAGAGGGGCCTAAAGGAGATTTTCCATGGTCGGGGGTTTGTTTGTTTAAGAATATCTTGTAAAGATAAATTCATATCAAACACTTTTCAATTCTAAAATTAATGTATTCTATTTGCTCTAATCAATTGTTTTGGTGCAATTAATACCATAGAACCAAACAATAAAACCTTCTAATTCATGTAAATTCCGAATTTATTGAATGTAAATTAATTAAGCTATAAATGTAAATTCTATTCAGAAGCTTTGCCTCTCAAATTTTGTCATGTTAATTTGAAATTTACTGCCTTTTTCAATTTCTGATAAAAGATAACATAACACACTTACCTCTTAGACCTCATACTTCCTACCTCATTTATAAAACCCCTGCCCATACAGGGCTTTCCCACTCTTGGTACCTAAGTGTTTCTCATTTTCAACCACCAAATCGCCGTTTACAATTACATATTTAAACCCCTTGGAATAGGCGTGCGGTTTTAAGAATGTAGCCATATCACTTACTTCCGCCTCGCTGAAGATTACAATGTCTGCAGCATAGTTGGGTAATAGTAATCCGCGATCACTCAGGCCAAATTTCTGTGCCGCCAGTGAGGTCATTCTTCTGATTGCATCCTCCATGGTAATAACTTTTTCATCCCGCACATATTTACCCAAAACCCTGGCATTGGTACCATAACCACGGGGATGCGGCATTCCTCTTCCGGGTACAGGCACTCCGGCATCTGCTCCGAACATGCTGAAAGGATATTTCATGATGTTCTTTACATCTACTTCATTCATGCTGTTGTAAACCATTTGGGCACCACCTTTTTCAACCATATCCATGATGGTTTCAGCTTCATATTTCGCATTGGATTTTCTGCCCATCAGTTTATTGATTTCTGAAATGTTTTTACCATTCATGCTGGTGTCTGATGGATAGTTGGCCACTACAGCATAACTGTAATTCGGAAATTTATAACTGGCAAGTTGTGCAAGCATTTCTTTTTTAATTTGAGCGCGGGTTACCGGAGTATTTAACCTTACTTTCAGTGAATCATTTCCTCCTGCAAAAGCCCAGTCGGGTAAACGGATTCCAAGGTTGGTGCTGCTTGCAGTGTATGGATATTGATCGATGCTTACATCCAGGCCATTTTCCCTTGCCTGTTTAACCAAATTGAGGGTTACATCCGATTTACCCCAGTTTGATCTGCCGCCTATTTTGAAATGCGAAATCTGAACCGGAATATTAGCCTCTTTTCCGATGTTGATCGCTTCATTCACTGCCTCAACAGCCTGATTTTCTTCATTACGTATGTGTGAGGCATAAACTCCTTTATTCTTCGCTGCAGCTTTTGCCAATGAAATCACTTCTCCGGTTTCTGCAAATGTTCCCGGAATATAAATCAAACCGGTGGAGAGACCCACTGCGCCTTCTTTCATGGCCTTTTCTACTAAAGCATCCATTTTTTGTTGTTCCTCTGCAGTAGGCTTACGATTTTCAAATTTCATCACCTGAGTGCGAACGTTATTATGCCCGATCAGGCTTGCCACATTGATTGAAGTCCGAGTACGATTAATTTCCTCTAAAAAACTAGCAATATTATCTGTAGATCCACCGCAATTACCGGTAACTACAGTGGTCACTCCATCGAGAATATAGTTGTTTGCAGTAGGAGTGGTGATGATTCCACTCTCAATATGTCCATGGACATCTATAAATCCCGGGGCGACCAGTAAACCTTTCGCATCGATAGTTCTACTTGCCTTAATATCAGAAATGTATCCCGTTTTGATGATCTTGCCATCTTTTACAGCCACATCGCCGTAATACCAGGAGTTTCCGGTTCCATCGTAAATTTTACCATTTCGTATGATCAGGTCGGCACTTAGCTGAGCCTGTACCATCAAAGAACTTAGAACTAATCCGAAGAGCGCGAGTATTTTTTTCATGTTTTATATCTAAATCTAAGCTAAAGCCAAATCAATCATTAATTGCCTGATAAGTTAATGCCCTGAATTTTTCTACCACCTCATTATGCGTTCTGGCCTGTAACTGTCGGAAGAACAAGTAAACCATTTTTTCTTTTGGATCAACCCAATAGGAGGTTGCGAAAGCGCCACCCCAGTTAAATGTTCCCACTTGTGCAGGTGCACTCCCGCTGTTTTGATCTGTAACTACTCCGAATCCGAGTCCGAAGGTACCACTTGCGTAAGGCACACCCTCAATTTGATTGGTAGTCATCATCCTTACCGTGTTACGGCCTAATAATCTTTTGCCATTATACACTCCGTTGTTCAACAGCATCTGAAGAAAAACGCCATAATCATACAGTGTGGAGCTTAAGCCTGCTCCACCAGAATAATAGGTATGCGGTACCAATGGGTAATTGGAAGTCGCCGGACTGTTTAACATACCTGCACCAGCTTTCACTAATTTTCCCTGTGGGGTTTCAGTGTAGAGGTTTACCAGACGATTTGCTTTTTCCTTTGGTAAGTTGAAATAGGTGTCTTTCATACCTAAAGGCTCAAAAATGCGGGTTCTGAAAAATTCGTCCAAACTTACACCGGATATCACTTCAACCAAACAACCCAAGACGTCGGTATTCAATCCGTAGGTGAATTTTTCGCCTGGCTGATGCATTAAAGGCAATTCACCTAAACGCGTCATAGCCTGAAGTAATGTTCTGTCTTTTACACCTATACCTGCAGTGATATTATTTTTTGCGTAGATAGCATTCGCCTCATTTGATCCAATTTGAGCATAACCAAGTCCGGAGGTGTGGGTAAGAAGATCCTTGATAGTCATTTCCCTTTTCGCGGGAATAGTAGTGTAGGTCGTGTCTGCAGCGTTGAAACTAGTCATTACACTTTGTTTTTTAAACGAAGGAATATACATTGAAACCGGATCGGTCAGCAATAACTTTCCTTCATCAAACAGCATCATGATGGCAACACTTGTAATTGCCTTGGTCTGAGAAGCTATTCTGAAAATACCATCTTTTTGAAGCGGGGCTTTGGTATCTAAATCATTATAACCATTGGCCTTGTAATATGCAATTTTACCATCACGGATGATCAATGCCGCACCTCCATTCATGTAACCTTTGTCCACCCATTCATTCATGGCATTATCAAGGCGCTTTAGGCGCACTGATGAGAAACCTGCAGCTTCAGGGGTAGAATTTACGATGGTCTGGCTGAAACCTGAAAGGCTTAGAGAACAGATGAGAAGAAGGATTATTAATTTTTTCATAGGATTTGGTGTGGGATGTTTTTTAGCGGGTTAGGGTTGAATAATGATTTGTAAATTATGGAAATTGAATTTATAATGCAAAGGAGTTTTTGGAGAAAATTGAATTATCAGAGTAAAGATGATATTCTTAACTCATAATTATTCGCTTTTCCTTCAGCTGAAAAGAAACAAAAAGCCGCCGCTGCGCCTGATGCTTTGAAGGTTTCTGCTTAGTACCAGACACATTGGTTACTTTTTCATCAAGGAAACCGCGAAGTAGCTTGAGGGCCTTTGAAAATAAAAACTAACGCCGAAAAAAGTAAATAGGCCTCCGCGGTTGTGAGCGGTGTAAATTTGAAATCACTCGGAATAATTTTAATCCTGTAACTTACTGCATATTAAATAATGACATTGTCAACTCTGCTGGATGAACACGTTCAGACAGGCTGAAAAGAAACATGCCGAGGAGAATCGACGAGACCATAAGACATATTACGCCACATATAAGTTGATATTTTATCCAGCCAACAAAGGTTTTTAATTTTCTATTTCACCCGTACAAATTCAGTCAGCGGATCACCGAAAGGGCGGGTACTGATCCGGTCGATTTCTCCTTTATCGTTTGTCAGAAAACTGATCCGAAGATCCGGAAAGCCTCTGCCATCATCCATCGTGATAAACTGATCATAATGCCAGTGATGGAGTGTCGCGTTCAAACTTCTGTACTGTACTTGCAGGTCATTATTTTTTAGTCCGATGAGTATTTCACCATACACCGGATGATTGAACCTGCCGGTATAGGCGATTGCCTGATGGGATGGGAGTGTGTTTTTAACCTGCGAAGCATTGATTTCATCCACAGTCTTTTTGTTTCTTTCCTCCGCCTCTAGATGATCCTTTCTGTATCTCGCACTCCAGTCGGTAATTTCCCTGGTGTGCAGGATATCGATAAGGGGCAGATTCATCACCGAACGAAGCGAAGCAGCAGAGACGGCATTATGAACAATGAATAAAGCGATACTATCCTTCGGCAGATAACTTAAATTGGAATAAAAGCCATCAATTGATCCGGTATGACTGATCAATTTGGTACCCTTATAGGTTTGAAGAATACGCCCCATGGCATAAATTCCATTGGAGAGCTCATCATAACGACCTCTTTTATCGGAAATAGCGTTTGGTATCTTAGTTTCTTCGATTGCAGATGCTGTAATTACCTGCTTCCCTTTATATTTTCCGCCGTTTACCTGCAGAATTAACCACTTACTCATATCCACCATACTGGAATAGATATTACCGGCCGGGGCAAGTAATTCTGATTGAGCAAGAAAGGTACGTGCCGTGAGTTTACCGCTGCCCTCTGCTTCAAAATAAGACAGGGAATGATTTTCCGGTCGAGCGCCAACTCCTGTAAATCCGCTTGAATTCATTTCCAGAGGCTTAAAAATGCGATCCTGAACATTTTCTTCCCAGGTTTTTCCGCTTACTGCTTCAATTGCAAGTCCGGCGAGGGTGTACATGTTATTATTGTAAAAATACCCCTCCCTGAAACCAAGACTTGGCTTCATAAAGGATATTTTGCTTAACAATTCTTTCCTTTTGAATGTTGAATTCAGCCAGATGCCATCGTAGGATGGAAGTCCGGTGCGATGGCTTAGCAGATCTCGAATACTAACTTTGAAATTTAATTCAGGGTTATAAAAATTAACTTCTGGCAAGTATTGTTTTACCGGAGCATCCAGACTTATTTTGCCCTCATTTGCAAGCTGCGCTGCCAATGTTGCCGTAAAAAGCTTGGTGTTCGAAGCTATCGGGAACAGGGTAGTTTCGGTGGCGGGGAGTTTTTTATCAAGGTCTCTGTAGCCGTATCCTTTAGAATAAATGACCTGATCTTTGTGAACGATGACCAGAGCCAGACCAGGAATATTCCAGTCTGAAAGCAAGCCATTCACATAGGTATCAATTTTTGCTGCTTTGTCCTCAAAGCCTGTATTCTGGCCTGAAACAAGCAATGGAAG
>CAMCTU010000070.1 GCA_945878525.1 Sphingobacterium thalpophilum
CAAATAGACAGAAAAGAGGGTTATAAAAAGAATCTTTTTCAATCTGAGGGTTATTTTCTATTTTGAGAACGATTAAATACATTCAAATATTGTACCAAGCTTAAATTTTAGCAAAAACAGATAGTCCTATGAATAATCCGTGGAAACAAGTAAAAATTCAGATTCTAATACTATTAACGTTTATCTTTTTACCGTTTATTGCTTTAGCTCAGCCCAGAACCCATGCTTTCAACCCCCTACCACAGCAATGGGATGAAGCAATCCCAATGGGGAATGGGATGATTGGTTCACTCATCTGGGAGAAAAACAAAACTATTCGGGTTGCATTAGATCGTGCTGATCTTTGGGATAGTCGGCCAATGAAAGGACTGCATCGTAAAGAGTTTAGCTACCAGTGGATTGTAGAACAAAGATTGAATGATAATTATAAACCGGTTCAGGAATATTTTGATCATCCTTATGACAGGGAGCCTGCTCCAACAAAAATTCCTGGAGCTGGAATTGAATTTAATTTCACAAAAGGACTTAGCCTATCGGATGCTAAGTTAAATCTCGACGAAGCAACATCTGAAATTAGCTGGAAGAACGGTACCAGACTTTTATCCTTTGTACACGCAATAGATCCTGTAGGTTGGTTCAGATTTGAAAACCTATCAGTCGAATTTGATATTGAGCTGATTCCACCGGCCTATCAGGCTGCTGTAAAAGTAAGTGGAGACCCCGTTGGAGGGGACGATCTTGGACGTTTGGGATATGAACAGGGCAGTATAGAAAGAAAAGCTAACAGTATTATTTATCATCAAAATGGATGGGGAGGTTTCTCCTATGATGTCATTGTAACATGGAAACAAATTGATGACAAGACCGTAGAGGGTGCCTGGACTATCCGCAGCAATCCGGATATTTTTAAAAGTAATTTGGACCTCTTAGAATTACAGCAAAAACTGAATTCGGGCTATGATCAAAATAGAAAAAGTCATCTGGGATGGTGGTCAAAATTTTGGGCTAAATCTGATCTTAAGGTACCCGACCTAACACTTCAGCATCAATGGGAAATGGAGCAATATAAGTTTGGATCTACTGCCCGCCAAAATGCACCGCCAATATCCTTACAGGCAATTTGGTCGGCTGATAACGGCCGGATACCACCATGGAAAGGAGATTTTCATCATGACCTGAATACCCAGTTGAGCTATTGGCCCTCTTATAGTGGCAATCACCTAGAAGAAGCAATGGGTTACCTGGATCACTTTGAACTTAACAAGGAAAATTATAAACGTTATACTCAGCTATTCTTTGGCAAAGAAGGAATCGCGGTACCGGGAGTAACTACTTTAGATGGAACAGAAATGGGAGGCTGGATCCAATATTCGCTATCCCCAACGGTTTCTGCATGGATCTCGCAACACTATTATCTCCAATGGCGATACAGCATGGATAAGGATTTTTTAAAAAATAAAGCTTACCCATGGATAAAATCGACTGCAATATTTCTGGAACAGATCTCAATTCTGGATTCAGAAACAGGTAAACGTAAATTGGTGATCAGTTCTAGTCCGGAGATAAATGATAATAAAAGTAGCGCCTGGTTTACTAAAACAACAAATTACGACCTTTCATTAATGCAGTTCAACTTTAAAACAGCCGCAGAGTTAGCAAGAGAATTGAACTTAATGGAGGAGGCTGCACATTGGGAAAAAATCTATAGGCAATTACCTGATCTTGCAATCTCAAAAAATAATGAGTTGATGATTTCTCCCGATTTTCCATATGATGTATCTCATCGTCATTTTTCAAATACCATGGCAATACATCCCCTGGGCTTGATCAAATGGGAAGATTCCGAAGAATCAAAAAACATTATCCGATCGAGTATAAAATTATTAGATGATGTTGGTCCGAAATTATGGTGCGGTTATTCTTATTCATGGCTAGGCAATTTGAAGGCAAGAGCAAAAGATGGTGAAGGAGCTGCAAAGGCTTTAACTATTTTTTCCACTGCATTCTGCTCCACTAATAGTTTTCACTTAAATGGAGATCAAACCAAATCAGGCTATTCAGACTTTGTTTACAGGCCATTCACGCTGGAAGGAAACTTTGCTTTCGCTGCCGGTTTACAGGAGATGCTGCTCCAGTCTCATGCAGGCTATCTTGAAATATTTCCTGCAATTCCAGGCAGTTGGAAAGACGTTTCGTTCAAAACGATGAGGGCAGAAGGTGCATTCCTGGTTAGTGCTGAAAAGAAGAATGGAAAAGTGGAGATGCTCAGTATTCTTTCAGAAAAAGGTGGAAGTCTTAAAATAAAATCGCCATTTAAAAAATTCCAAAAGAAGATTAATGGAAAAGTAAAAGTTGAAGACGCAGAAGAAGGTTTTATCCGGATTAATTTTGAACCTAACAGCGTTATTATGCTAAATGCGATCTAATGTTTAACAAAAATGGCTCTGTTTCTGCAGAGCCATTTTCATTTATTTGTACTTCAAAATCAATCAAACTACCTGTACTTCGAAAAGTCCATTGGTTTCATATATACAGATTCAACCTTCTCTACCAGTTTACCATTTACTTCTGAAGCAGTACTGGCTTTTATCCATTCAGAATCTTTTCGGAAATTTTGCCATGCCAATTTACCTGCTTCTTCATTTTCATAAGCGAGAAAATATAAGAGTTTAGCTTGATCTGCCGGATTCTTTTCTATAGTTGTGAAATACGCTACATTTTGCATTCCATTGTTCTCGAAAATCTTCATCGTATGATTTCTGAATCTGTTTTCTAAATTCTGAAGCTTTTCAGGCATTGCAGTATAGATTCGCATTTCAAAAGTTCTCATCGCTGAGCCTTTTGAAGGTTTGATTTTAGGAGTATAATTAGTAGCTTTTAAGAAGTGAATGGTGGCTTTTGAAATAATTTTTCCATTTTCTTCAGATTTCTTTGCTGCTTCCTGCCATTGCAGATCACTTCCGAACGCTTTCCAGGATGCATCTCTGGCCTCTTTATTTGGATAAGCCATCAAATAATAAAATGCATTATCCGAATTATTGGTCGGAACCCAATATGCAAGTCCGTCAATACCATGCTTCTTAAACAGAGGTACTGCATGATCCCTAAACCTGGTAATTAAGGCATCTAATTTACCGGGATTACAATAGTAAACCCTTAATTCAAAATAACGCTCGTCTGTTGGCTTCGCAAAGCCCAATTGACTTAGAAAAAGGAATAAAATTAGTAGGTATTTTTTCATTTTTAGTTTTTGATAATGATAAAGAAAATACGTTAAAAAAAATGAATCTATTTTGGTAAAAGAGAGAAAAAATTTAAGTAATTAAAAATTTTCTAATTCATCAAAATCAATATCTGGCTTTACACGCATTGGTTCGCGCTTAAAAAGCTGATCCATCGACGTAAATTGATTGAAAAAACCAGCATTCTTCATGAAAAATTTATTCCCTATAACCCCCCCTGCATAATCTTTTCGGAAATTACCTCTAGCTGTAGCGTCAGCAGTAAATTTAGCGCTCGTAAGTTCATGCCAGGTGCCCTTGCTATCCATAATCCATTGATTTTGATAATATCCCATACGACTGATATGACCAGTTGTAGTTGCAAAATTCTCAAGAAACGAATAAAGATTAGTAATGTTTGTTGCCTTTTGAGGTCTTTTAAAACGCGCAATTAAAAACCATTTATCTTGTTCTGGATCCTTAAAATAAGCCGTATACTCGGTAGTTTTATTGTTAAAATCCGGTTTTACACCTAATAAAAAAGCATAAGCCTGTTCAGTCTTCCATGGAAAAACCATATAACTTTGACCTCCAGATCCCTCATTTCCAAATTCGCCAGTTTTTACTGTTAAACCTTTTTTTAACATAACAATTTTCATGCTATCGGGAATACTTTTAGGATCGTCGGTCACAAAGGGACTCCAAACAGAAAATAATATTCTTCTTTCAGTAGGTGAATTTACCTGCATACCAAAATACCCTTCTCCAAAGCCATTAGCCATATAATATGATCCAATTACATCACTTTTAGCGGGAACTTTAATTTCATTATAAAACCACTTTACATTATTTTTAATACTTGGCGGAATATCATATCGTAAATGTACCGATGGCCCTCGACGACCAAAATGAAAGGAACTTCCGTTTTTAACATAAACTAAATCTTGATCTACTTTTTCGCCAGTGATAATTAAATCTGAAATTTCAGCAAATTGAGAATGAGTCTTTTTTAAACCTTGAATATCAATCTTAACGTGTCCAACAGTTTTAACTTTTATTTTTCCAATTGAAACTGTATCAAATGTGGAATTGAAGATTCCTTTATCAAATATCTTAGAGCCAGATTTAACTCTAATAAAACTTTCACCTTCCGGGACTCGTATACGTAAAGAAACATTTAAAGTTTGAGGGATAGATACCCTGAAATAAATATTAGTAATTGCCTGTAAATCAGTCCATTCAACAAGTCCCCTATCCTTTATTTTAGCTCCAGAGCCTACATAAGCATTACCACCTAAAGGAATAATTGCTTTAAATGTTTGTGCAGAAACACTTAGGCTAATAAAAACCAAGAGCGAGAATAACAATTGTCTTTTATTCATTTGAAATTATTTAAAAAATTAAAACATACCAACTTCAGCAATAGCTGCAAATTGTTGATTATCCCATGCTGATTTTGAGACTACTTTAAAATAACGAAATGTGCGTGACGTGTCAAAAATAAAATATTGACTACCATTAGTATTGGCTGCCGTAAAATTCTTTATAGAAAGAAAGGTAACACCATCAACACTTGATAGTAATTCAAAATCCTTAATTGCACGAGAGAGGCCACTTCTCTGAATCAGGGCAAATCCTTTCAGGGTATTCGTAACTCCCATATCAACAACAAAATCATGAGGATAGCTAGTTGGAGATCCGGTCCACTTAGAATGCCAATAGGTAGATCCATTTCCATCAATTAAGGTATTGGCTCTTCCATTTATACTACCTTCACCTGATAATTCTTCAGAGCTAAATGAATTAATTTTCCAGCTCAACTTGCTAATTTCTGGCTTAGTACTAAAATCAAGCAAAGGAATCCCTAATATAAATTTATAATTATAGCTAGTTTGTGTTAAATAGCCATTTTCATGAACTAACTTTACTCTTAATTCATATTTAATACCATCTGCCTTTTCAATAAAATCTGAAAGCAGAAAGTCTATCTTAAATTCATTTGATCCAATTGGCTTGGAAGTCCAAGTAATCGCATTATAATCTTTATTGGCACCAGTACCACCATCGGCAATTGTTTCAGGATCATTATAATACAGTATTTGTTTTACTGGTACTTCACTAGAAAACTTACCACTTACATTGATAGACGATTTGCTGGAATTATAACTAGCATCAATTGATGTAATACCTGCATTAACCTGATCATAATATGCTTTAGTGTCTACATTAAATAACTGATTTACATCCAAAACAGCACAATCAGCGGCAGTTAAAAAGGTTGGCGTTTTACCTAAAGTATAATTACCTGCTCCCATCAAAGCCGTACCTTTTATTGACATTTCACTTTTTTTAGCGTGATTATGTGGCAAATTTAATGCGTGACCAAGCTCATGAAACAAACCTCCATACCATTTTGTAAAATCGTATGTATCTGTTCCAAAATATTTATATTCAAAATTTGGGTAATCTAACACATAACAACTCTTCCCAATCCCAAAATAAGGATTTACACCATCCATTGGAAGAGTGGAGTTAGCATTTAAATATAAGGCTGGTAAAATAATTAATATGTGATCACTCGATTTCTCTGATGGATTAGCTAAAAAGTAGGCGTTCACTTCTTGAAGAATGTTATTATGCGTTTCTGCCTTATAGTTTTCGCGACTAAGCTTCCCTTTGATGGTTATAATTTTTACACGAGCATTTGCATCATCCTTAAATAAACCAAAGGTTTTTGAACCATATCCATTCAAATTCATTTGTTCAGCAAAATACTTTTGACCGGCAAGCATAATTTCACTAATTCTACGCTCATAATTGGCATAGGGACTCAAATCTGCAGGGACAAAATATACAATATTTAAATTACGTGATTGGTTACTAGTGTAAGTTGTTGTTTTAACTGGTTCAGTTGGTTTAGCTTCGGGCTGTTTTAAATCCTTTTTACAAGCAACTATGAAAATGTTTAACACTAAAAACAAAAAAACAAGGCCATTCTCTCTCAAAATTTTTTAAAATTTAAAAAGCCCAATAAGTTAAACTTATTGGGCTTTTAGGTTGATCAGAAATAAAATTATTTAACTGCAAAAACATCAATTTCAGACAAGAACGTATGGTTCGTGCCTACTCTTTGGGTTTCTAAAGCTGTAAGTTTTAAATAGCGATAGGCTGTAGCAGATGATACAGGAAAATTCTGAAGATCATTTGAAATTGCAAAATTAAACTCACCAAAAGAAGTAAAGGATGTACCATCATTACTAGCTTCGAGCTTGAATCTTTTCATTCCCACAGCATTAGGAGTTGCAGCATAACGATTAGTAACTCCAACAGAAATCATCTTAATAGCAACTTTCATATCAATTAATACCCAATGTGGGTAAGGAGTTACCACAGAATAATCTGTATGCCAATAGGTTAATCTATCCCCATCTAATAATCTTTGAGGTGATCCATTTGTTCCTTCTGAAGTAGAAAAGCTTGAAGAAGTTATTGTCCATGCTTTTCTATCAGCGGTAATTGCAGTTGACTCATCTTTAAATAATACTGCATCATTCTCATCACAAGCCGAAATTGCTAACAAAGCAAAGGCTAGTATCATGTAAGTTATTTTTTTCATTTTTTCTTTATTTAAAGGTCTATATTGAAAATTTCAATACAGACCAAGATAAATATTATGGATTTTGAACAAGCTTAGGATTTTTGTCGATTTCATTTTGTGGAATAAATGCAACCACTTTACTGTCTCCAGGATCAACAGTTTGATTTGTTGATGTTCCAGTACCTGGATAGTTTCTAACAACTGGTCTGTTGTTACGGAACAAATCATAAGCACGATGACCCTCAAATGCTAATTCTAAAGCACGTTCATCAAGAACCGCATCAAGCATTGTTTTACCCGCAGTAGTAAGTCCAGCAAGCGTAAGCGCTGGAATTCCAGCTCTTGTACGAATACGATTTACATCATCAAGTGCTGCCAGGTCATTTCCTGGAGTTTTAGCATTTGCTTCCGCTCTAATTAAATACATTTCTGCTAATCGTAAGTAAACAGGTGAACTTAAATTCACAATTCCTTCTTGAAGATTATACTTATTGATATAATACATCGGTACGTTAGGTGTAATCTTATTGTTTACTTTAACAACACCGTTCTCCATCAAAGGACTTAAGAATTTCAATCTTACATCTTGTGGATTTAACATATACGTATCGTAAATTTTCTTTGATGCATAAAGCTCGCCCCAGCCACTTGCCGCCTGATTCAATGCATTTCCACTTGCATCACCACTGAAATACATAGAACCAATAGCACTGTAACCTCTATCTTCCGTTTTAATGTGTCTGATACAGAAAATGGTTTCCTTATTAGCATCAGGGCTACTTCTGAAATAATTTGGTAATTCTGAAGTACTTAGTAAACTATAGCGGCCAGAATTAATAACCTTGTTTGCATATACTATTGCATTAGCATTATCGCCTTTGTAAAGATAAACACGAGCTAAAAGAGCTTCAGCAACTTGCTTTGATGCAAAAGAGTTACTCTTACTCTGAGTCATGAAATCAGCTGCCTTTAATAAATCAGCAATCACGAAATCGTAAACCTGCTTAACAGTACTTCTTGGTAATACTAATTTCTCATCATCAGTTAAACCATCTTTTAAAATAGGCACGCCTAAATTAACTTCCGGACTTTGAGGGTAAGGTCTACCAAAAATTCGAACCAAATTAAAGTGAAGCATGGCTCTGATATACAGGTTTTCTCCTTTTAATTGTTTGGCATCAGCTGCAGCAGCATCTGGAATTGCCTCTATAACACGGTTTGCGGCCCCAACAGAACGGTATGCACTAACCCAAAAACTTGCTGCGTGACTAGATGTCTTTATTGGCGTGTATTTGTAAATATTACTTAAATCATCCGATGAGTTTTGCCCTTGAGCAATTGCATCAGAAGGATATTCAGTAAAAAAATAGCCACTTCTAACATAAGCTGCATCTTTAAAAAGAGCATAAGTACCTATGGTTGCTGTTTCTATATCGGCCGGACTACTTAACGCAGAACTCTCATCAATTGAAGTTGATGGTTCAAATGATTTTTCACAGGCTACATTGGCCAGGACAATCATTCCTGCCATAAGAGCTGTTGTTACGTGTTTTATTTTCATCAGATTATAATTAATTATTGATTGAAAAATCTTGTATCTATTCATCTATTTAAATTAAAAGCTCATGTTGAAACCAAACACTACTTTTTTACTTATTGGGTATTTGATTGAAGAAACACCGTCACCTAAAACTACTTCAGGGTCTGTTCCAGAAAAATTAGTAGCTGTCCAAAGGTTATCACCGCTAACAAATATTCTCCCTCTTGAGATTTTCGCTCTTCCTAATAGTTGCTTTGGAAGGTCATATCCTAATGTTACGTTTCTCAATCTTATATAACTACCATCCTCCAAAAATCTAGTTGAGGTAGCATTTGAATTATCTGCTCTACCATGAATTGGTTTTGGGTGCGTAGCTAAATCGCCTGCCTTCTCCCAACGATTCCAACCATCCGCCAAATTCATTTGGTTATAACTTTCATATAAACCATCGCTATCAAAGAAGAAACGGCTATCGTTATACACCTTGTTTCCATAAACAAAATTGAAGAATGTATTCAAGCTGAAACTTTTGTATTGAAAATTATTGGCTATACCACCCGCAAATTTAGGAGCAGATGATTGTCCAACATATTGTCTAGTGGCCGAATTATAATTACTAGTATAGGTTAAGTACTCTTGTCCAGCAGCATCCTTTACTCTATTTTCCCACAATGGTGCTCCAGTTGTTGGATTCACACCCGACCAAACTGGCATAAACCACTCATCCATATCGCGACCCACAGCAATTGGTTGTCTTGCTCCTGTACTAACTTCTGTACGTCCAGCATTAACTTCCAAAACCTTGTTACGGTTAAACGCAATGTTAAAATTAGTTTCCCACTTTAAGGTTTTGACTAGATTTCTACTAGTTAAACTCAATTCTAGACCACGGTTACGAACGTTTCCAACATTTTCAAAAACACCACTATAACCAGAAGTTGCAGGAAGAGGTCTGAAAAATAATAATGAAGCCGCTTCTTTTTGATATAAATCAACGTTTAAATCAATTCGATTAAACAATCCTACTTCAAAACCAATGTTTGCAGATTTCGATTTTTCCCAAGTTAAATCCGGATTAGCCTTCTGGCTAGGTGCCGCTCCTGGTAAACCAGCATAACTAGCACTTGAAGAAATAGAATATAAACCAAGTGCAGCATAATATCCAATACCATCAGCATTACCAGTAGTACCATAACTACCACGAACTTTCAAGAAAGTAATTGGCTTTATATTTTCCATAAAACTTTCCTTACTAACAATCCATGATGCACCTAACTGATAGAAATTACCTCTTGGATTATTGGTACCGAATCTTGAAGAATACTCATTTACATAAGATGCTACAGCAAAATATTTCTCCTTGAAGCCATAATCTACTTGACCTAAATATTTACTGAATTGATACCCGTCTCTACCACCAGCAGGATTTGTAATAATGTCAGTTGCAGTACTAAATGCATCTCTACCAGCTGGTAGATTTTTTACATTGGCAGAAAAACTATCATTGTAACCCTCTTCAACTTCAGTAACGCCCAATATTCCAACACTATGATTACCAAAATTGTTAGAATATCTTAAACGATTTGATGTTAAAAATGAGTTAGAATAATTAGCAGATGCATAAGCTGTACCATTATTGGTAGCACCACCTTTAGATCTTTTATCATTATAACTATCTGATCTATAGTTATTCAATCTTCCTCTATTATTTGTTGAGAAAGTTAAATTTTTAGTGATATTATAATCAAGGTTAATGTCAGCATTTACGTTAAAGCTTCTAGCCCCTGAGGTATTGTATTGTAAGGTATGTAAAAAGTTATCACGATCTCTTCCATACCAAGTTCCAAATCTTGGATCAATCGGACTTCCAGTTCCATCATAAGCCGCATCGAAAGGTAAATTTACATATGCATTATATAATGTGCCGGTTGGATTATACGTGTCATTATTAAAAATACCATTTAATAAAACACCCAGTTTTAATTTATCAGAAAGTTTCTGAGTTAAATTAGAACGGAAGTTATAACCTGTTTTACTATCCACAACTTGAGTTCCCTCTTCTTTATAATAGTTCCCAGAAACATAGAACTGCGTTTTTTCACTACCTCCAGAAGCTGAAAGTTGATGGCTATTAACCATACCTTGACGGAACGCTAAATCCCACCAGTCTGTGTCGTTATTTTTACGCTCAGGAGTTAAACCAGAATAAAACTTTGATTGATAATCATAAAGCTCAGCTGTGTTCATAAGTTTAAAATTACCAGTATTAGGATTACTTAAACCAACACTGGTGTTAAAATCCATTACAGTAGTTCCAGCTTTTCCGGTTTTAGTAGTAATAATAATAACGCCATTAGCAGCTCTAGAACCGTACAAACCAGTTGCAGCAGCATCTTTCAAAATAGTAATAGTTTCAATATCGGTTGGATTGTAAGTACCACCAATATTTCCATCAACTACTATTAGCGGACTAGTACTTGCATTGATACTACCAGCACCTCTAATTACAATGGTTGAACCAGAAGTTGGTGAACCAGAACCAGTTGATACTAATACCCCTGCAGCTTTACCTTGTAGTAAGCTAGAAACTTCGTTCGAAGTAACATCTCTAAGTTTTTCACCACTTACCACAGAAACAGAACTTGAAATCTGCTCAAGCTTTTTAGATGAATAACCTACCACAACTACTTCACCCAATCCTGTTGAGCTAGATTTCATGGTAATATCAATCTGATTCGCAGTACCTACAACTCGTTCTATTGTCTCATAGCCAATATAAGTAATTTGCAGTACATCAGTTGAAGATGCCATAATCTTAAACTTTCCATCAATATCAGTTGATGTACCAATATTGGTGTTTTTAATTTTAATCGAAACTCCAACAAGGCTTTCTTTTGATTCATCCCTAATCGTACCAGAAATTTGGCGATTGGTTTGCGCAAAAACATCCGCTCCATTGAAAAATAGCAATGTTAACAGCAGAAGCAGTTTAAATACTCTAAGCACTCTCACAGGAGAAAGAATTTTGCTTTTAAAAGTACTTTTAAAGACATTTTGTGTGTACATGTTCGTCATAATTTGTCTGTTTTAAATAAACGATAACCCATATCTTATTGGGAATCTAAACCATGAAGCTAACATAGTTGATCCCAAAAAAAGAATTTTTATCTGCTAAATTATTACACAAACGTTTGCTTTAAATATCTTACCCCTAAAAAAATCAAATAATGATTGTATGAAGAAAAATAATCGTCTCAAAAAATAAAAGGCATTTTGGGAACCTAAAGTGATCTAAATTTTATTTTAAAATATCGGATTTTTAAAATATAAGGCCCAAAAAGTAAAAATTAGCTCAAAAAAATAATATACCATTACAATTAGATTGTAGGCAAAATCAAACTTACCTAATTATAGATTTTAAGCAGAAGTTTGCAATTATAAAAAAAGCCCTTGCTTTACACAAGGGCCGAAATATATTAAATAGCACTAAAAGTTTTAGAATCCACTATCATCTAATGCAAACACATTTTTACGCGACTTCCATTTACCTCTTGTAAAATCTGGAAACTCCTGAGGTTTATTGCCTTCCTTCAAAGATTTTGTTGAGAGTGGTAAAATTACACTCATAGTAACCGAATCATACACATCAATTGGTGGGGTTTTCTTTTGTTTAATAGCCTCAATAAAACCATTGAACACAAACCAATCCATCCCACCATGACCAGCACCTAAAGCCTTTTTTTCATATTTTTTCCAAAGAGGATGATCGTATTTATCAAACCAGATCTTAGCCTCATCCCAAGCATGAGCCTTGCTAACTCCTTCTACATGAATTGATCTATTTAAATCCATCCAAAGTCCTTTTGTACCCTGTACCCTAAAGCCTAATGAATATGGTCTTGGCAAATGAGTATCGTGCGTAAGCATAACGGTTTCACCATTTGCACAATTCATCATTGTTTGAGTAATATCTCCGTTCTTATAATTAATTTTTGCATTTGGATGTCCAGGAGATTCTTTTTCTACGTATGTGGCTAATCCTCTAGCCTTCGAGCTGAAAGAAACCAAATTTGTGAATCGGTTACCACGATTGATGTCGAAATACTGCATTACAGGTCCAGCACCGTGGGTAGGATATAAATCACCATCCTGATCTATATTAAATTGGGTACGCCACTGAGCTTCACTCAATGCATTTGGCCCAAACTCCACACCACCACCATAAATTTGTTTACCATTATTAAAAAATACGTTTCTAAGATCATGTTGATAGCCCCCTTCTGCATGAAGCATTTCCCCAAATACACCCTGGCGAACCATATTTAATACAGCCAAAACATCTCTGCGATAGCAAACATTTTCTAATGTGCTATACTTCATCCCAGTTTTTTCACTTGTATTTACAATGTCCCAATGCTCCTTAACAGACAAACCAGCTATAACTTCACAGCCAACATGTTTTCCAGCAAGCATAGAATCGACTGCCTGAATATGATGAAATTGCCATGGAGTTGCAATGATTACTGCATCTATATCTTTATGCTCAAGTAGCTTTTTATAAGCATCAAGACCCCCAGTATATTCTTTAGCAGGAGTTCTGCCTTTTTTCGAGATAGCGGCACGACAAATATTTAAAGAACGTTCTTGTATGTCACAAATCGCAACAATTTCTGTATCGTCTCTTAAAAGTGCCGCAGAAATATGACTCATTCCTCTTGCTCCAACGCCAATATAACCAAGTCTAACTTTTCCATCAGATTTTGCAAATAGGGTACCTGAGGGAAGTATAGTAAAACCTACGCCAGCAATTACTCCAGTTTTGATAAACTCTTTTCTATTCATACTATTGATTAATTGATTAAATTAAAATTTATGTTACTAAAACTACAGTTAATATTTATCAACTTTACTAATGTAGTAAACCATAAAATACACAAACGTTTGTTTAAATCTAATGATTGCGTCTCATTTCATATTCTATTTTATATTCCTAATTTAGTTATGTAATAAATTTGCAATGAATAAAAAACCACCTACCATAAAAGAAATTGCACGTTTACTTAATATTTCAGCTTCTACAGTTTCTAGGGCACTCCATGATCATTCTAGTATTGGAATTGCCACCCGCTTAAAAATTAAAAATTTAGCGGCAGAATTGAACTATGAGCCCAATCAAACAGCTATTTTTTTACAACAAGGTAAAACAAAAACTATAGGTGTTATTCTGCCTGAACTTTCAGAATATTTTTTC
This sequence comes from Sphingobacterium thalpophilum, assembly GCA_945878525.1. Lineage (GTDB taxonomy): Bacteria > Bacteroidota > Bacteroidia > Sphingobacteriales > Sphingobacteriaceae > Daejeonella > Daejeonella thalpophilum_B. The sequence goes on from CAMCTU010000070.1 coordinate 13,611, forward strand.
GCAACTGCCGTTAATGCAATAGAAGATATTGCAAATGAAAAGAATTATACTGTTTTATTTGCTCAATCACATGATGATGAAGAAAGGGAAAAACAATTAGTCGAAAAAATGAAAAACCATCGTGTTGATGGACTATTAATTTCGGTTGCGAAAAATACAAGTTCCTATGAACATTTTGATTTATTAAAAAAACATCATATTCCAGTAGTATTCTTCGATAGGATTCCACCTATAAAAAATATACATTATGTAGCCTGCGATATGGAAACTGGTACCATTCAGGCCTTAAATTACTTAAT